>CAYZYG010000101.1:0-18767 GCA_964481395.1 uncultured Vicinamibacterales bacterium
GCAGGCTGGCTGTGGTCACGTCTCGCGCCTCACCAGTCTGAACGCACCAGCAGGCTGATGATTACACGGTTCCGGGAGGGACTCGAAAGGATGTCGCCGGCGGCCGCCCGCCGCTCAGTCGCCGTACTCCGTCACGTGCCCCTGAGGACGCAGTGCGGAGATGTAGAAGTCAGGCGCATGGTGCGCGACCGAGTACCGGACCGGCCGGCGACGCTTCCCGGTGGCGAAGAAGGCCATCAGCGATCGCGGAATGCCGCTCAGGTTCCGCATCTGCTTGGCGGCAGCCTCCGACCGTTGCCACGCGCCGGCGACGAACCGGTACTCTTGGCCAACGTGCTCAAACGGTCCGTACGCTGCCGGAGGGAGCGCGGGGACCGGATCGCGCGGAACGATGTGACGGAACACCCGTGAACCGATCCGCTCCGCCACCGGGGGGATGGGCCCGGCGAGCACCATCGGCTGCCCGAACGTGTACACAGCCCGCAGCCGATCCGCAATCGACTGGTGGGCGCTGTTCCCGCACACCGTCAGCGCGAACAGGGTGGCCATCGCCCCGCCAAGACTGTGACCCGTCACGTAGAGCGCCTCGAGGGGCCGGGGGACCTTCTCGTCGTGCTTGGCGAGCGACCGTCCCTGCAGCGCAGCCGTCAGTTCCTGTAACACGACCCACATCGTCGCGCGCACGTTCCGGCGAAAGCCGGCATGGACCCTGAGTGTCAGTGCGCCATCGGACAGCGAAAGGCCGCTCGACTCTCGACCAACGTCTGCGTCGGCCAGCCAGTTGCCCAGCCGTCCCGGCTCGGTGCCGCGGTAGCAGACGATCACGACACGGCCGCATTCGCTCTGAACCAGGTACACCGTCGAGAAGATCAGCATGGCGTCCACGGTCTGCGCGATTCGAACGCAGACGTGGCGGCCGAGGCCCACCCTCGTCATCATTGTCGAGACGGTGCCGCTGTCGGCGTAGGCGTATCCGGCGCACGTGCCCAGGACGTGCGCGACGGTCGCGTCGCGCGCGTCTGGGTTCTCGACGTGGGCCCTTGCCAGCACGTCGGCCAACTGGGGGTAGATCGGAAACGGATGAGTGCACGTCGCGCCCACGATGCGGTCCGGGGTCATCGCCCGGCGCCTCCGGCGACAGCGGGCACAGCGCGGGTCGCTGTCGCCGGAGCCACAGAACCCGGGCGCGCGATCCCCGCCGCCGCGTAGATCTCCGGTTCGTCCAGCGTTTCGCATGCGAGCAACTTCGTCACGATCGCGTCGAGTCTGGCGCGGTTCTGCTTGAGCATCCGACAGGCCTCCGCGTAGCACTCCTCCGTGATGCGGCGGACCTCCTCGTCGACGGCGTTCAGCAGATCGCCCGAGATGCCCGCCATCCGCGGATCGCCTTCGGCCGGCAGGACCGAGCGTCGCCCAATGCGCTCCGACATGCCCCAGCGGCCGACCATGGACCGCGCGATGCGCGTGACCGCCTCGAGGTCCGACTCGGCGCCCGTGGTCACGACGTTGAACACTTCCTGCTCGGCCGCCATGCCGCCCAGCGCGCCGATGATGCGTCCCCGGAGGTACGTCGCGTCGTAGCCATACCGATCCGTGTCCGGGGTTGACAAGGTCACGCCCAGTGCGCGGCCGCGCGGAATGATCGAGACTTTGCGCACGGGATCGGCGCCCGGCTGCAGCATGCCGAGCAGCGCGTGGCCGGCTTCGTGGTAGGCGGTCCGCCGTCGCTCGGCTTCGGGCATGACCACGTTGCGGGCCGCCCCGAGTTCGACTTTTTCGAGCGCGTCGAGAAGATCCCGCTGGCTGACGGTGGTCTTCATGCGGTGCGCGGCGAGCAGGGCCGCCTCGTTCGCGAGGTTGGCCAAGTCCGCGCCCGTCATGCCCGGTGTCGCCGACGCGAGGCGCTCGAGGTCGACGTCCGCGGCAAGCGGGAGTCTGCGGGTGTGAACTTTCAGGACCGCCACGCGCCCCTTCTGGTCGGGTGGATGCACCATGATCTGCCGATCGAACCGGCCGGGCCGAAGCAGCGCCGGATCGAGGACGTCCGGCCGGTTGGTGGCCGCCATCACGATCACACCCTCGCTGCCCGTGAAGCCGTCCATCTCGGTGAGGATCTGATTGAGGGTCTGCTCGCGCTCGTCGTGGCCAGCCATCGCGATGGCGCCGGCGCGGGCGCGGCCGATCGTGTCGATCTCGTCGATGAAGATGATCGACGGCGCCACCTTGCGCGCCTCGGCGAACAGCTCGCGCACGCGGCTGGCGCCCATGCCGACGATCATTTCGATGAACTCCGAGGCGCTGGCGCTGAAGAACGGCACCTTCGCCTCGCCGGCCGTGGCGCGCGCGAGCAGCGTCTTGCCCGTGCCCGGGGCACCGAACAGCAGGACGCCTTTGGGCGCGCGCGCACCCAGGCGCGAGTACTTCCCGGGATCCCTGAGGAAGTCCACGACCTCGTTGACCTCCGCTTTCACTTCGTCGATGCCGGCAACATCCGCAAACGTCGTCCGTACCGTCTCAGGGTCGACCCGTTTGCGCTTGCCGCCGCCCATCAGGCCGCCCATCCCGCCGGCGCCGCCCTGACGTTTGAACATCCATGCGTAGAAGGCAATCATCAAGAGAAATGGCGCGACCGAGATCACCAGGTTCGCCAGGAAGCCGCGTTGCTCGATCAGCGGTGTCGCGCGCACGACGGCTCCCTGCCCGGCCAACTCTGTCAGCAGGTCGTCATGTGCGAATGTCGGCCGCTCGGTCGTGAACTGGTGGTAGGTGCGACCCGCGGCGTCTGGAAGCGGCGCGGGCTTCTTCAGGCGACCCTGGATGGAGTCGCCCTTGGAAAACAGCTCGCCAACGTTCTTCTGCGCCACCTGGCTCTTGAACTCGGTGTAGGCCACCGGTTGCGGTCCGCCCATTCGATCCTGCAACGTCAGGAGGCCGAAGACGGCCAGGTAGGCGGCGATCCAGATCGCCAGCTGCATCCACCGCGGCGTCGGCGGTGGCGGTTCGCCCTTCGGCATTCCCTCCGTTCGCCACGGCCGCGTGTGCGGCCGCTCGCCTGTCGAGCCGGCCTGCTGCGGCTCCTGGCGCGCTGACGCCGGTGGCGGCGCTCCCGAGGTTGAACCCACTGGCACTTCACGATCAACTGCGGTCATCGCGGTCTCCTTCAAAGATCAGCCTGTGCGATTCTGACCTGAGCAAGAGACATTCCCGGGCGACCGGCGAGGCCTGCCGGCCGTGGCGCTTCCGATAAGTTGCTGGCACAAATGAAGTTGTGAAGCGAAGCCGGTGATGGTCTCGACACCAGGCTGCGACGCTCCGGTGACTCGCGGCTTCATTTCGTCGTCGCTCGACTGGGCCGCGGATCGGCGTACATCACCGGCACGCCCACGATCACCCGCAGACGGAAGCTGGAACTGCCCCAGGCGGGGAGTTTGCCCTGCCCTCGCGCTCGATCAGTCGCCGCAGCCCTGAGCGCCGGCTTGGACCTTCTCTTGGGGGGCGGCCGGCGCGGCGTCAGCGCCCGGCTTTCGGCCTGGAGATCCCGAGGCGGCGCATTGTCGAAGAGAGCGTCGTCCGTTTGAGGCCGAGCCGCGCGGCGGCACCCGAAGGTCCGCCGATGACCCATCCGGTGTCTTCCAGCGTTCGCAGGATGTGCTGCCGCTCCGCGTCCTCCAGGCGCACCGCCTGACCGGGCGGTGGATCAGCGTTGGTTTCGAACTCGGAGAGCGACACGCGCAGCGTCGGGCCTTGCGACAGGATGACCGCGCGCTCGATGACGTTCTGCAGTTCACGGACGTTGCCCGGCCAGTACCACCGGCACAGCGCGTCCATGCTCTCGCGCGCGACGGATTCGATTGGCCGGCGCAGCCGCTTCGCGTAGCGCTGCGTGAAGTACCGGACGAGTGGAGGGATGTCATCCCGCCGCTCGCGCAGCGGCGGTATCTTGATGGGAAAGACGTTCAGCCGGTAGTACAAATCCGACCTGTACTCCCGCTTCGCGACCATTTCCTGCAGGTCGCGGTTCGTTGCGGCGATGAGGCGAAAGTCGATGTGGATCGTCCGGGTGCTCCCCAAGCGCTCGATCTCGTGCTCCTGAAGTGCTCTGAGGAGCTTCGACTGGAGATCCAGCGGCACGTCACCGATTTCGTCGAGAAACAGCGTGCCCTGATCGGCGAGCTCGAATCGGCCGGTCTTCTGGGTGAGTGCACCGGTGAAGGCGCCTCGTTCGTGGCCGAACCACTCGCTCTCGAGCAGACCCGCCGGTGACGTGGCACAGTTGACGGTCACCAGCGTCCTCGCCTTGCGCTCGCTCATCGCGTGAACCGCACGCGCGATGAGTTCCTTGCCGGTTCCCGTCTCGCCGAGGAGCAGGACGGTGCTGTCCGTCGGTGCGACGCTGCGGACCTGCGCGAGGACGCGCTGCAGCGCCTTGCTCTCGCCGACGATTTCGCCGAAGTTCAGCGTGCCCTGAATCTCGTCGGCCAGGTAGACGTTCTGCTGCGCAAGCTGGTCCTTCAAACGTTCGATCTCGCCGAAGGCCAGCGCGTTCTCGACGGCAATCGCGACTTGTTCCGCCGCCTGCCTCGCCCGGTCCATCTCGTCCTCGGTAAACGGCTCCGGCAGGTGCCGGCCCAGCATGATCGCGCCCAGGCGGCGGCGCGTGGTCGCGAGTGGAACGAAACAGAGGCGCCTGCTGGGCAGGCTGCCCCCCGCCCGCTCCAGGAACGGCCCGAGCGCCGGGCTTGCGGCGGGGTCGATGTCGACCGCCTTGCGGAGCCCGAGGGCCACGTCGAGAGGCCCGTAGCCAGGAATGAGCGTCAGAGTGGAGGCCATCTCCTCCATCCACGGCGGGAACTCCGGGTCGAACGCGAGCGGACCGAGCCGTTCACCCTCGTCGCGCAACAGCATTAGGCTCGTGCTGTCGTGCGGCACGAGTCGACGCAGAGCAGGCGCGATCGCCACGCGCAGGGACTTCAAGTCGAGGTTCGTGACGACGCCGTTGTTGATCTCGAGCAGCGTCCTCCAGTGATCACGCTCCGCTTCGACCCGACGGTGCTGGGCGAGGGCCTCTTCTGAGCGGTGGACGTCGTCGATCGCGATCGCCACGAAGCCCGCCATGCGCTCGAGAGAGGCACGGTCCGCCTTGTCATACACGCCCACGGTGGATGAGGCGAGCACCATCACGCCGACGGGACGTACGCTGGTCGTCAGCGGGAGCAGACAGGCGGACCGCGTGCCCGATTGAAGGAAGCCACCGAGCGCTTGGGCGTACGCGGATGTATCATCGAACGCGTCAAGGACGACCGCGTGCTCGGCGGCCCACAGCTCCCCAAGCTTCGTGTTCCCCAGCGGCGGGAGGGTGACGACCTCCACCAGGGCGGCCGGTAGCCGCGTGGCTGCTGACTGAACGGGCAGTCTGTAGAGTACGGCAGCGATTCCGCCGCGCGGCAGCACCAGGTCCAACTCGTCGAAGTCCACCACCGTGCGCAGGCAAGTCGCGAGGTCAGGCAGCATCGCCTCGATGTCGCGGTGCACCGCCAGCAGGCCCAGCAGGCCGGCGAGCAGTTCGTGTTGGCCCTCCGCCGCGCGGGAGGGCCGCATTGGCGCTTCGGGCTGTCCGTGCATGGCCGTTACGCTACCACGGAGGTGCGGTACGTGCCAGCGTCAGCCGCAGGACGCACTGGACGTCTTGAAGGCCAAGAGTCGTCGCGAATGAGTCAAAGTTTCGATCGGCCTGCAGGACGTCCACGCCACGCCGTAGGCGGGGCAACGAAACACCGTGATCGAGCGAGGCGGAGCCGCTTCGACATGCTTCGGCGGTCAAAGGCGCAACCTCGCGAGTGCTACGTTCGGTCCAGAATCTCACGGACTCTGGTCGCTAAATCCGTCTGTGTATACGGTTTGGCCAGGAAGTCGACGTCGGGCTCCAGCACGCCGTGGGAGGCAATCGCGTCGTCCGCGTATCCCGACACGTACAGGACCCTGACTCCTGGGATCAGCCTCAGCAACTGCGTGGCCAGGGCGGCCCCGTTCATGCCGGGCAGGATGACGTCCGTCACGAGGAGCTGAATCGCACCGGAATGCAGGCGGGCTACTTCGAGCGCCGCATAGGCGCTCGGGGCCTCCAGCACGACGTAACCGGCCTGCTCGAGGAACCTCTGGGCGAGCCTTCGCAGTGAGGCGTCGTCCTCGACAAGAAGAACAGTCTCCGTCCCGCCCGCAGCGGTCGTCGGGGGCGGGCCCGTTTCGGGGGCTTCGGCAGGCGCATCCACCCGTGGCAGGTAGACCTTGAACGTCGTCCCCTGACCCAAGTCGCTACAGACGCGGATATGGCCGCCGCTTTGCTTGACCGCGCCATACACGGTTGCCAGACCGAGTCCCGTGCCCTTTCCCATCTCCTTCGTCGTGAAGAACGGCTCGAAGATGCGGGCCTGCGTCTCGGCGTCCATGCCGGTTCCTGTGTCGCTCACCGCGAGCATCACGTAGGGACCAGCGGCAACCCCGGGGGTGGCGGCCGCATACGCCTCGTCGAGGTCCACGTTTGCGGTCTCGATCGACAAGGCGCCCCCGCTGGCCATGGCATCCCGGGCGTTCACGGCCAGATTCAGAATCGTCTGCTCAATTTGCGCAGGGTCGGCCCTGACGCGTCCGAGGTCGGGTGCCAGGACCACGCTCAGTTTGACGTCCTCTCCGATCAGGCGCGCTATCAGCTTTGCGGCACTGGCGACGGCGGCGTTGAGGTCCAGCACCCGTGGATCGATCACCTGACGACGACTGAATGCGAGCAGCTGCCGGGTGAGCGAGACCGCCCGCACGCTTGCGTCTCTGATCAGGCCGATTCCCTCCCGAACGGGCTGCTCGATCGCCTCATGGGATACGAGGTCACAATAGCCGAGGATGATGGTCAGAAGGTTGTTGAAGTCGTGCGCCACGCCCGCAGCCAGCCGGCCTACCGCTTCCATCTTTTGAGCCTGCGTCAGTTGGGCCTCGAGGCGCTTCCGCTGCGTGAGGTCCTGGTTCGCTCCAAAGGTCCTGATCGTCCTGCCTTCAGCGTCCTTCGCGATCGAGAAGCAGACAGCTACGTACCCCTGCGAACCGTCGCCGAAGATGACGTGGTGCTCGACCGTTCGAGTGTACCCAGGGTCCGTCGCGGCGATCGCGGCGCGCACTTCTTCTCCGACACGGTGGGCCTCCTCTTGAGGCAGGAACTTCCGCGCGTACTCCGCCGAGGACATCGTGTAGCCGCCGACCGTCTCGGCGTCGGTCCGCATCATCGCGTAGAACTCGTCGTTGAATGTGAAGGTGTCGGCCGCGACGTCGTACTCCCAATGGCCAAGGCGGGCGATCTTGAGCGCGCTGGAGAGCCTCAGCTCGCTGGTGCGGAGCGCCGCCTCAACCCTCGCCCGGGCGGCCTCCCGCCGCTCGAGCGCCTCCGCCATGGCATCGAAGGCGCGAGCGAGAACCCCGATCTCTCCACCGTCGTGGCGGATGCCGCTGCGGGCCGTAAGGTCGCCGGCCGCCAACCGCCCGGCGGTGTGCACGAGACGATTCGTCGGACCGATGACGAGCCGCTCCGAGACGACCCACGTGACCGTCAAGGCGAACCCGGCTGCCAGCGCCAGCCACGCCAGTGCGAGGTGAAGCGCGCGTGTGCCCCCGGCGAAAGCCGTCGCCTCCGGAACCGACAGCACGACGGTGATGGGCTCGGCTGTTGTCGTCCCTGTCACCCGGCTGACGGCGAAGAGTTGGGGCTCACCAGCTGAACCCCGCGCCAGGAATGCTTCACCCGTCGCCGTGAGGACGCGTTTCAGAAGTGGAGCATCGAACGCAACCTGACCGATGGTCCGCCCCGGATCCGGCTGCCGCACCAGGACCCGGCCAGTAGAGTCGATCTTGGTCAATGTCACCCCAGCCGGCAGCCCGGTCATCACCTCACGCTCCAGCTGGTTGAGACGTTCGAGATCCACTGCCGCCCAGACCACTCCTCGGACACGATCTCCGTCTGTCTCGATGGGATAGGCCAGATTGAGGGTGGATCGGCCCGCGATACGGTCGGTCTGTGCGACGCCAGTCGCGAAGCCCCGGCGTGCCAGCGCAAGGCGGAAGTACTCACGGTCGGCGATGTTCACGCGGCGGGGCATCGCCACGGCGCTGCAGATGACGTTGCCGTCGATATCGGCCACCCCGAGATTGGCCAGCCGCTCGTACCGGCTCAGCAGGTGCTCGAGCCACGAGCTGCATGCCGCATGATCCCGGGAGGCCACAACGGGCGCGTGTGCGATCGCCACCAGCACCTCGTGTCCGGTTTCCAGCAGCTGGCGCTCCTGCAGCGCGATCAGATTCGTGAACTCGCGGGCGCTCGCGTATACGCGGGCCGTCTCTTGGCGTCGGTCTTCCACACGCTCGAGAAGAGCCAGAACCAGACCGGGAAGCATCGCCGCGAGAACCAGTGCGAGCAGACGGGCGCGGAGGCGCGCGAATCTGATCATGGGGCGCCCCGCGGGACTGGGCCGGGAGCCCGGCTCAGCACGATCAATGTATGAGAAACGGTGTTCATCGCAGGCACTCGCGGAAACCGGTCCCGCCCCGGGCCACCCGCCTCGTTGTCGGGCTGTTACCCAAACCCAAGCATTCGACGGACCGTGATTCCCAGGACGGTCCCCCAGGATCGGAGGCCGTCCACTATCAGGGCGAGCACTCCCCACAGGTAGGCGGCTAACGCAGCCACAACGATGAGGACGCGGGCCCTCGCCTCCGCCCTCTTCTCAATCGGGGGTTGCCCGGCGGGGTTATCCATTCTCGTGCTCCCGTTCCGCCCGCGCGATCGTGCGTAGCAGCCTCATGCCCATGGTGAACGCGAGAACGTAGCCGATTCCGCCGAACAGCGAGACGCCCCAGACGAGCGGCGCAGCGTGCAGGCTCCACAAGAGAGACGACCCAAGGAGAAGCGACGCTGCGAGGAGGCCCAGCACCAGTCGGTTGACGACCGGATCGAGGCGGCGGTGCTCCAGGTGCACGCTGAGCGTCCCCGCTCGAAGGCCCTGCACGACGTCTGTGATGTCGCCCGGGAGCCCGCGTGCCAGCCGCTCCCATTCGCGCGCCGTCCGCTGCGTCTCCTGCCACAATCGTGCGGGGGCGAACCGGCGCCTGGCGGCCCGTCCGGCGTACGGCTGAATGAGCTCGGCAAGCCGGAACGAGGGATTGAGCAGTCTGGCCGTTCCTTCGAGTTCCACGAGCAGCCGCAACAGCAGCGACGCGCCTGGCGGCAGGAACACGTGATTGCGGTGAATCACGTCGCTGAGGCTCCTGAGCAGTTCGCCCATGTCGCCCTGGCGGAGCATCTCGTTCGAGTAGTCGGCAAGGAAGTCCGTGATGTCCGACTCAAGACGCCGGCGGCCAACCGGCGGCGGCGATGTGCAGAGATCCCAAACGGCGTCTGTCACCGCGCGCGCGTCGCCACGCCCGACCGCCAGCAGCAGGTCCTCGATTCCGTCGCGCAGGTCGTCATCGAGCCGTTGAACCATGCCGCAGTCGAGCACGCCAACGATCCCGTCAGGCAGGAGCATCAGGTTCCCGGGATGCGGATCCGCGTGGCAGAACGCATCACGGAAGATCATCTCGAGATACATGTTCGCGCCGCGTCGGGCGAACTCGTCGATGTCGGAGCTGGGTCCGGGGAAAACTTCGATCTGTGACAGCAGCACCCCATCGAGCCGCTCCATTGTGAGCACGCGCCGCGTGCAGAGGTCTGGATGCGGCACGGGGAAGTGCACCATCGGATCGCTAGCGAAGTTGTGGCGGAACTCCAGGATGTTGCGCATCTCGCGGCGGAAGTCGAGCTCGCCCCTCATCATCTTCGTGAACTGCGCGACTACCTCGATGGGGTGATACGGTCTCAGCTCGGCGACATGCCGTTCGGCCAGTTGCGCGAGGGTGGCGAGGATGTCCAGGTCTGTTTCGACCCGCTCCTCGATGCCGTCCTTCTGGATCTTGACGACGACATGCTCCCCGGAGTGAAGGCGTGCGTGATGTACCTGGGCGATCGACGCCGACGCAAACGGCACCGGGTCGAAGGAAGCAAAGATGGTGTCAGGTGTGCGTCCGAGTTCCTTGCGAATCGTCGTCTCGGCCAAGCCCGGCGGATCCGGAGGCGTGCCGGCCTGCAATTGCATCAGTTCACGGGCGAGGTCCTTCCCGATCAGATCGGCCCGCGTGCTCAGCATCTGTCCGAACTTGATGAATGTGGTTCCGAGCTCGCTCAGGGCGAATCGGATCCGCGCGGACACCGTGAGATCGACGAGGTCCTGGTCGGCCGTCCCACGCAGCCACTGCTGCAGTCGCTTTCCCGGCATCCTGCGGAGCTGGTCGGCCAGGCCGTAGCGGACCGCAACGCCGGCGATCTCGCGCAAGCGGCGGGCCTGCCGGTCCACTCGGCTTGGGCGGTCGCGCATCAACGCCGGGTCCATGGCACCGCCGCTTCCGTCGGCTCGTCCAGGCTTTCCAGTCGATCGAAGAGCCGGGACACCTGCAGTCGCCACCGCGGCGACATGTCTCCCAGCAAGGCCAGGGAGAGCAGGTACGTGCCCCACCAGAACGGCGCGAGCAGCGTCACTGCAATCCACGTGGCTGTATTCATGGCAGTACTCCTCGCTGAGGGCGCGACGCCGCTCAGCAGCTGGTTCCCTCTTTCGAGGTCCGGTCGTTCGGCTGCAGTTGTTCGACAAGGTGCCGGTTCATGCAGCCCGACACCACAAGCTCCACGCCGGCATCGGCCATGCGCCGGAGCAGTCTCGCGCCGGCTGGATCGATGAAGTCCACGTTCGTGAGGATGACCACGACGTCGGTGCGTGGCTCGGCGACGAGAATCGTGCGCCAGTGCTGTTCGAGCAGCCGCACCCAATCTCCACGGAGCATGCCGTGCAGTTCGAGCCTGTAGCCGTCGCCGGACCTCTCCGTTATCACCCGCATCATTGCCGCGCCCTCGTGTGCGAAACGTGAGAATCGACGGCGACGCCGCGTCGAATCGTCGCCCTCACGCCCGTCAACACCGTCCACAGCAAGATCGATACCCGGCACACGAAGATGCGATCCCGGACGTATCTCCTGACCACGCATGAGGTTCTCAGTCAGGCACCGGCGCCCCACTGGCGCTCCGGCGACGAAATGACGTCTGGTGTTCTGGAGTCGTCGCGTCCGTGCCAGGACGCCCGTCAGCCCGAAAGGACACCGGGCCAGTAGTGCATCCACCGACGAAGGTCGGCCCGATGCCGCCAGTCCGGGTCCTGGTCGATGCGCCGCGACGTCGCGAACAGTCGGTCGAATCGCGCTTCGACGCCTGCCGTGATCTCCTGGTCCTCGACCACGAGGAGGAGTTCGGTCTCCCAGTACCCTGCGGTGACGTCGAGGTTGGCGCTGCCGACCGCGCACACCCGGCCGTCCACGCTCATGGTCTTCGCGTGAACGTGCGGTCGAAGGTCTCCCACCGAGGAGTCCCATCCAGGGCGACTGGGGACCACGAATTCGTAGCACTCGCCGCCTGCGGCCAGGAGCGGGTCCATCCGCGAGTGCACGAACGACGTCCAGGCCGTCCGCACGGTCCCCCACGTCCCTGCGAAGGGTCCGCTGGCGTGACGCGGCGTGAGGTTGCCCACCAGCGCTCGGACACGGACGCCGCGTGTCAGGGCTCTGAGCAGCGCGTGCTGGATCTCGAGCAGGAGGGGGAATCCGTTGACGACGTACACGTGGGAGCGCGCGCTGTCGATCAGGGCCACGTACGCCTCGACAGTGCGCGCGTCGCGCAGGCCGTGGTGAACAATGACCCGGGCCGCAGCCGTCCCGGCGGGACCACACGGGGGAATGTCGAACGCCGCGCCTCCGGCATCCTGCCAGGCCTGCAGGAACGACTGTTCGAGGACGGCAACGGCCGGACCTTCGACGCGTGCCCCGGCGTCCAGCCACGGCACCTTTCGCCACGTCATGCGGGGATTGAGCGGGACCTCGTCGAATCCACGGTAGTACTCGTGGGACAGGTTCCGTCCACCGAGCAGCGCGACGCGACCGTCGACGACGACCAGCTTGCGGTGGTCGCGCTGTTTGAGATCTTCGAGCGACGAGTCGCGGGTGATGGGCTTGCCAAGACGGAGTTCGACGCCCGCGCGCGATGACAGGCGGCCGAGTATCGGGTTGCGCAGGCCGAACGATCCATGCAGCCCGTGCAGAGAGTCCACGAGCACGCGCACGGTCACACCGCGTGCGGCGGCCGAAGCCAGCGCCGCTTCCACAGACTGGCCGACGTCATCATCGGCCGCCATGTACACCTGGAGGTGCACGCGGCGCTGACTGCCCCTGATGGTCTCGAGCAGCCAGGTGCGCGCAGTCTGATTGTCCAGTTCCACGTCGATGCGATTGCCGGCGATGGTTGCACTGCCAGTTGTCACGTCCAGACGCGAGGTCGTGGCCGGCGGACCGCTCGCAGGCCCGTCCGACGCCACCGGCAGCATGCCCGGCAGGTCGTGCGGCTGTACCGCGGGGAAACCGATGGTCGATGGTTGATGGGGGCCCCGATACACGATCGCCGCGATCGTGAATCCATGCGCGCGCAGCCGCGCCGCGGTGCGAGCGAGCCGGACGGCATCGACCAGCGGTGACACGTCGTGAGCGTCTCCTTCCGCGAGAACGGTCGCCGCGTCGATCACGGTCGGCGGGAGGCCGGCTGCACGCCACCTGGCGCGCAGCGATCGGCAATTGAGTGTGGCACGAACCCGGACGCCGACCGGCTCGGCCCAGGTCACGTCACGAACCATCCGCAGTTGGTCCGGTCTGAGTTCCGCGTCGACGAGCAGGCGGGGCCGAGCATCAGGACGGAGGACCCGCACCTGCGTTTCAATCGATGTGAGCGGCTCGGTGCGGCCCGCCGCCGCGGGTCGGAAGATCCCGAGCGAATCGCCCAGCCCGGACGCCAATTCGCACTCGCCGTCCCGGCTCAACGCACGGGCGACCACCGAACCCTGGCGGACGAACGCGAGTTCCTGATCTGCGATCGGTGTGCAGCGACCGACTCCGGCCGCGTACTCGCTCCGAACGCGGATGGACAAGCCGTCGTCAATCAGATCCGGCACGTCCATGGCCCTCGCGACGTCACCACCCGAACGGATTCCGCGGAGCGAGGGAAGGACGAGCACCGGATGGCCGCGGCGCCTGGGAAGCAGGAACGCTGGTGGAAACCGAGGATGCACGACCAGGTGGGCCCCCGGGCCGGCGTCGTCCGCCAGGAGTCGACGCACCGTGGCGGCGGTGGCCGGAACCACTTCTACCTGAGGAGTCGACCCGGTCGCTCCGCAGATCTCCTGCAGCTCCCGTGCAGCGAGGGGCGTTCCCGACAGAATGATCGCCCGATCCTCTGCGCCGGCGTGCGCGCTGAGGAACGCGGCAACGGCCCACCGCTCCCTCGTGCTGAGGCCGACGCAGAGCAGCCGGCTGGCGGGGCGGGTCGGCGCGGCATCCTCGGGCACGTAGAGAACGGCGATGCTGGTCCGCTTCCTGGTTTCGGCGACAAGCGGAATGCTGTCGTGGGCATGCGAGTCCACCGCCACCAGGTCCGCGCCGGTGGACGCGATCAGATCGGCGAGTGCGTCTACCGTCGGCGTCGCCACAAGCCGAATGTCGACCGCCGGCGCAGCACTCTGCGCACCGCTGCGCAACGTGTCGAGCGCGTCTCGTGTCGCCTCACCGTGATCCGGAGGCGCAAGCGGCGTCATCCAGGCGAGCTGGCGGGCGGGCTGCTGCGCCAGGACCGTCACGTGCTCTGCTGACGGCACGTGGGACCGAAGCGCGGCGAACGTCGAACGCGCATCGTGCCCGACCTTCGTCAGGACGAGGATACGCTGGTAGATCATGACCCTTCCTCGCAGACAACCGCGTACCCGATGGCATGCCTCTGGAATCCGGCGCGGACTGGATCGATGACCCAAGCCTCGGCGGACGCGAGGTTCCCGTCGTCATCGATCGTGTACAGGTTGAATCCCGCCCGGACCGAGGCGTCTTGATGATCGAGCGCTGCTCCGCTTGCCGCGATGACATCGAGCGAGCCTGATGCCGTGCGGAGCGTCCATCGCCGGCGAACGTGAACGTGGCCGAAGAGCACAAGTCCGTGGGGCAGTTCCGCGAGCACCGTGCGCAGCGCAGCCGCGTCCACCAGACCGTCGCGCAGTTGCGCGATTCGTGGTCGCGCGTCGACCGGGGGATGGTGGATCAAGACGACCGGCGTCCGCCGGCGGACGCCGGGATGCGCCAGCACCTGTGCCAACGCCTGGATCTGCGGACGCCCGATGTAGCCGGCCGCCACGAACGGCGGGCGAGGAATCGCGCTCGAGACGCCGATGAGGGCGATCGCACCTCGCCGTTTCACCAGCGGAAACGGACCGGCCGGGAGATCGCGGGCAAGCTCCGAAAGGTCGCTGCCCATGAACGCGCGGAAGTGGTGCCAGAAGCGCTGATCCCTGTGAACGGACGGCAGATAGATGTCATGGTTGCCGGGCACGACGGTGACTTCCGTCCGCTTCGCCACTTCGGCGAGCAGCGCGCGGGCCTCCTCGTACTCGTGCTCCAGCGCGAGATTCGTGATGTCACCCGTTATGACGAGATGGTCTGCCTGGTTGGCGGCCGCCGCCAGCACCGACAGCAGGTAGTCGCGCCGGTGCATCCGTCCCCGCCGAAGGACCAGGTTCGCGTAGCCCGTCAGACGCTTGTTGAACAGCATGCTGCGCCAGTGCGCCGCCGTGCGGGTCAGGACGTGCGGGTCGGACACGTGCGCGATGCGGATCATCAGCATTTGTGGAAAGGCAAGTTGCTTGCCAACTCTCCCGTAGCACGAGTTCGGCCGGGAGGGTCAGGTTCGGTGCCACATGTGAGTCGCCTGCCTTCATTTCGTCGCCGATCCTCGCGATCGCGAAAGGGGGCGTCGGCGCGAGGTGACAGGGTCAAGGCACGCACGCATGTGGCCGTCATCAGCGTACGGCGCACGTGCTGACTGGTTCCGTCATCGGCCTCGAACGGAGCAGCCTGGGCTTGGCCGGGTTCTTGCCTTGGTCTGGGGCATGTCCCGACTCTTGATTCTCGGTGCGACCGGATCCCTCGGTCGCCATGTGCTGGGCCAGGCGGTTGCTGCCGGCCACGCGGTCACGGTGTTCGTCCGCTCGCCGTCCAAGCTGCCGCCCGACATCCACGAACGGGTCTCCGTTCACACGGGCGACCTCAGTGCCGCCGTGCCCCTCGATCTCGTCAGGGGCCAGGACGCGCTGATTAGTTGCGCCGGACATGTTGCCGACGGCGAGACGTTTGTCGGACTAATCGACCGGCTCGTCACGGGCGTCGATCGCCTTCCTGCACCCGAGCAGCCGGTCTGCTGGCTGCTCGCGGGCGCGGCGCTCCTCGACATCGACTCGTCCGGGCGCCGCGGCGTCGATCTGCCGGAGGTGAAGTCGACCTACTGGCCACACCAGGTCAACTTCGAGCGATTGAACCGCTCTCGTGTGGACTGGCGACTCCTCTGCCCTGGGCCGATGACGGATGCGTCACCGCTTGGGTTGGACCGGCTGCGCGTTTCGCTCGACGTCCTGCCGGTCGATATTCCTGCTGCCGCGCGGGATCTGCCGGACTCGTCGGTGCTGCCGTTGTTCGCATCGGTGATTCCGCAAATGATGGTGCCGTACGCAGATGCGGCTGCCCTGATGCTCGCGAACCTCGACCGCGACATCGACATGTCTCGTCGTCGTGTCGGGTTGGCATTGCCTGGGGGGATACGTGAGGGGAGGCCGCGCCTCGCGGCTCCCGGCCACATGGATCGGCGTCCCATCGACGGGGCGCAGCCGAATTCGCGCGCCCGTGTTGCGCGGGAGGACACCCTGTAATGCTCACCGCAAGACCAGCAATTGCCGTCGCGCTCCTGGTCATGTCGCTTGATCCGCCACCGGGACGGTCGACGGCGGGCAGCGGCCAACCCCCACTCCCGGCCGTGCTCAATTCGTTCCTGATGCATGAAGCCCGCGGCAGCGAGACGGATCGTGGCGCGCTGCTGGCAGGCAAGCCAGTGATCGGGCTGCTCGATGCGGATCCTGCCAGTGAAGTCGCGGTGTTCGGCGCTGTGTGGGTGAATGCCCCCTCACGCCTGTACGTCGAGCTGGTGAAGAACATCGAGCAGTTCGAGCGGGGCAAGGCGTTTCTCGTGACGAAGCGCATCAGCGACCCGCCGGCCGCAGACGATTTCGCCAGATTGAGTCTCTCGGACCGGGACTTTAACGATCTGAAGGACTGCAGAATCGGAGACTGCGTCATCAAGTTGGACGCGGACGGGGTGGAAATGCTCCGCGGAGCGGTCGACTGGCGCAAGCCGACGGCCAGACTCGACGTGACGGCGATGTTCCGGCGTCTGGCTCTTCAGTATGTCAACGGGTATCGCGAGGGGGGAAACGCCAGGTTGGCGGTGTATCGCGATCACGACCGCCCGACATTCGTCGCAAGCGAGTTCCGCTCGATGATCGATCGCTTGCCGCGTCTCGCCACAGAGCTGCCCGACCTGAAGGAGTACCTGCTCGAGTACCCGACGGCGACGCTGGCCGACTCGACAGATTTCCTGTACTGGCAGGAGGTTCAGTTTGGTCTCAGGCCGACTGTCCGCATCAATCACCTCGTCGTCCAGGAACGCCGCAATCAGGCGGTCGTCGTATCGAAGATGCTGTATGCGAGCCACTACTTCTGGACCGCCCTCGAAGTCCGCGTCCTGCTGCCCGACCCAGCCCGTGGCCCCGGGTTCTGGTTCATCACGATCAACCGCAGCCGGTCCGACGGCTTGAGTGGCTTCACCGGTCGCGTAATTCGGGCGCGGGTGCGGGGCGAGGTCGTGGACGGGGCGCGCGCCGCCCTCGTGGCCACGAAGGCCAGGCTCGAATCGACCGGGCGCTGAAACAGGCGCCACAGGATGGCTGCGGCCGGCGGCGTCGATGACCCAAAATTGGCGGCATTCACGATCGCTTCGCGCAGCGCGGAATCGAACACGCCGAGACGGATCGGCCCAACTGCAGGCAGTTTGGAGGCACGGTGTTTACGATCTTGTCACGGTACTGGTGGATCCTCGTGGTACGCGGCGTCATGGCCATTCTGTTGGGCGCCTGCGCCTTCGCGTGGCCGCTCCCGACCGCCGCGGCTCTGGTGTTCGTGTTCGGTGCTCTCGCCCTGGCCGACGGCATTCTGGCCGTCACGGCAGCCATTGCCGGCCGCAGGGTGACGCGGGACTGGTGGGTCCTGCCGCTGCAGGGGCTGCTCGGCATCGGTGTCGGGGTTCTAGCACTGTTGAACCCCGCGCTGACGGCAGTGGCACTCGTGATCTACATCGCCGCATGGGCGATCGGCGTGGGCGTGTTGCAGGTCATCGTGGCGGTGAGACTGCGACACGACATCTCCGGTGAGTGGTGGCTGGCCCTCAGCGGCATCGCGGGCGTCGCGTTCGGCATTCTGCTCATGTGGCGCCCGGCGGCAGGCGCTCTCACCGTGCTCTGGTTGATCGGCACCTTCGCGCTGGTGTGGGGTGTGACGATCGCGGGATTCGGTATCCGCCGGTTGCGCAAACACACGGCAGCCTGAGCCCAGGCGAGCCGTTGTCCGGCGCAACGTGCAGCGTCCGAGGATCCTGGAGAGGCCCTGCCGTCGTCGGTGGCCAGAGTCGCTGCTGGCCCGGCATGATGCAGTGATGCGCCTATAGTATGATGAGGCATCATGCGCACTACGATAACCCTGGACGAGCGTTTGATCTCACAGCTGAAGCGCCGCGCGGCCGAGCAAGGGACGTCCGTGAGCAGACTCGTCGAACAGGCCGTGCGGCTCTTCGTGCGTTCGCCACGCACGTCAACGGCACCGCAGGCGTTCGAACTGGTCACGTTCGGGAAGGGCGGTCGCTTTGCGCGGCAGAACATCGACAAGACGTCCGTATTGCTCGAAGCCGACGACCTCGAGCGCTTCTCAGCCGGCAGGTAGCTGATGCGGCTGCCCGATGTGAACGTCCTGATCTACGCCCACCGCGAGGATGCGCCCGAACATGAGCGCTACGCGGCGTGGCTGCAGGCGTTGACGACCTCGGATGAACCGTTCGCCCTCTCGGATGTCGTCCTCTCGGGCTTCCTGCGCATCGTCACGAATCCGCGCATCTTCGATCCGGCCACGCCGATGGACACGGCCCTGGCCTTCTGCCAGCGCCTGGTGGATTGGCCTCGCGCGTCGCTCATCACGCCGAGCCGTCGGCACTGGGAAATCTTCACGGCGCTCTGTCAGGACATCAGGGGCCCCCTGGTGACGGATGCGTACCTCGCCGCCCTGGCCATCGAGCACGGGTGTGAACTCGTCACGACCGACAGCGACTTCACGCGCTTCCCGAGTCTGCGCTGGCGCCACCCTCTCGCCGCCTCGTAGTGGTTCGATTCGCAGTAGCGAGCGCCTTTTAGGCCTGTTTGGTGGGTGTCATAGTCGTGCCGCGGTGAGATGGGCCGTTGAGAATCCCATTCATGACCAAGGCGCGGACATCACATCCCAAGCGCTCGGCAGGCGCGGCCATGACGCGGCGCGACACGCAACTCTGGCGGGAGGGTGCGGGGTGGCCCCGCCGGTCGGGACCGGCATCGTGTTGATCGCGTCCCGACCGCGGGCACCAGTTACGGCCTAGTTACGGCCTAGAAGCCGCTCCCGTCGGAAACTCCGTCTCCCGAGTTGGGCGCCGGCCCCGG
>CAYZYG010000102.1:0-18401 GCA_964481395.1 uncultured Vicinamibacterales bacterium
ATTTATGGCGCGACGATGATCCCCCCGGTAACATTATCAATGGCGCGATACGGGGGCTTGAACGCCGCACGGGTGTCCTTTACTCTCAGTGCCGTGCGGCGGTCGCTGGGTTGCGCGACCACCCGCCGAGGGAGGCCCCATCGTGCATGCCAGGCTGGTCGTTTCGGTAGTCGTCGCCGGACTGCTGGCGTCGCCCAACCCGCTCTTGGCCGCGCCGCCGAACACCGTCGTCTTCCTGGTCGACGACATGGGCGTGATGGACACGTCGGTGCCGTTCCTGACGGGGCAGGACGGGACGCCACGGCGCTACCCGCTGAACGACTACTACCGGACGCCGAGCATGGAGCGGCTGGCCGCGGCTGGCATCCGGTTCGGCCACTTCGAGGCGATGAGCGTCTGCTCGCCGACGCGCATCTCGATCGGGCGGGGCACGCTATCAGCTCTTCGACCTGGCCCGGGATCCCTTCGAGTCGACGGATGTCGCCTCCGCGCAGCCGGGTCGGCTTCACGAGATGATGCAGGGGCTTGTGACGAGCCTGGAGCGGCACGGCGCGGTCTATCCGGCCGACCAGCAGGGCCGGCCGATGAAGCCGGTCCTCCCGTCAGCCGGCCGCTGGCCCGCATTATTCACGAATCTCCGCGCTCCGTGAATAACGCGCCGCACGTCAGTCGATGGTCGGGCGGTGAGACTGCGATGTGGGGCGCGTCATCACAGTCTCACCGCCCGGACAGGTCCGCAGGTCAACTGACCACTGACAGCTGAGAGCCGACGACTATTCCTACTGCTTCTTGAACATCGGCGTGACGTCGCGCCTGCCGCGTCCGACGAACGGCACGCCCTCGTCCATCCACGCCGGCCGCGGCTTGCCCAGCAGGTAGTGGTCGAAGAACTCGTCCATGTGCACGGTCCAGTGCTTCATGTTGCCGCGGTCGCGGAGGCCGTGACGCTCGCCGTTGTAGACGAACATGTAGCCCTCCTTGCCCAGGCGCCGCAGGGCCATGTTGAACTCGATCCCCTGGTACCACGGCACCGCATCGTCTTCGTCGTTGTGGATGGTGAGGTACGGCGTCTTGATCTTCTTCACCCAGAAGATGGGGGAGTTCTCGATGAACTCGAGCGGCGCGTCCCAGGGCGGGGCGCCGATGCGGCTCTGCGTCTTCTCGTACTGGAACTGCCGCACCATGCCCGTGCCCCAGCGGATGCCGCCGTAGGCGCTGATCATGTTCGAGACCGAGGCCCCGGCCTGAACCGCGGCGAACAGGTCCGTGCGCGTGATGAGGTGCGTGATCTGATAGCCGCCCCACGAGTGGCCCTGGATGCCGATGCGCTTCGGATCGATGAAGCCCATCGCGACGACCGTGTTGACGGCCGGGATGACGCACTTCTCCGCGCTCTCACCGGGATACCCCGTGTAGTACACGATGTCGGGGCGGAGCAGGACGTACCCGTTGCTCACGTAGCGCGTGACGTTGATGCTCGTGCCCACGTTCGGCGCCGAGTACGAGTGCAATCCCTGCGTCAGCTCCTCGTAGATGTAGACCATCAGCGGGTACTTCTTCGCCGGGTCGAATCCCTCGGGCTTGGTCAGGATGGCCCGGAGCGGGCGCCCGTCCGCGTTGATGTAGGTGATGATCTCGGACGTGCCCCACACGAAATCCGCCTGCTGGGGATTCGCAGTCGAGATCTTCTTCATGTCGCGGAAGGAGGTGTCGCTGACCCAGAGATCCGGGAACTCCTCGAAGCGCGACAGCGTGAAGACCACCGTGTCGGCCTTGGACGCCTTGGTCACCGCGCCGAAGGCCTTGTCGAGCATGACGATCTTCTCGGGCGCCGCGGTGGCCGAGAACGCCGTCCGATAGAACCCGGTGGCCCGCGTGACATCGTCGGTCGCCGACAGCAGCATCGGCTTGTCGGTCGGCACGACGCGCTCCTCGGGATCGAGCGAGCGGTAGCGGAGGATCAGGCGCTGCGCCCGGCCCGCGCCGTTCGTGATCTGGCGCGCGCCGCTGCCGTCGGGCTTCACCTCCCAGATGTCGAACTCGTCATACAGGAGGACCGACTGGTCGTTCGCGGTCCACCCGCCCGAGCCGTACGGTCCCGGCAGATCCGGTGTGTCGTTCTCCTGCTGGAAGCGAACCGGCAGCTTCTCGGTGAGGTTGACGCGCGTGCCGTCGCTGACGCGGTACGTGAACCAGTGACCAGTGCGCTCGTCGAAGTAGAGGACGTACCTGCCGCCCGGCGACATTGCGGTGCCGCCGCCGCCCCAGCGCTCCAGGATTTTCTGCGCCTGGCCGGTCTTCAGGTCGACGAGATACGTGTCGTTGTACGTCTGATCCCAGGAGATCTCCATGCGGTAGGGCAGATCCGAGTTGCCGAGCGCCCGGGCCGCATCCTCGCCGGGGTTGACCGTGGGCAAGTCCGGGGTCGCCAACTGGACGAACTTCCGGTCGGCCAGGTGCACGACCGCGCGGTAGCTGCGCGTGCGTTCCTGCTCGGCTCGCACCTTCTGCATCGGCTGGATGATCGGGTCCTTGTATGACCACAGGTCCACGTTGACCGTGGGCGGCGTCTTCGCGTCCGGGTCGGCCGGCGGATCCGGCGGTTTGCCGGTCGACAGGAACAGGCGCGCGCCGTCACGGGAGAAGTCCGGGCGGACGCCGTCGGCGACGACCCTGCCGGCGGGCATGCCGGGCGTGTCGGCAGCGACCAGCTCAATGGCGAGTCGATCGGGGGAAGGCGCGGCTGCCGCGGCCTCGGCGGCGGGCTTCTCCCCGGCGGCCGGCGTGTCGGCTGCCGCGGGCTTGGCGGGTGCCGCGGGCTTGGCGGGTGCCGCGGGCTTCGTCGTCGCGGCCGGCTTCACCGTGGGCTTGACCGCCTGCGTCATGCCGGCCTTCCAGTAGTAGAGGCGGTACGGCGACACGGGTTTGTCGTACTCCGCCTGGTCGCTCAGGAACGCGATCTGCGAGCCTGCCTCGTCGAACGCGATGCTCTTGTAGTGGCCCCGGCCGGTCATCAGCGGGGTGGTGGTGCCATCACCCAGCTTGCGGACGAAGAGGCCGTCCTTCGCCGGCTCCTTCGACGAGGTGGCGTAGGCGAGCCACGTGCCGCCCTTGTCGAACACGTACTCGGTCACCTCGGGAATCGTGACCTCCTCGCTCGTGCCGAGGTTGCGCAGGATGAGATCGGAGCCGGGGTCCTTGCGCTTCTCGCCGTCGCGCGCCTGGCTCGATCCGCGCGCCGTGCCGGCTCCCGCTGCGGCGGGTGGTGTGGCGCCGCGTCCACCGCGGCCGCCTCGCCCGCCGCTCCCGCCACCTGCCCCGCCGGTGCCCTTGTAGTAGGCGAGCCACGTCGGGGACTTCTCGGGCACGAGGAAGCTGCCGACCTTCTCGACGGTGGTGACGGTACCGGCCGGCAGGGTCATGATCCCGAGGGCGGTGCGCGGCTCCCGAGGCGTCTGGCTTCCTCGCCCGGTCGTCCCGCGGCCCTGCTCCTCGCCGCCGGTCTGTCCACGCGCCGCCTGGCTCTCGCGTTCCTTCTCCTCGTCTGCCTTCGACTGCGCGATCGCGAACACGACGAACTTCCCATCCTCGGTGAAGGTCGGGCCCGTGCCGCGCGGGTGCTTGAACTCCTGACCGCTCGCCAGGTTCCGCACGACCAGTTCGCCGTCTTCTCCCTGGGACGTCAGTGCGTAGGCGAGCCACTGGCCGTCGTTCGAGAGCCGGGTGCCCTGGATGGACTTCCAGGAGTCGACGACGTCGTACGTGAGCGGGCGCTTCGATGCCGCTGGCGCCTGGGCCGAGACGACGATGTGCGCGAGCGCGATGACGGCGAACACGAAGATGACGATCCGCCAGGGGATTGGACGACGCATGGGCACTCCTTTGCGGGACCGGCAGCCGCTGGGGTCCGCCGCGGCCGGGAAAAGTCCGCCCATTATGGCGGAAAACAGGGATCAGGGACCAGGCGACCCTTCGGCCTCGCTCAGGGCAGGCAGGCGACAGGGAACAACGGGGACCACGGGGCCAGGGAGCAGGGGCTCAGGGGATGGGCGGGCAGCAGAGAGACGGTTGCCGGGGTGTCCGTGCCCTCACGGGCTGGCGGGTCGACGCGCGGACGGCAGCAGCTCACGGTAGACGGCGATGAGCAACAGCAGATTGGCCCAGAAGAGACATCCCAGCGACCCGTAGGCCGTGAAGTGGCCGAGCAGGGCGAAAAAGGCGATGTTCGACAGCACGATGGATGGCGCGACGAGGATGCCAAGTGCCGCGAACCGCCCGTTCTCGTTAAGGCGTCCGGCGAGCAGGATCTGCGTGAAGGGGAGGAAGACGAAGTCGTGCGGCCACGACGTCTTGAGCACGAAGGGGATGGTCAGGAAGACGATCTGGAAGCTCCACAGATTGGCCTCGGGCAGCCTGGCGCGCTGGACGAGGACGACCAGGACCAGATTGGCTGCCGCCACGCCGTACGACACGACGGACAGCGCCGGCAGGGCCGCGGCGACATCCAGCCCGATTCCCGCGAACAGCCGGATCACCACGTGCGGGAGGAACTGCGAGTGGGGGTTGGCCGCGACCCACCCGGCATCGCGGAACGCGGCGGCGAGCGCGCGATAGAACCCGGCCGTCTCGCCCGGACCCAGCAGCACGGCCGGAACCAGAACGAGACACGCGGCGCAGCCAGCGAGAGCAAGCGCGACAAGTCGCCCGTCACGGCGGGCGGCGAACGGCGCGACGAACAGCGCGGGGAAGAACTTGACGCTGGTTGCGAGTCCTATCAGCCCCGATGGGGTGGTGCGGTGACCGCGCTCGTACAGCGACAGCGCACCCAGCAGCAAAACGACGATGAAGACGCTGAATTGACCCGCCCACAGGTTGAAGAGCAGCGGGAACGAGGAGAGCGCGACGGCCGTGAATGCGAAGTGGAGAAGTGGCCTGGCGGGGACCAGGCTCCGGAACAGCCCGAGGTAGAGGGCGAGGGACGCCAGGTGGAACGCCACCCATAGAGCGCTCGCCGCGCGCGCACCCACTGGCGGGAAGGCGGCAAGCAGAATCGCGACGAAGGGTGAGTAGAGGAAACCCGTGACGGGCAGCGCCGTTGTGAAGACGGCCTCTCCCATCGGGTAGTAGTAGAGGTGGAAGTCGCAGAGCGGCTGCGGGCACGACCGGAGGAAGCCGGTCGCCGCCAGTCGCGGCCACGACGCGAACAGCGCGGCGGCGAGCAGGAGGGCGATCAGGCCGCACCCGGCCACGAATCCCGGCGCCCCTCCAATGTCGCGGCGCGCATCCCGCATGCGCGCATCCTACAGCAGCCAGGCCGGATCCGAAGCTCGGCCTCGTCAACACCCCAGCGCTGACGGTGTCTCAGGGGGAGAGCCCCTTCCTGTCGAATCAGCCTCCGACGACCGAGAAGGTGCCGTCTCGAGCGGGCAGAGCGAGTACGTCCGGGAACGGGGCGACGAGCCGGCGCGTCGTACTGGCAACAGGTGATCTCATGAGATTCAGACGGCTGGTCCTTCTTGTTCCGGTTCTGCTGACGACTTCGCTCGCGGACGCTGCCGACGCGCAGGAGCGCTGGCGGTTCGACTTCGAGAACGGCGCGGCGATCTCGGGCTACAACGACGTGCGCATTCCAGGGGATTCGGGCACGAAGTTCTCCCTGACGGACGATCTGTCGGCTGACACGACCTATTTCTGGCGCGTCCGCGCCGACGTGCGGCTGGCGCCGAGACACGTGCTGTCGGCCCTCGTCGCGCCTCTCGAGATCAACGCGTCGGGCACGTTCGACGAGCCGGTGTCGTTCGCCGGGGCGACCTTTGCCCCGGGCGTCGCGACCGACGGCCTGTACGTGTTCAACTCGTACCGCCTGACGTACCGTTACGAGCCGGTGCAGACTGAGAACTGGCGCTTCGGCTTCGGCGTGACGATCAAGGTGCGTGACGCCATCACCCGCCTGACCGCCGGCGGCACCACGGCCGAGAAGACCAACGTCGGTGCGGTGCCCCTCGTCAACTTCAGGCTCGAGCGCCGGCTCGGCGACCGCGCGACCTTCCTGCTCGAGGGCGACGCGCTGGCCGCCCCACAAGGACGCGCCGAGGACATCTTCGCCGGCGTCCTGATCCACGGCGGCCCGCGGTGGTCGGTCAAGGCCGGCTACCGCTTCCTCGAGGGCGGCGCGGACAACGACGAGGTGTACACCTTCGCGATGGTCCACTACCTGTCGGCGGGCCTGGTCGTGCGTTTCTGACGCGCGCCTCACGGGACATCGCGGGCCGACGCCGCTTCGGGCGCCTCGCCTGCGTGGCCCCGATGAAGTCGGGCGTCAGCCAGGCCGGCCGGCAGCGTGCGAGTGCCAGCGGCCTACGCGCCAGGCTTGTCCGATGCGAACGAGAAGTGCATCTGGACGATGACCCAGCGGCCGTCGCGCTTCTCGAGCACGCCCGTCCAGCGCGTGTCCTTCCAGCCGATCGGCTTGCCGTCCCACTCGCCCATGTCGTCGAGGATGGCCGAGAACCACGCCACGTCGCCAGTTCGCGAGAAATTGATGCGCAGCTCACGCACGTCGAGGCTTGTCGCCTTGAAACGCGGGTCCATCCAGAAATCGAAGTTCTTCGCGAAGGCGTCCCACCCGACCACGGTCGACTTCGAGTCGGGGTGGAAGATGAACAGCGCCGGGTCGTGGGCGATCGTGCGCTCGAGCAGCGGACGGTCCTTGGTGAGGGCCCAGCCGATCGACGCCCGAATGGCCTGCTCGACTGACGCCCGCTCGGCCGAGGGTCCGGACTGCGCCCGAATCCCACCGTGGCCACCCGCCAGCGCCACCGCCACACACAGGCCACCGAGAAGGAACCGAATCCCTGCGCGACGTCTCATGTTTGTGCTCCCCGGGGGCTCATGGCCACTCTAGCTCCAGTCGCCACCCGGCAACCGCTCCGAATCGATTCGGGAGAAGAATCGAAGAACCTGACGCCGCCATCTGACGTACATTCCCCGCTGAGACCCCCTTCCGAGCGTGCCACGAGGCCCGGCGGCACGCGCCGATGACCCCAGAGACGGGAGGACGCCATGACTCGACCCGTGGCGGGCGGCCTGCTGCTGGCACTGCTGTTGCCGGTCTGGGCGGCCTCGCAGTCACCGTACGCCCTGCTTTCCGCGAAGACCGACTCTGACGAGCGGTGGGCGCCGATCAACGCGCTGAAGGCCCAGGCGCCCGAACTGGCCAAGCGCTTCGCGCCTCACGTGCACGAGAACCAGAAGGGCGAGCGAATGCCCTACCGGCTGTTTTCACCTGCGCGGATCGAGCCGGGCCGGACCTATCCGCTCGTCGTGTTCCTCCACGGGGCGGCCGGCAGCGGCACCGACAACGAGAAACAGCTCCAGGGCGGGAACCTGTACGGAGCGATGGTGTGGGCCCTGGCCGAAACCCAGGCGAAGCACCCGGCGTTCGTCGTGGTTCCGCAGAGCGACTGGAACTGGCCCTGCACGCTCTTCGACCCGAAGAACCCCCCGAAAACGGCCGCCGACATCAAGTTGTGCGCGCCCGAGGCGATCGGCATCGGGGCCCGGCTGGCGTTCGAGGTCATCGACAGCCTGCTGGGGACGCGTCCCATCGACCGTGGGCGGATCTACGTGACGGGCCACTCGATGGGCGGGGCTGGCACGTGGCACATGATCGCGCATCGCCCGCGCTTCTTCGCGGCGGCCGTGCCTGTCTGCGGGCGCGGGATTCCCGAGCTGGCGCCGCAGATGAAGGACACCCCGGTCTGGAATTTCCACGGGACGAAGGACGAGGTTGAACCGGTCGCCTCGTCCCGGGTGCTCATCGAGGCCATCCGGAAGGCGGGCGGGGACCCGCGGCACACGGAGTACGCGGACCTCGGCCACACGGTGTTCGCGTGGGCGTACACCGAGCCGGCCCTGGTCGAGTGGCTGTTCGCCCAGAAACGGTAGCGCCGGATCCTGCACGCAGGCGACCGGTGCCTGCACGCCCCGCGCCGCTGCCGGAGTCGGTGCCTCACCTTCTGGTGTCGTGCCCTACAGTGGAAGCCGGACCGACGCCCGCCGAGTCAGTGGCGGGGGAGCGTCCGGCCCGCAGGAGAGGGCACACCATGAATGGCGCCGCCGGAATCGCCAGGCGGACCGCATCCCAACCGGTCACGCCCATGCAGGACTACCGCATCGACGGATGGCTCATCCAGCCGGCCCTCAACCGGCTCGTGAGAGGTGCCACCGCGATCCGGGTCCGTCCCCAGCTCATCGACGTCCTGGGGTGTCTCGCCACCAGGCCGGGCATCGTCGTGTCGAAAGAGCAACTGCTGGCGCTCGTGTGGAGCGACCGCTTCGTCGCGGCGTCTGGCGTCGCGCGGTGCGTCGCCGAGCTGCGGCAGGTGCTCGCGGACGACGCCCGGCAGCCCAAGATCATCGAGACCATCTCGAAGCGGGGATACCGGCTGATCGCCCGCGTCGAGCCGGCTGCCGAGCCCGAGCCCGAGCCAGGCCCTCCGGACGCCGGGCAGCATCCGACGCCCGCGCCGCCACCGCCACAGGTGCCGGCGACGGGCAGCGAGGGCTGCGCGGGAGCGACGCCGGTGCGGGACGCCGCATGCGTGGAGAGCCGTGCGTGGTGGAGCCACCTGGCGACCGCGGTCCGGTCGCTGGCGATGAGCGGCGTCGTGTCGGCGCTCGTGCGCCACGTGTCGAGAGACGTCTTCCGATGAGCGGGGCGCCGCCAACTCGTTCATAATGCAGCCCGGCCGGTCGCCGTCAGGTGCCGTCATGAAACCCGGACTCGCCAGGGGGATCCTGGTCGCCGCCGTCTTCGCGCTGCTCGCAGCCGTCACGATCGCGGGCCACTACTTTTCCGAGCAGGGGCTCGCGCCGCCGCCGTCGAAGGTGAAGGGCCTCGACCTCGTGTTCTGGAGCAGCTTCCGCTACTACCTGGCCTGGGTCCTGTGTGCGCCCGCGGTGCTGTGGCTGGGCCGCCGGGTGCCGATCGTCCGCCGACGCTGGGGCTGGGCCGTTGCGCTTCACCTTATGATGCCGGTCGCGGTCGCCTTGCCGTTCTTCACCTTCCGGCTGCTGCTCAACGCCGCCCTCACGTTCAGCAGTCCTCCGCTTCATGTCGTCTCCCTCTTCTGGTGGCGCATCGTCACGATGGAGAGCGCGAGCATCGCCCCGATCTACTGGCTCCTCATCGCCATCGGCCAGGTCATCCAGATCCGCCGGGACGATCGGGCCGGTCAGCTCAGGCGCATCGAGCTGCAGCGGTCGCTCGATGCGGCCCAGCTCGACTCCCTGCGGATGCGGCTCCAGCCGCACTTCCTCTTCAACACGCTCAACGCCATGGGCGCCCTGGCCCGGGAGGGCGACACCGACGACGTGGTGCAGATGGTGGACCACGTGGGCACGCTGCTCCGCCTCTCGATGGAGACGAGCGGCCGCCAGTTCGTGACGCTGGACGATGAACTGCGGCTGCTCGACGCGTATCTGGCCATCGAGGAGGTTCGGTACAGGGACCGGCTGGTCGTCGAGCGACGTATTGCACCGGAAGCCGGCGGCTCCCTCGTGCCGAGCCTGATCCTCCAGCCGCTCGTCCAGAACGCGATCACTCACGCACTGGCGCAGCGGATCGATCCGACGACGCTCGAGATTTCTGCGCGCCGGGATGCGACGCACCTCGACGTGACGGTTCGTGACAATGGGCCCGGCCTGCCGTCCGGGTGGACGCTGGCGTCCAGTGCCGGCCGTGGGCTGCGCACCGTCGCGGCGCGGTTGCGCGCGCTCTACGGCGAGGCGGCGCGGCTCGACGTCGGCGGAGCGCCTGGCGGGGGCACCATCGTCGGGCTTCGCCTGCCCCTTGATGCGGGAGCTGCGCTGACCGGCCGGAGTTGAGTCAATGGATCGCGTGACCACGATCATCGTCGATGACGAGGTGCTGGCTCGACGGGGGCTCAAGACGCTGGTCGAGCGGCGTCCCGAGCTTGCGGTCGTGTCGCTCTGCGCCAACGGCCGCGACGCGATCCAGAAGATTGCCGAGATGAAGCCGGACGTCGTGCTGCTGGACATCCAGATGCCGGAGATCTCGGGGTTCGACGTGCTGGAGCGTCTGCCGCGGGACGTGCTGCCGGTGGTGATCTTCGTGACGGCGTACGACGAGTACGCGATCCGGGCGTTCGAGGCCCGAGCCCTCGACTACCTGCTGAAACCGGTGTCGCAGAAGCGGCTCGACCAGGCGCTGGACCGGGCGGTCGCGAGGGTGAAGGACCGGAGGCTGGCCGAGTACGGGCAGACGCTGCTCGCCGCCGTCGCGGACCTGCGGGGCGCGGCGAGCGAGGGGACCGCTGGCGTGTCTCCCGGGGGGCGGCTCGAGCGGATCATGGTGAAGAGCGGCGCGGCCATCCAGTTCGTGGAGGTGGCCGACATCGAATGGATCGAGGGCGCCGACTACTACGTGACGCTGCACGCGGGCGGAAAGGAGCACCTCTATCGCGAGAGCCTGAAGCATCTCGAGGAACGGCTCGATCCCACGCAATTCGTGCGCATTCACCAGTCCGCCATCGTCAACCTCGCGAAGCTGCGGGAAATCCGGCGGGGGTTCGGCGGCGACTACGCCGTGGTCCTCGAGAGCGGGCGGCGTCTGCCGGTGAGCCGCCGCCGGAAGAAGGACCTGCTCGACCTCGGAGCGGCGCGCTTCGGGCTGAAGGGGTGACGGGCACATGAGCGCCGACGCGTCCGTGAGGCCGTGGAACGCGAAGGCGATGTCGCTCTGGGGCATCGTTGCGCTCGCGGCGTGCCTGCTGCTCGCGCTCCGCTCGACCGGCACGGCGTTCGCCACCCGGGGGCTGGCCGAGGATTTCACGCTCTCCAAGTTCGGCGATCAGGCGGCCTGGGTCGCCTTCTACTACCTGATGTGGGCGGTCCTGACGCCCCTCGTCTTTGCGACCGTCCGCCGCCGCCCCATCGAGCGCGGGAACTGGGTCAGGCCCCTGCTCTTCCATCTGCCCGTCAGCGTAGCCGTCTCGGTGGCTGCCTCGGTCCTGCTGTCGATTCTCTTCGGCGGGCTCTGGCTGCAGAGGGGGTGGCCTACGCTCGACACGCTGCTCTCGCCGTTCTGGACGCAATACGCCGCGCTGCGGGCGTTCAACGACACGACGATGTACTGGATCGTCCTCGGAGCCGGGCACGCCATCAGGTACTCCGATGACGCCCGGATCCGCAGGCTCGAGGCAGCCACCCTGGAACGGGCGCTCGTGTCGGCCCAGGTGGACGCGCTGCGGATGAAGCTGCAGCCTCACTTTCTGTTCAACACGCTGAACTCGATTTCCTTCCTGGCGATCGAGCGCGACACCGCATCGGTGGTGGCCATGGTCGAACGCCTGGGGAACCTGTTGCGCGCGTCGATCGCGTCCAACGGCAGGCAGCTCGTGCCGCTGGATGAGGAACTGGCGCTGCTGGACGAGTATCTGGCGATCGAGGAGCTGCGCTTCAAGGATCGCCTGCAGGTCGTGCGCCGGATCGATCCGGCAGCCCGAGCCGCGCGCGTCCCCAGCCTCGTGCTGCAGCCCATCATCGAGAACTCGATCAAGCACGGGTTTTCCCGGCGTCTCGACGCGCACCGTCTCGAGATCGACATCGGGCGAGAGGCAAACGCGCTCGTCGTCACGGTCACCGACGATGGTCCGGGACTGCCGGAGGGGTGGGACCTGGCGACGCATTGCGGGCGCGGGCTGAGGAACGTGCTGGAGCGGCTGGATGCGCTCTACCGGGGCGCGTGGTCGTTCTCGCTCGAGAACGCCGCGGACGGCGGAGCCGTCGCCCGGCTGCGGATCCCGACCACACCCGTTCTAGAGCGGGGGTGATCCCGGGGTGATCCCGGAGTTGCCCCGAACTACCCCCGCTCTGGAACGGGGGTGGTCCCGGAGTACCCGGTCCCGGAGTACCCCCGCTCTAGAACGGGGGTACAATCCGCCCCGATGACGACCACCAACAGACGACAGTTCCTGGTGCGCGCGGCAGCGGCGGCGGCCGGGTTCACGATCGTGCCGCGGCACGTGCTGGGCGGTCAGGGCTTCACGCCGCCGAGCGACCAGCTGACCAAGGCGATCATCGGTGTCGGCGGGATGGGCCGCGCGCACCTTCGGTACGAAGGTTCGCGGCTGCTCGCCATCTGCGACGTGGACCGGACCCACCTCACCGAGGTGCTCGCGATGGCGGGACCCGACGTGAAGGGCTACGCGGACTTCCGCGAGGTGCTCCAGCGCACGGACGTGGACGTCATCCACATCGCAACCCCGCCGCACTGGCACGGTCTCATGTCGATCGAAGCGGCGCGCGCCGGCAAGGACATCTGGTGCGAGAAGCCGATGACGCGGACGATCGGCGAGGGCATCAGGGTCGTTGACGAGGTACAGCGGCAGGGGCGCATGTTCCGCGTCAACACGTGGTTCCGTTTCAAGGACCCGTTCTACGGGATGGGCACCGAAGTGAAGCCGCTGAAGAAGGTGGTGCAAAGCGGCGTACTGGGATGGCCGTTGACGGTCACCGTCAGCGCCAGCACGGGGTACGACTGGAAGTTCTACTGGAGCGGACGGACGGATCTGGTGCCTCAGCCCGTGCCGCCCGAACTGGACTACGAGATGTGGCTCGGGCCGGCGCCCTACAAGCCGTACGCGCCGCACCGTGTGCACGGCACCTTCCGCGGCTACTGGGACTACGACGGCGGCGGCCTCGGCGACATGGGCCAGCACTACCTCGATCCGGTGCAGTACATCCTCGACAAGGACGAGACGAGCCCGGTGCGCGTCGACGTCGACGCGCCGCAGCAGCACTACGACGCGGCCGGATCGTGGCGGCGGATCGAATTCACCTACGCCGACGGGTGCCGCATCATCCTCGACGGCGAGAACCGCGACACGGAAGCCGCCTACATCCAGGGCCCGTACGGGCGGATCGACCGCGGGTTCCGTTCGAACGTGCCGCGTCTCAGGGAGTTGCTCGCCTCGATTCCGGATCCGGAGCCGCAGGACCCCACCTTCTCGGAAGCCGTGCGCACGCGCCGGAAGTTCCCGCTGAACGAAGTGAACGCGCACCGATCGTGCACGCTGGTGAATCTGGGCGTCATCGCCGTTCGACTCAACCGGACGCTCCACTACGATCCGGAGCGCCAGCGCTTCCGGGATGACGACGCCGCGAACCGGCTGATCGATCAGCCGATGCGTGCGCCGTGGACGCTCGGAGGGAGGGCGTGATGGCCAGACCCTGCTTTGCTGCGCCCGGCGCCGGACGACTGCTGCTCGTCCTCGTGCTCGCACACGCGGCGCCGGCGGCAGCCAGTGACGGTTTCCAGGAGTCAGGAGTCAGCAGGCAGGAGGCAGGAGGGGCCCAGGCGATCGGGCGAACGTCTCAGAGCGCACCCCAGGTTCCCGACAGCCCGGCCGCTGGAAAGGATCAGGTCGGCGCGGCCGAGGGCGTCAATGAGGTGCTCGCCCAGTTTCCCGCGAACAGCCCGGGCGAGCGCGATCGGCTGGCCCGGCTGCTGCTGGACCAGGGAGAGTCGGCTCTCGCCGCCATCGCGCGCCGACTCGTGGCGGACGGAGGCGGACGTGACACGGCCGCCCGGTTTGCGCTCAACGCCGTGGCGGTGTACGCGAGCGGCGTCGGTCGCGAAGCCCAACGTGCCGTGGCGGAGCGGGCCCTCGCTGACGCGCTGGCCGCATCCACGGCCGTCGCGGTGCGCACGTTCCTCCTGAGCCAACTACAGGTCGTCGGGAGAGACGTGGCCGTCAAGGCGGCCGAGCCGCTGCTTGGTGAAGCCGGCCTCGTCGAGCCGGCAGTGCAACTCATGCTCGCGGTGAGAAGCGAGGCGGCGTCCGAGGCGCTGTCGGCCGCGCTCGGAACGGCGACCGGCCCGGCTCTCGTTACCATCGTCACGGCCGCTGGCGAATTGAACGCCGGCCCGGCTCACGACGGCCTCGTGCGCCTCGCGCGCGAATCCGACCCGATGCTGCGGCGGGCGGCGCTGGCGGCGCTGGCACATATCGCCGATCCGCGGTCGTCGAAGACCATGATGCAGGCGGCCCAACGAGCCGGGTTCGGCTACGACACCGCCAACGCGACGGCGGCGCTGCTCGACTACGCACGCAACCTTGCGGGCCGCGACGCGAAGGCCGCCCAGGAGCTCTGTCGTGAGGTTGTGAAGAAGACCGGCCGCGACAGCCAGCTCCAGACACGGGCGGCCGCCCTCGCTACTCTGGCCGACCTCGCGGGTGCGGACGCGCTGCCGGACCTGCTGAAGGCGATGGATCACGCGGACCGGCCGTTCCGGCAGGCGGCGCTGCGTGCCGCCGAGTCGATCGCGGGGATTGCGGCCATCCGCCAGTGGTCGGCGAAAGCCCAGCGCGTGAGCCCGGAGCGGCGCGCGGAGATCGTCGCGATGCTCGGCCGTCAGGGCGATCGGCAGGCGCTGCCGTTCATCAGGGCGTCGCTGGCCGCTCGCGAGCCGGAGGTCATGGCGGCTTCGGCGCACGCCCTCGCGCGCATGGAGGGCGCGGACGCGGTCCCGGCGCTGCTCGCGAGGTTGAAGACCGCCCAGGGCGAGGCAGGCGCCGCGCTCGTCGGCGTGCTGGCGTGGACGATCGACGAGTCTCATCTCGACCCGCTGGTGGCCATGCTCGACACGCTGCCGCCGCCGGCGAAGGCGGCAGCCGTCGGCCTTGTGGGCGCGCGCAGCGCGAAGCGTTTCGCAGATCGCATCCTGACGCTCACGGAAGACGACGATTCCGCCGTGCGGGCGGCCGCGTTCGGCGCGCTGGCTGGCGTCGCCCGCGCGACCGACCTGCCGGCCCTCGTTCGGCTGCTGGACGCTGCCGAGGGCGACGCCATCGCCCAGGTCCAGAAAGCCATTGTCGAATCCGTTGGCCTGGCCGCGCCCGGCGCAGGAAGGGTGCGGCCGCTCACGCAGGCGCTGACCGGCGCCAGCCATCCCGACCGGATCGTCGAAGCGCTGCCGCAGATCGGCGGCGCCGAGGCGCTCACCGCCGCGATCGCACAACTCGACTCGTCCGTGGACGAGGCGCGCACGGCGGCGCTCCGAGCCATCACGCGCTGGCCCGGGACCGAGGCGACCGCGAAGCTGTTCGACCTCTTCACCAGCGGCGACGAGGCGTACCGCAACCAGGCGTTCTCCGCGTACGTCCGCCAGGTGTCGTCCTCGTCGTGGCCGGCCGACCAGAAGGTCCTGCAGCTCAGAAAGATCCTCGAGCGGTCCTCGACTGTCGGCGACCGGCGGATCCTGATCCGGGCGCTGCAGGGTATCCGAACGTTCCAGAGCTTCCTCCTCATCCGTTCGTTCCTCGGCGACTCGGACGTCGCGGGCGACGCGGCGAGTGCGCTGATGCGGATTGCGCTGCCGACGGCGGAAGGCGCGCGCGATGGTCTGAACGGCCGTCTGGTCCGGGAGGCCCTGACGCGGGCGGTGCCGCTCCTCGCGGGCCAGCAGACAGAGGCGGATCAGCAGGCCGTCCGCGCGTACCTCGCCGCCATGCCGCCGGACGAGGGGTACGTGCCGATGTTCAACGGGACGGACCTCAGCGGGTGGCAGGGGCTGGTCGAGAATCCCATCGCGCGGGCGAAGCTGACGCCGGACGAGCTGGCGGCGAAGCAGGCGGCGGCCGACGTGAAGATGCGGGACAACTGGAGCGTGCGCGACGGCCTCATCGTCTTCAACGGTGCTGGCGACAACCTGTGCACGGTGAAGGAGTACGGTGACTTCGAGATGCTCGTCGACTGGCGCATCACGAAAGGCGGCGACAGCGGCATCTACCTCCGCGGCTCGCCGCAGGTCCAGATCTGGGATCCCGCGCGGACGGACGTGGGCGCTCAGGTGGGGTCGGGCGGCCTCTACAACAACCAGCGCAACCCGAGCAAGCCGCTCGTCCGCGCCGACAATCCCGTGGGCGAGTGGAACACGCTGCGCATCATCATGGTCGGCGACAAGGTGACGGTGTTCCTCAACGGCGCGCTCGTCGTCGATCGCGTGACCCTGGAGAACTACTGGGATCGCAAGCAGCCAATCTTCGCGCGCGGGCCGATCGAGCTGCAGGCGCACGGGACGGACCTCGCGTTCCGCGACCTGTACGTCCGTGAGCTTGGCCTGGAGGGGTACAACCTCACCGAGAAGGAGCGCGCCGAGGGCTTCGTGGCGCTGTTCAACGGCCGGACTCTCGACGGGTGGATTGGGAACAAGACCGGGTACAAGGTCGAGGAGGGGGCGATCGCCTTCGACCCGTCGGCGAAGGACCGATCGAATCTCTACACCGAGCGCGAGTACGCGGACTTCCAGTTCCGGTTCGAGTTCCAGCTCACGCCGGGCGCGAACAGCGGCGTGGGCATCCGGGCGCCGCGCGAGGGCGACGCCGCCTACGTCGGCATGGAAATCCAGGTGCTCGACGATGACGCGCCGCAGTACGCGTCGCTGCAGCCGTACCAGTACCACGGATCGGTGTACGGCATCATCCCGGCGAAGCGCGGGGCGCTCAGGCCGCCGGGCGAGTGGAACAGCGAGGAGATCTTGATTCGCGGCTCGCGCATTCGCATCACGCTGAACGGCACCGTCATCGTTGACGGGGACCTCGACGAGGCAACGCGTCACGGCCCGCTCGACCGCCGGCCGCACCCGGGGCTGGAGCGGTCGGCCGGCTACATCGGCTGGCTGAGCCACGATTCGGTCGTGCGGTTCCGGAACGTCCGGATCCGGGATCTGTCGAGGGAGTAGCCACGCTGCGGTCTGCGGCCGGCGTGGACAGGACTGTGATCCTGGTCGGGACCGGGGACCTGGGATCGGGGGCCAGGTGTGGATGTCCCCGGTCCCGATTCGTGGTGCTGACTCGAGCTGAACCACCCCCCAATCCCCAATCGCCAATCCCCTGCTCGAGGATCACAGATGGGCCGCAAGAGGCCGGACGGCGATTTTCCGATTCACCCTATCGATATAGTCGGCGTTGGGAATCGCTCGCCGTGCTAGCATGAGCCGTCAGGTCCCCGGGCTCGGCCGAGTGTGCGGCCCCCTCCCCCCGGTTCGCGTGATCCTCACCGCCACAGCCTCCCTCCCTGACGGAGCGACGCATGTCCATCGAACGGAAGATCCTGGATCTCTCGCATCAGCGCGAGTTGGCCCGCCGGGCCGGCGGCGACGCGCGCGTGGCGAAGCAGCACGAGCAGGGCAAGTACACCGCAAGGGAGCGTCTCGACCGCCTCCTGGACGAGGGCAGCTTCGAAGAGTTCGACACCTTCGTGACGCATCGCTGCACGGATTTCGGGATGGAGCAGGACCATCCGTTCACGGACGGCGTCATCACCGGCCACGGCACGATTGACGGCAGGCTGGTCTTCGCCTTCAGCCAGGACTTCACGATCTTCGGCGGCAGCCTCTCGAAAGCCTACGCGGAAAAAATCTGCAAGATCATGGACCTGGCGGCGAAGGTGGGCGCCCCGGTCATCGGCCTCAACGACTCGGGCGGCGCGCGCATCCAGGAAGGCGTCGATGCGCTGGCGGGCTACTCGGACATCTTCCTGAGGAACGTCCTGTACTCGGGAGTCGTGCCGCAGATCAGTCTAATCCTCGGGCCGTGCGCGGGAGGCGCGGTCTACAGCCCGGCCATCACCGACTTCGTCGGCATGACGCGGGGCACGAGTTACATGTTCCTCACGGGCCCCAAGGTCGTGAAGCAGGTGACGCGCGAGTCGGTCACCACCGAGCAACTCGGCGGTGCCGACGTCCACGCGACGCGGAGCGGGGTGGCGCACTTCGTCAGCGCGAACGAAGACGAGGCGCTGGCTCTCGTGCGCCGGCTGCTGGGCTTCCTCCCGCAGAACTACCAGGAGCGGCCGCCCTCGACGCCCTGCCGCGATCCCATCGACCGGGCCAACCCCGAGCTGAACGCCGTCCTGCCGGAGAGCCCGAACCAGCCGTACGACGTCAAGGAGGTCATTCGCTCGGTGGTCGACGAGGGCGACTTCCTGGAGGTGCACGAGGCGTTCGCGCCGAACCTGGTGGTCGGGTTCGCGCGCTTCAACGGCCGTCCGGCCGGCATCGTCGCCAACCAGCCGAAGGTGCTGGCGGGCGTGCTCGATAACGGCGCGTCGATCAAGGGCGCGCGGTTCGTGCGCTTCTGCGACGCGTTCAACATCCCGCTTGTCACGCTGGAGGACGTGCCCGGGTTCATGCCGGGGACGACGCAGGAGTACGGCGGCATCATCCGGAACGGCGCGAAGCTGTTGTTTGCGTTCGCCGAGGCGACCGTGCCGAAGGTGACCGTCATCCTGCGCAAGGCGTACGGCGGGGCCTACTGCGTCATGAGTTCGAAGCACCTGCGGGGCGACGTCAACTACGCCTGGCCGACGGCTGA
>CAYZYG010000103.1:0-18258 GCA_964481395.1 uncultured Vicinamibacterales bacterium
CCCGAGACGCGGACGCTGCTCGTGGTGCGCGCCGAGGATCATACGGAAGCGGACCTGATGTTCACGACGCTGATGGGCGACCAGGTCGAGCCCCGGCGGAAGTTCATCGAAGACAACGCGCTGGACGTGAAGAATCTGGATATTTAGAACCGGCGACAGGCGACAGGCGACCGGCGACCGGGGAAGAACCGGCGACCGGCGACAGGCGGCAAGGGGAAGAGCGCAGGGACCGAAATGCTGACGTCGCCAGGGGCGCAGCCGCGGGCACCAGGAGCGCGTGCGATCAGCACGCGGCCAAACAGAACCTGTCGCCGATCGCCTGACGCCAGTCGCCAGGAGAGATTGCTGGAGCATGGATACCGCAACGAGAGTTCCTGTCGCCATCGAAGACGAGATGAAGCGCTCGTACCTGGATTACGCCATGAGCGTGATCATCGGACGGGCGCTGCCGGACGTTCGTGACGGGCTGAAGCCGTCGCATCGCCGGGTTCTGTACGGCATGCGCCTCATGGGTCTGGCGTCGAACCGGGCCTATCGCAAGTGCGCCAAGATCGTCGGCGAGGTGATGGGCAACTTCCATCCCCACGGCGACGCGCCCATCTACGACACGCTCGTGCGCCTCGCCCAGGAGTTCACCATGCGCTACACGCTGGTGGACGGCCAGGGCAACTTCGGGTCGGTGGACGGGGATCCGCCGGCGGCCATGCGGTACACCGAGGCGCGGCTGCGCGCGCTGGCCGAAGAGCTGATGGTCGACCTGGACAAGGAGACCGTCGACCACGTTCCGAACTACGACGAGACGACCACCGAGCCCACCGTGCTGCCGGCGCCGTTCCCGAACCTGCTCGTGAACGGGTCCTCGGGCATCGCGGTCGGCATGGCGACGAACGTGCCCCCGCACAACCTCGGAGAGGTGATCGACGGCGTCATCTGGTCGATCGAGCACCCGGCCGCGACGGCGGACGAAAAGTTCCTCAACCTGATGCGGATCGTCCCGGGCCCCGACTTCCCGACGGGCGGGATCATCGTCGGGCGTCAGGGAATCGCCCAGGCGTACCGGACCGGCCGCGGGACGATCACCATCCGGGCGAAGACGGAGATCGAAACCTCGAAAAAAGGCGACCGCCTCTCGATCATCGTCAACGAAATCCCGTACCAGGTGAACAAGGCGCGGCTGATCGAAAAGATCGCCGAACTGATCCGGGCGAAAACGATCGAAGGCATCTCGGACCTGCGCGACGAGTCGGACCGCGACGGCATGCGGATCGTCATCGAGCTGCGGCGCGGCGAGCTGCCGGACATCGTGCTGAACAACCTGTACAAGCACACGCCGCTCCAGTCCTCGTTCGGGATCATCATGCTGGCCATCGTGGGCGGGCGGCCCCGGGTGCTGTCGCTCGGCGAGGCGATCGACGAATTCGTGGCGTTCCGCCGCGAGGTGGTGCAGCGGCGCACGGAATACGAACTCAGGAAAGCCGAGGCGCGGGCCCACATCCTGGAAGGCCTCAAGATTGCCCTCGATCACCTGGACGCCGTGATTGCCCTCATCCGCGCGTCGCGGTCGCCTGCCGAGGCGCGGGAAGGGCTGATGGCGAGTTTCGGGCTCTCGCAGATCCAGGCCCAGGCCATCCTCGACATGCAGCTGCAGCGGCTGACCGGCCTGGAGCGCCAGAAGATCCAGGACGAACTGGCCGAGGTGCTGCAGACGATCGAACGGCTGCGGGCCATCCTCGCCAGCGAGGCCCTGCTGATGGAGATCGTGGTCAGCGAGCTGCGGGCCATCCGCGACCGGTTCGCCGACGAGAGGCGGACCCAGATCACGGACGCGAACGGGGAATTCCGCGTCGAGGACCTGATCGCCGAGGAGGACATGGCGATCACGGTCACGAACACGGGGTACATCAAGCGGACGGCGATCACGGCCTACCGGAACCAGCGGCGGGGCGGCAAGGGCCGCATCGGGATGCGGTTCAAGGAGGAAGATTTCGTCGCGCAGCTCTTCATCGCCTCGACGCACGACTACATCATGATTTTCTCGGACCGGGGCCGGGCGTACTGGCTCAAAGTCCACGAAATCCCGGATGTCGGGCCGGACGGCCGCGGCCGGGCGCTCCCGAACCTGGTGGCGATGGCGCCGGACGAGAAAATCGCGGCCTTGCTGGCCGTCCGGGAGTGGCAGGAGGACCGGTTCGTCTTCATGGGGACCCGGAAAGGGGTGGTGAAGAAGACCGCGCTCACGGGCTTCAGCAACCCGCGGGCGGGCGGCATCATCGCGATGGGCGTGGACGACGACGACGAGGTGATCGACGTCCGGATGACCGACGGGACCAACGAGATTTTCCTGGGGACGCGGGACGGGATGGCCATCCGGTTCCCGGAGTCCGACGTGCGGGCCATGGGGCGAACGGCCTACGGGGTCCGCGGCATCAGCCTCCGGGAGGGAGACAGCGTGGTCGCCATGGAGGCCGTTGAATCCGGCGGGGACGGGACCGTCATGACCGTCTGCGAGCGCGGGTACGGAAAACGGACCCCCCTGAGCGAATATCGCGTGCAGTCCAGGGGCGGAGTGGGTATTATTAGCATCCACACGTCCGACCGCAACGGTCTGGTTGTGGGGATCTCGTACGTCGGTGAAGAAGACGAGCTGATGCTCATCACGCAGCAGGGCAAGGTGCTGCGAATGCCTACGAGCGGGATTCGGCCGATCGGCCGGGCGACTCAGGGTGTCCGTCTGATCGAAATCGAGCCCGAAGACAGAGTAGTGTCGGTTGCCCGACTCGCGGAGCAAGAAGAAGAGAACCCTGCCGAGTAAAGGAGGGCTGCATGCCTCGGTCGAACACGCGTCGTCTGCTCTTTGTTCCCGCACTGATGGTTGTTCTGGCGGTCATGGTCGCCGCCTGTGGCGGGGGTGAAGAGACCACCTTCCTCCGCAAGTACTTCAATGCCTCCAAGATGGGCGACAACATGACGCTGGCGAACATCGCCACCGTCGGGTTCGACCCGGAGCGGGATGGCACGATGGGATCGTTCAGCATCGTGTCCACCAGCGAGGAGAAGGTCACCGAACTCACGCTGAAGCAGCACGCCGCCGACCTCAAGGCGCTGCAGGACCAGGAAGCCGAGTTCGCGAAGAAGAAGAAGGAGTACCAGGACGCGAACGCGGAAGCGATCGACCGGATCCTGAAGGCCGAAGCGAAGGGTCAGCCCGTGCGCGGCAAGGACGCCGAGATTCAGGCCGAATGGAATAAGCTCCGGGACGAAACCTCGGAGTGGGCCAAGAAGATCACGGCGGCGCGGCAGTTGCTGAATGCGGACCGGCCGGTGGTCGAGATCAGCACGTTCGACGCGCGCGACCCGGTTGACGTCCTGGCGTTCGACGGCTCGCTTGCCTCCCGTGACGTGACGATCGAGGGCAGCGTCACGAAGGGCGGCCAGACGGAGAAGAAGCAGTACGTGATCACGATCCAGCGCGCCACGCTGAAGGGCGCGAAGGCCGGCGCGGACATGGTCGGCCGCTGGGTGGTGACGGGAATCAAGCCGCTCTAAGAACGGGGATCGGGGACCGGGGACCGGGGATCGGTTCTCGCGGTGCCCCGAGCCCAGAGTCTCTCACACCACGTGTGTCGTGGCAGGCCCAGGGCGCGAGACCTGGGCCTGCGTGTCTCTACGCCCGTTCGAGGCGGGCGTAGCTCGCCAACAGCCGTTTTACCCCGACGCTCGCGAACCGCACGGTGACTTTCGTGTCGTCGTGCGTCGATTCGACGCCCACGACCGTTCCGACGCCGAACTGCGAGTGCCGCACGCGCATCCCGAGGCGGAAGACGTCGATGGGGCCGGCGGACTGGTCCTCATCCTCGTAGGCGTACACCGGCTCGGCCTCGCTGACGGACCCGCCGCGGGATCCGCCCGACCTGGACGGATACGCACGAGCTCCGTAGCCATCCCGCTGCCGGTAATAGGCGCCGGGCTGTCCGGTGCGAGCGTAGCGAGCCGAATCCCGACTCGCGAATCCCGAACCCCGGCTCCCGGCGAAGTCGTAACGTCGAACGAGCTCCCCTGGAATTTCCTCGAGAAACCGCGACGGTTCGGACGCGCGGTACTCGCCGAACACGCGTCGGCGCGCGGCCGAAGAAAGAAACAGCCGCGCCCGGGCGCGCGTCATGCCGACGTAGCACAGCCGACGCTCCTCTTCGAGTTCTCCGTCGCTGTCCGACGAACGGGAGTGCGGGAAGAGTCCCTCCTCGAGTCCCATGATGAACACGGCCGGGAACTCCAGCCCCTTGGCGCTGTGGAGCGTCATCAGCAGCACGCGGGCGTCGGCCGCGCCCTCCGACTCGTCGGCGTCCGACAGCAGCGAGAGACGATCGACGAACGCGGCGAGCGACGGCTCGGGATCGCGCGACTCGTACTCGCGCGCGGCGGACACGAGCTCCGCGAGGTTCTCGATGCGCCCCTGTGACTCTTCGCTCCGATCCTCGCGCAGGTCCTGGATGTAGCCGGACTTGTCCATCACCTTGCCGATCGCGAGGGACACGGACTCCTGCCGCGCCGTTTCGCTGAGGGACACGATGAGATCGCGGAACGCCTGCAGGGACGCTGCGGCCCGGGCAGGGAACCGCTTCGCTGCCAGCCCCCGCTCCAGCGCCGCCCACAGCGACACCGGCCCAGCGTCATGCTCGAACCCCAGGCCGGGCTGGGAAGCGTCCGACTGAGCCGCGGAGCTGCCGCCGAACCCGACCGCGCCAGCAGCGCCCCCCGCGTGACCGGTGCTCGGCCGATGCGCGCTCCCGGGGTCGAGATCGCTCCCACCGCCGGCCCCGGGGCGGACCTGGTCCCCGATCCCCGGTCCCCGGTCCCTGGTTGACGCCGAGAAGCCGCCATCGCTCGCGGCGGCTTCGAGGCTCTCCATGACCCCCTTCCCGATGCCCCGGGCGGGAGCGTTGATGATCCGGCGCAGACTGACGTTGTCGTCGGGGTTGAGCAGCACCTTCAGGTAGGCGAGCGTGTCCTTGATCTCCTTGCGCTCGTAAAACCGGACGCTGCCGACGATACGGTAGGCGATCTGCTCGCGGCGGAAGGCGTCTTCGATGACACGCGACTGCGCGTTGGTACGGTAGAGCACGGCCACGGACTCGCCCGGATCCTGCTGCAGGATCCCCCGGGCCGTCCGCGCGACAAAATCGGCCTCTTCCAGCTCATCGGCGCAGTGGGCGTACTGGATCGGGTCGCCGCCCCGCCGATCCGTCCACAGGCGCTTCTCCTTGCGCCGCCGATTGTTGGCGATGACGCCGGAAGCCGCGTCGAGAATGACCTCCGTCGAGCGGTAGTTCTGCTCGAGGCGCACGACGAGCGCCTCGGGATAGTCGCGCTCGAAGTCGAGGATGTTCCGGATGTCGGCGCCGCGCCACGCGTAAATCGACTGATCCGGATCGCCCACGACCGCGAGGTTGCGATGCGTGTCGGCGAGCTGGCGCATCAGCAGGTACTGCGGCCGGTTGGTGTCCTGGTACTCGTCCACCATGACGTACCGGAAGCGCCGGCTGTAGCGTTCACGGACAGGCGGCGTGGACTCGAAGAGCTCCACCGTCTTGAGGAGCAGATCGTCGAAGTCAAGGGCACCGCTGGCCGACAGGGCCTTCACGTAGTCCTCGTACACGCGCGCCACGACCTCGTCGCGGTAGCCGCCGTGCTGGGCGCGCAGGGCCGCGGGCGAGAGCATCTGGTTCTTGGCGTGGCTGATCCGGGACAGGGCCGCGCGGGGCTGGAGGAAGGCCTCGTCGACCTGCTGCTCTTTCAGGACCTGTTTAATGAGGGCCAGCTGGTCGGACGAATCGTAGATGACGAAGTCGCGCGACAGCCCGATGGCCGGCCCTTCGCGGCGCAGGAGCCGCGCGCAGAGGGAATGAAACGTCGAGATCCACTGGCCCGCGAAGCTCTGGTGGAGCAGCCCCTCGACGCGCTGTCGCATCTCTTCTGCGGCCTTGTTCGTGAACGTGACGGCCAGGACCTCGTCCGGACGGGCCTGACCGCTGCCGACGAGATAGGCGACGCGGAAGGCGATGACGCGCGTCTTCCCCGAGCCCGCGCCGGCCAGGATCAGCAGCGGGCCGTCGGTGTGCAGCACGGCCGCACGCTGTTCGGGATTCAGATGCTGGAGGAAGTCCATGCTCACAGGCAGTAGATAGTAGACAGTAGGCGTGGTGCGCCCGCTGGCGGGGTCACCGCTAGGCCCCGCTCACGCTCGCCGGCAAAACGCACCTTACCGGGACCTGAGTTGGTACATTGCGTGGGGGCCCCCATCCCCACGCGTGTCACACCCTCACGGTGCGTTTTGCGACCTGTCGCCCGCGGCTCGGTTCGAGGGGCCCGCACGAGCAGAAGGAACAGACCACCGGCGCTCTCGCTGGCGGCCCCGCCAGTCGGCGAGTCACCCCCGTCCCCTCATCCAGCCCGCGGTTCCTACTATCTACTGTCTACTGTCTACTGTCTACTGTCAGAAGGCCGCGCGCTGACCGGGCGGCCGCCCTATTCCACCGTCACGCTCTTCGCCAGGTTCCTCGGCTGATCTACGTCGGCGCCGCGGCGGACCGCGATGTGATAGGCGAGGAGCTGCAGCGGGAGCGCGAGCACGACGGGCGTCAGGAGGCGCGGGACGGAGGGAAGCGTCATGATGTAATCCGTTGTCGGATCGAGCAGGTCGCGCAGCCCATCGTCTCCCCCCGTGGTGAGCGCGATGACCGACCCGCCCCGCGCCTTCGCTTCCTGGATGTTCCCGAGCATCTTCTCGAACACGTGATCGCGCGGCGCAAGTGCCACGACCGGCATCTGCTCGTCGATGAGCGCGATCGGACCGTGTTTCATCTCGCCGCCCGGATACCCCTCCGCGTGGATGTACGAGATTTCCTTCAGCTTGAGCGCGCCCTCGAGGGCGATGGGGTAGTTGATGCCGCGACCGAGGTAGAGGAAGTCGCGACGCTGCTGGAAGGCCTTCGCAATCTCCTCGACGCCGGCCGACGCCTTCAGCGTCCACTCGAGGTGCTGCGGCAACTGGAGGAGAGCCTCGAGATGCGGCCGCGTCTGCGCGGGCGCGAGGGCCGAGCGGGCCTGCGCCAGGTACAACGCGAGCAGGTGCAGGGCCACGAGCTGGGAGGTGAAGGCCTTCGTCGACGCCACGCCGATTTCCGGTCCGGCGTGCGTGTAGATCGTGCCGTCGCTGTCGCGCGTGGCCATGCTGCCGACCACGTTGCAGATGGCCATGCTCCGGGCGCCGCGGCGCTTGGCTTCGCGAAGGGCCGCGAGGGTGTCGGCCGTCTCGCCGGACTGCGTGATGACGACGGCGAGCGTGCGATCGTCGCCCAGCGGGTTGCGGTAGCGGTACTCCGACCCGTAGTCGACCTCGACCGGCACCCGGGCCAGTTCCTCGATCAGGAATTTCCCGACGAGGCCCGCGTGCCACGACGTGCCGCAGGCGAGGAGCACGATCTTCTCCACCCGGGCCAGATCGGAGTCGGAGAGGTTGATTTCGTGGAGGAAGACCCGGCCCGTTTCAAGGGAAATCCGCCCGAGAATCGTGTCGCGCACGGCGGCCGGCTGCTCGAAGATCTCCTTGAGCATGAAGTGCTTGTAACCGGCCTTTTCCGCCTGGATGGGGTCCCACAGCACCCGCTGCGGGGGCTTGTCGATGACGGTGCCGTCAAAGCGCGAAAACGTCGCGCCGCCACGGGAGATGACCACCATCTCCTCGTCGTGCAGAAAGACGACGTCCCGGGTGTGGCTGAGGATGGCCGGAATGTCCGAGGCGATGAAGTACTCGCCCTCGCCGAGTCCGACGACGAGGGGAGGGCCAGAACGTGCGGCCACGAGCGTATCCGGATCGTCCGCCGACATCAGCACGAGGGCGAACATGCCCCGCAACCTGGCGAGCGCAGCCCGCGTGGCAGCCTCGATCCTCAGGCCCGCCGCCATCTCCCGCTCCACGAGATGGGCGACGACTTCCGTATCGGTCTCCGTAACGAATCGGTGCCCCTCCCCGGACAGCTCCTTCTTCAGCTCCAGGTAGTTCTCGATGATCCCGTTGTGGACGACGACGAGCCGCCCCGTGCAGTCGCGGTGCGGGTGGGCGTTCTCCTCGGTCGGCCGGCCGTGGGTCGCCCAGCGGGTATGGCCCAGCCCGAAGGAGCCATCGAGCGGCTGCGCGGCGAGGACTTCCTCGAGGCGCGTCAGTTTCCCGGCGCTGCGGCGGACGCCGATCTCACCGTCACGCACGAGCGCGATGCCGGCGGAGTCGTAGCCGCGGTACTCGAGCTTCCGCAGGCCCTCGAGGATGATCGGAAGGACGGGTTTGGGTCCGACGTAGCCGACGATACCGCACATGGGTGATCCTGTTCAGTCAGTAGAGAGTAGTTAGTAGACAGTAGACAGCAGGGTTACTTGTCCGAGGCATTGGCGAGCATTCGTTGCGAGTACGTTTCGAGGAGGCGACCCACTTCCTCGGCCTGCTGCCGATTCTGTCTCCTGTCTTCTGTCATCTGTCTCCTGTCTTCTTCGCGACCCAGCCGGTGACGTTGCGTTGCCTCGCCCTGGCGATGCCCAGGTCTCCGGGGGGCACATCGTGCGTGATCGACGAGCCTGCCGCCACGTACGCCCCGGCGCCGACGGTAACCGGGGCGATGAGCTGAGTGTCGCTGCCGATAAACGCCCCGTCCTCGATGACGGTGGGGTGTTTGCGGACGCCGTCGTAGTTGCAGGTGATCGTGCCGGCACCGATGTTCGCTCCGGCCCCGATCGTGGCGTCGCCAAGGTAGGCCAGGTGATTGGCTTTCGACCCCTCGCCCAGCACCGTCTTCTTCAGCTCGACGAAGTTGCCAACATGCGCGCCGGCCTTCACGTGCGAGGCTGGGCGGATGTGCGCGAACGGCCCCACCAGCGCGTCGTCGTCGATGGTGGACTCGACGATCACGCAACTGTCGTTGATCACGACGTCGTTGCCCACGGCCGAATCGGTGATCCGCACCCAGGACCGGATGCGGCAACCGCCGCCGACGGTGGTGCGACCCTCGAGGGTGACCCCGGGATGGATGACCGTGCCGCTCCCGACGGTGACCGTGTCGTCAATGAAGGTGGTGTGCGGATCGAGCAGCGTCACTCCGGCCGCACGAAGCCGCGCGAGCGTGTCGTCGTTGATCATGATGATTCCTGTCGCAGAACAGGCGCGATCCGGTCACGCGCCGGGCGGATAGCCAGCTGGCAGCCGCGGGGCGACGGGGCGATGCGCCGCGCGATGCATGCGCCTCCGGATCAGGTCCTCCGCTTCCGCGAGGAGGACGGGGTGGTCAGCAGTTCCTCGAACTGGTCCGTGTGGCGGAGCGCCTCGAGGTCGGCTTCCTTGCGGATCAGGTCGCGGTTCTCGGGGTTCAGTGAAATGGCCCGTTCGAGATGCGCCATGGCGGACGGGAAATCCTGCTTGAGCGTATACGCCACCCCGAGCAGGTAGGCCGCGGAGTCGTTCAAGGGCTCCTCGCCGGCCACGGCCCGCAGAATGACGAGGGCATCGTCCGGCCGCCCGTTGTTGAGGGCGAGCGTCGCCGAGTTCAGGCGCTCTTCCAGCGTCTGCGGCTGCGCGTCGCGAGGCGCCGCGTGCCGGGCGCAGACGTTGAGGTACATCTGGATCCGCTCGTGCAGCTCCTTCTCCTCCGGGTACAGCGTCACGATCGATCCGAGAATCTCCTGAGCCTCCGCGAAGCGCCGCTGGTGGAAGGCCTGCATGCCCCGGTCGTAGGTCGCCACAGCGTCGGCGTACGTGCTGCGGCGGGGCGGCGGCGGCGGCGGCGCGGGACGGGTCCTGACAAGGGGCGGAGGGGCCGCCGGCTTGGCCTTCGCGGTTGTCTTTGCCTGGACTTTCCCGGAAGCCTTCTTGCTTCCCGCCGATGCCGCGGACCCGCCCCTGGCTGTCTTGGGCGCGGCCTTTGTTGGCCTGGCCGCCGCGCTGGGCCGGCGTGCGGAGGGGCGGACAGTCTTAGCCGCGGACGCAGACGACGATAACTTCTTTTTCGTCATCGACTTGGCACTCTTGGTCTTCACCGGGCTTCGCCGAGATTTCGCCATGACCGGCTCCTCGGGAGCTGGGGGCCCCGTTGCACCGACGTTCGGCCATCAAGACACTGGACCGGTAACCGGCGCTACGTTAGCAAATGGCCAGAAAGCGGTCAACCGTGGCGCGCGCGCTCGATGGCTGAATACACCTCCCGGGCGGGGAGACCGTAGCGCCTGGCCAGGGCGGTGACCGCCTCGCGGCGGCCACTACCGATTTCTGTCATTCGACAGAACTCTTCAAACAGTTGTTCTGGCGTAACTTGTCCGGTGGGCTGCGCCACGTCTGGCGCTCCGGCGACGACCACGGTAAACTCGCCGATGGGCTCGCCCTGAAACCAGGACAGGAGCGTGGACAGCGTCCCGCGCCGGGTTTCTTCGTGGAGCTTGGTGAGTTCACGCCCGATGGCAGCCGGTCGGTCCCCGCACGCCGTCAGAGCCTGTTCGAGGGTTCTGCGGATGCGGTGCGGCGATTCGAAGAAGACGACCGTCCGCCGTTCGTCGGCGAGACGGTCGAACCAGGCGGTTCTGGCGGCGCCGCGTGCGGGCGGAAATCCCATGAACACGAAGGCGTCCGTCGGGAGCCCCGACGTGATGAGCGCGGCGATGAGCGCGCTGGGCCCGGGAACGGCTTCGACACGGCAGCCGGCGTCGAGGGCGGCCCGCACCAGGCGGTAGCCGGGGTCAGAGATGCCCGGCGTGCCGGCATCAGACACGAGCGCGACGCATGCACCGGCCAGCAGGCGGGCGACGATGGCGGGGGCCCGGGAGGTCTCGTTGTGCTCGTGGACGCTCGTCGTCGGGACGCTGATTCCCAGGTGATTCAGGAGACGGGACGTCCGGCGGGTGTCCTCGGCGGCAACGAGATCGCATTCCCGCAGCACGCGGATGGCGCGCAGCGTGATGTCTTCGAGGTTCCCGATGGGAGTAGCGACCAGGTACAGCGTACCAGCCGTGAAACCGGGCATCTTGGAGCCGGGTTATTGTACCATTGCTGATCGGCGGTTTCGCCGTGTTGACACCAGACCGGGAGCCCCGCGGCAGACGAGGGGCCTGCAGTCGGAACGCCGGGACATGATGAGTTCGGAACCTCTCAACCACTTTCTCGACGATTGCCTGTCGACGCTGCACGAGCTGAACCCGACAGCAGCGACGTTCGATGGCGTGCACACGTACGACGACCACCTGGAGGACCTCAGCAAGCCCGGAATCGAGGCCCACGTCCAGACGCTGGCGTCCCTGTCACGACGTCTGGCGGCGATTGACGAGGAGTCGCTGACGGCCGCCGAGAAAATCGAGCGCCCCTGGGTTGCGTCCCACCTGAAAGGCCGACTGCACGATCTCGAGCAGGTGCGCGCCTGGGAGCGGAACCCCCAGGTCTATGGCGAGTTGTTCGGCGCCAGCCTGGCGGCTCAGGCGCTGTTCGACTACGCGCCGGCGGAGCAGCGGGCGCGGCGCGTGCTGTCGAAACTGCGCCAGGCGCCCCGATTTCTGCAGGCGGCCCGCGACAACGTCAAGGACGCGCCGGGAATCTTCGTGAAGACGAGCCTCGAGACGCTGCGCGGCGTGCTGCGGTTCGTCGAGTCGGACCTGCCGCGCGCCTTCGCCGACGTGGACGACCTGGGCCTGCTCGGGGACCTTGCCGATGCCCAGGTCGAGGCGATCGACGCGCTCAAGGCGTATCTCACCTACGTCGAAACGGATCTGGGGCCGCGGGCCCGCGCGTCGTTCCGCCTGGGGGCGGATCGGCTGGCGGCCAAACTCGCGCTCGAGGACGGGATCGATCTGCCGCTCGACCGGCTGCTGGATATCGGCCTGCGCGAGCTGGGGACGGCCCAGGAAGAGTTCCGGAAGGCGACCGCGCGCGTCGAGCCCGGCGATCCGGTCGAGGTCTGGCGCCGCATCAAGGAGCGGAGCGCGGCGACGGCCGGCGTCGTGGCCACCGCCCGGACGCAACTCGAGGAACTCGCGACGTTCCTGAGGCGCCGCGACCTGGTCACGCTCCCGGCCGGGGAACCCATCGTCGTGGCCCCGACGCCCGAGTTCTACCGGTGGACGTTCGCCAGCATGTGGACGCCGGGTCCGTTCGAGACGAGAGCGTCGCGCGCCTACTATTACCTGACGGATGCCGATCCGTCATGGCCGCCCGAGCGGCGGCAGGATCACCTGCGGGACGTGAACGTGCCGCTGCTCTGGTCCATTTCGATGCACGAGGTCTACCCCGGCCACTGCCTGCACTTCCAGCACCTGCGCACCATCGAGTCGAAGGTGCGGAAATCGCTGGTGATGGCCTCTCCGGCGACGGTCGAAGGCTGGGCGCATTACTGCGAGCAGATGATGATCGAGGCCGGGTTCGGCAAGGACGACCCGACGATTCGGGTCGGGCAGATCGCGGAGAGCCTGATCCGGATCTGCCGGCTGATCGTCGCGATCCGCCTGCACGCCGAAGACATGTCGGTGGAGCAGGGCGTCCGCTTCTTCCGCGACGAAGCGTTTCTCGAAGAGGGCAGCGCCCGGCGAGAGGCCGAGCGCGGCACCTTTGACCCGAGCTACATCGTCTATACGGCCGGCAAGCTGATGCTGCTCAAGCTCCGCGAGGACTACAAGGCCGAGCAGGGGAACAGCTATTCGCTGAAGGCGTTCCACGACCGGTTCCTGCGAAATGGCCTGCCGCCGCTGCCGGTGCACCGCCGCCTCATGCTGCGCGACACCCGGGGCGCGGCGATTGGATGACGGGCGGCGCGAGCGCCGTCCCAAAGGTTGCTATGCCACTGTACGAGTACGAATGCGCCGCATGCGGGCACCGCTTTGAGCTCATCCAGCGCTTCTCCGATGCGCCAGCCGACACCTGCACGGCCTGCGGATCGGGCCCGGTGCACAAACTGCTCTCGGCGCCGGCGATCCAGTTCAAGGGCACCGGCTGGTACGTGACGGACTACGCCGGCAAGAAGAGCGGCGGGGACGCACCCGCATCGACGACCAAGACGGAAACCGCCAAGCCCGCCGCCAGCTCGTCCGACTCGAAGCCCGCGGCAGAGAAACCGGCCAGCACCTCGTCGTAGCTGACCCTGCCGCCCGGCGTGCGTCGGTCTGGCCACGGGCCGTCTTAGTCCTTCGATGCGCAAGTATGGCGACGTATTTGCGCCCTCAGGACTAAGTGGTGAGGGAGCAACGTCGGCCATCGATCGCGCATGTCATACGAGGCCGTAATTGCGAATCGAACCACTTGGTGAGACCGATCACGCTCGCCGGCCCGCTCGCGCTCGCCGGCAAAACCCCTCTCCGTCCCATTGCGGGCCGCTGGCCGCCGGCTGCCGCGTCGCGGCCGTGCGCGGGCACGGCTGCTCCGCGGACGACTACGCCGGCTGACTCCCTCGTCCTCCGAGGGGTTTTGCGGACTAACGCCGTCGGCTCGGCTCAAGGGCCGGCTCGGTGATCGGTCTCACCGGCGTCGCGTCGTGGCCGGCGAGGTCACCAGCGAGAGCACCGATGTCGCGTGGGCACGGGTCGTGCGGGCCCCTCGAACCGAGCCGATCATCGTCAGTTCGCAAAACGCACCGTGAGGGGGCGACACGCGTGGGGCTGGGGGCCCCCACGCAAAACAGCAGGACAAGTCCCGGCAAGGTGCGTTTTGCCGGCGAGCGTGAGCGGGGCCGAGCGGTGACCTCGCTGGCCGCGACGCACACCGGCCGCGACGCACAGCGGGCGCACGTGAGCGGGCCGACGAGCGTGATCCGTTTCACCGGCGGTACGTGCCGAGCCTGAGCGGGGCCGAGCGGTGGCTTCGCTGGCGCCGACGCACAGCGGGCGCTATTTCAGGTTCAGTTCGCGCAGGTACTCGACGAAGGGGCCGGCCAGATCCGGGCGCTTGAGAGCGAAGTACACCGTGGCCTTCAGGTACCCGAGCTTGTTGCCCGTGTCGTGGCGAACGCCCTTGATTTCGTAGGCGTAGATCGGCCGCTTCTGGATGAGGCGCCGCAGGCCGTTGGTGAGTTGAATCTCGCCCGTGCGGTCCGTGCGCGTTTCGACCAGTTCGTCGAAAATGTCCGGCGTGAGGATGTAGCGGCCGATGATGGCCAGGTTCGACGGGGCCTCACCCTGAGGCGGCTTCTCGACCAGGTCCTTGATCTTGTAGAACCCGTTGGCTTCGCTCTCGATCGAGACCACACCGTAGGCCGAGACGCGATCCCAGGGCACGCGCTCGACAGCCAGCACCGGCGCATCGACCTGCTCGAACACGTCGATCATCTGCTTCAGGCCCGCCGGCTCCGCATCGATCACATCGTCACCCAGGACGACCGCGAAGGGTTCGTTGCCGACAAGGTCGCGCGTCACGAGCACCGCGTGACCGAGGCCCAGCGGTTCGCCCTGACGGACGTAGGCCACCTTGATGAGATTCGAGATCTTGCGAATCTCCTGGAGCTGGTCGATCTTGTCGCGGGCCTCGAGGAAGGTCTCCAGTTCGACGGAGACGTCGAAGTGGTCCTCGATCGTGTTCTTCCCGCGCCCGGTGACCAGGATGAGGTTGTCGATGCCCGAGGCGAGGGCTTCCTCGACGCCGTACTGGATGATCGGCTTGTCGACCAGGGGCAGCATTTCCTTCGGCTGGGCCTTGGTCGCCGGCAGGAACCGCGTGCCGAGGCCGGCCACGGGGAACACCACTTTCCGCACCTTCGCTGCCATCGCGCCTCCTCCCGGTGATCCTATCGCAGGCCGCGGGCTTTGGATATACGATCGATGTCCTATGCTCGATCCGGTGTACGTTCGCGAGAACCTGGATGCCGTGCGCGCGGCCCTCGCGCGGCGCGGCGCGCCGATGGAAGCGGAGCTGGACGCCCTCGCGGGCCTGGATGCGGAGCGCCGCCGTCTCATTCCCGAGGTGGAGTCGCTCAAGCGGCAGCAGAACGAGGCCAGCGCCGAGGTGGCCCGCATCAAGAAGGCCGGCGGCGATGCGTCACCGCTGTTCGCCGCGAACAAGGTCCGCGGCCAGCAGATCAGGCAGATCGAGGAGGCGCTCGAGACGATCGAGGCGCGGCGGCGCGACCTCCTGATGACGATTCCGAACCTGCCCCACGAGAGCGTGCCGGTCGGGGCTGGCGCCGACGAGAACCGCGAGGTGCGGCGGTGGGGCGATCCGCCCGTGTTCGACTTCGAGCCGAAGGCCCACTGGGATATCGGGGTTGACCTGGGGATCCTCGACTTCGAGCGTGCCGCGCGGCTGGCGGGTGCGCGGTTCTCCGTGCTGATCGGACAGGGCGCGCGCCTGACGCGGGCGCTCATCAACTTCATGCTCGACCTGCACACCCGCGACCACGGGTACACGGAGGTAGATCCGCCATTCCTGGTGAACGCCGGGGCGCTCAGGGGCACGGGGAACCTGCCCAAGTTCGAGGCGGACCTGTTCAAGATCGCGGGCGACTGGGATCTCTATCTGGTTCCCACGGCCGAAGTGCCGCTGACGAACCTCCATCGCGAGGAAATTCTGGACGGGCGCCGGTTGCCAATCCGCTACGTCGCGTACACGCCGTGTTTCAGAAGCGAAGCGGGATCGCACGGCCAGGACGTCCGGGGGCTGATCCGGCAGCACCAGTTCCACAAGGTGGAACTGATGTGCTTCACGACGCCGGACGCGTCGTTCGACGAACTCGAGCGGCTGACGGGGAATGCCGAGGAGGTGCTGAAACGCCTGGGCCTCCCGTACCGCACGATGGCGCTGTGCACGGGCGACATGGGCTTCGCCTCGGCGAAGACCTACGACATCGAAGTGTGGCTGCCGAGCCAGCAGCGCTACCGCGAGATTTCGTCCTGCTCCAATACCATGGCGTTCCAGGCCCGGCGCGCGAACATCAAGTTCAGACCCGACGGAACCGGGAAGGCGGAGTTCGTCCACACGCTGAACGGATCGGGCCTGGCCGTCGGCCGCACGGCACTCGCCATCCTCGAGGTGTATCAGCAGCGGGACGGATCGGTGGTGGTTCCCGAGGCGCTGAGGCCGTACATGGGGGGGGCGGAGGTCATTAAGAAGTAGTCAGTCGTGTAGCTACTGTCTACTGCCTACTATCTATTCTTGTGTCCGTGAAGAAGACGCGCCCAAAGCCGACGGCCCGCGGTGCCCGAGCAGCCACCATCCCGCCCGTGCCACAGCCCGCGCGCGCGCGGTGGTCGTGGATTGTTCCCTTCATCGCGCTCGTCATCATTGCCGCTGGCGTGTGGGCCCACGAGCCGGGCCTTGACGGCGTCTTCCTGCTCGACGACGTGAGAGCCATTGCGCGGAACCAGACGATCCGTACTCTGTGGCCGCTCGCGACGCCCCTTTCGCCGCCGACCGCGTCAACCGTGGCCGGCCGTCCCGTCGCCAACCTCACGTTTGCCGTCAACTACGCCCTGGCCCCGTCGGAGGTCCGGGATGTCTTCGAAACGGGTCTTCCCGGTTCACCGCCGGACGCGCCAGACCGGCTGCGCCGCAACGCGCGCGGATATCATCTGGGCAACCTGCTGATTCACCTCGCCGCGGCCCTCGTGCTGTTCGGGATTGTCCGGCGGACGCTGCTCACGTCGCGGCTCGGACCAGTGTTCGGTCACTCGGCGCCGTGGCTGGCCGGCTCCGTGGCCCTGTTGTGGGTGGTGCATCCGCTGACGACGGCGTCGGTGACCTACCTGGTGCAGCGCGTCGAATCCCTGATGAGCCTGTTCCTGCTGCTCACGCTCTACGCCGCGATTCGGTGGAGCCGCGCGACGCGTGGCCGCCCGGCATGGACGGCGCTGGCGGTGGCCAGTTGCGCGCTCGGCATGGGCACCAAGGAAGCGATGGTGGGCGCGCCGCTCGTCGTTGCCGCGTGGCTGTGGATCTTCGGACGGGAAGAACCGCACGGACAGGGAGTGACGCCACTGGTCGCGCGCGGCCCGCAGGGCCGGTCGCGGGGCGCCGTGATTCTCGTTGCGGGTCTGGCCGCAACGTGGGTCATCCTCGCGCTGCTCGTGTACGGCGAGCGTCGGGGCCCGTCGCTCGGACTCGAGGCGCCCCTGGCGTGGCGTTACCTGGTGACCCAGGCCGAGGTCATCGCGCACTACCTCGGACAGGCGTTCGTTCCGACGTCCCTGGTCGTGCTGTACGACTGGCCCATGGCCGAGTCGCTGGCGGACGCGTGGCCGGCGTTCCTGATGATCTCGGTGCTCGCGACGCTGACCGTGCTCGGGCTCGCGCGGCGGTGGCCGGCGGCGTTTCCTGGCGTGTGTTTCTTCGTCGTCCTTGCGCCCTCGTCCAGTGTCCTGCCGATTGTCACGGAAGTTGCGGCCGAACACCGGATGTATCTGCCGCTGGCTGCCGTGGTGACCGCGGTCGTTGTGGGCGTGTTCTGCGCAACCCGGGCGATCGGCGGCAGGCCGCGCCTGTCGAGGCGCGCGGTGGCTGCCGGTGCGGCGGGCCTGATCGTCGTGCTGGCGTCGGCCGGGACGCTCGGCACGTTGACGCGAGCGCGCGGCGCGCAGTACGTGAACGACGAGACGCTGTGGCAGGACACCGTGGCCAAACGCCCGGAGGATCCCCGGCCACGCGTGTTCTACGGGAGCGTCCTGCTTCGGCAGGGAAAGCCCGCAGAAGCCGAGATTCAGCTCCAGGCGGCGGTTCGGCTCGCGCCAGAAGACCCGCGGGCACGGCTCCGGCTCGGCTCGGCGCTGGCGCAGCAGGGGAAGCTCCAGGACGCGATCCCGCACCTCGAGCGAGCCGTGGCGAACCAGCCCGACGATCCCGGCGCGCACCGGATGCTCGGCGAGATCTACGCCGCGCAGGGCAGGGAGGCGCTTGCCGTCGAACATCTCACACAGGCGCTCAGGGGGATGGCGGACGACCCGCAGCTCCTCGTGCGCCTGGCCGTCATGCTCGCGGACGCGCGCGATCCCTCCGTGCGCGATGGCGCCCGGGCGCTGACGTTGGCCGAGCGGGCCGTCTTGCTGACGTCACGGCGCGACGTCATGGCCCTGAGCGCCCTGGCGCTCGCGTCGGGTGAGGTCGGACGCTTCACCGAGGCCGCCAGGGCGGCCCGTGAGGCGCTGGCCCTCGCGCGCGCCCAGCAGGCCAACCCTGCCCTCATCCGCGAACTGGAATACCGGGAGCGGTTCTACACCCGCTGACCCGTCCCCGCGCACGGCCGAGCCGGTTGACACACGTTA
>CAYZYG010000104.1:0-18181 GCA_964481395.1 uncultured Vicinamibacterales bacterium
TTGCGGAACTTGGCGTTGTACCGCCGCAGGAAGAACTCGACCAGCTCGGGAATGTCCTCGACCCGCTCCCGGAGGGGTGGCACGCGGATCGGCACGACGTTGATCCGGTAGTAGAGATCCTCGCGGAACCGGCCCTCACGCACGGCGCGCTCCAGGTCGACGTTCGTGGCCGCGACCACCCGCAGATCGACCTTCAGCGGCCGGGACCCGCCGACGCGCTCGATCTCCGATTCCTGCAGCGCACGCAGGAGCTTGGCCTGGACCTCGCCGCGCAGTTCGCCGATCTCATCCAGGAACAGCGTGCCGCTCGACGCCAGCTCGAACTTGCCGAGCTGCTGCCGCACGGCGCCCGTGAAGGCACCTTTCTCGTGGCCGAAGAGCGCGCTCTCCACGAGGTCGCCGGGAATGGCCGCGAGGTTGACCGGTACGAAAGGCCCCTCGGCGCGATCCGAGTCGCGGTGGATCATCCGCGCCAGCAGCTCCTTGCCCGTGCCGCTCTCGCCGAGGATGAGGACGGTTGCCGACAGTCTCGCGACCTTGCGCACCAGCTCGACCGCGTCCCGCATGCTGCGGCTGGGGCCCACGACGAGCGGGCGCTCGCGCTCGTCCGCCACCTGGGCGCTGAGGGACATGACCTTGCGGTTCAGATCGCGCCGCTCGGACGCGTTGCGCACGAGCGACTGCACGCTGTCGTACTCGAAGTCCTTCGTGATGTAGTGGTACGCGCCGAGCTTCATGGCCTTGACGGCCGTCTCGACTTCGTTGATGGCCGAGATCATGATGACCTCGACCAGCTGCTGCGCTTCCTTGACCTGGCGCAACACGTCGAACCCGCTGATGCCGGGCATGCGCACGTCGAGCAGGACGACATCGACTGCTTCGCGCTGCAGGGTGTCGAGGCCGGCCTCGCCGGTGGATGCCCTGAGCACGCGGTACTCGCGGCGCAGAATGGCCGCAAGGGTGTCGCGCATCCCCTCGTCGTCGTCGATGATGAGCACGGTCTTGGACGGTCCCGACACCGGCGTCGCTCTCCTTCGGAGTGGCGGGATTCTACCCCACAGACCGCCCCCCTGTCCCCTGTCCCCTGTCCCCTGATCCCTGATCCCTGATCCCTGATCCCTCCCCGATCCCCGATCCCCGATCCCCGATCCCCGTCCTGCCCCTGTCGCCCGTCGCCTGATCCCTGATCCCTGTTCTTGACACTGCCGCGAGCCAGCCGGTAACGTACGAACCTGACCCCGGCTGGGCAGCCCGCGTGACCCTGAGTCCGTTGCGGCTGTTCGTGGCGCCGGGCCATCGTCCATGGACCGAGGCAACTCCCCACATCGCAAGGCGCTGCTCGACAAGGCTCTCGCCCTGTTCCAGGAAGCCTACACGCACCAGATGAGCGGCGAACTGGACGAGGCCATCGCCCTCTATCAGGCGTCCATCAAGCTCTTTCCGACGGCCGAGGCCCACACGTTCCTCGGATGGACGTATTCGTTCCAGGGCCGCCTCGAGGACGCGATTGCCGAGTGTCACAAGGCCATCGAGGTCGACCCGGAGTTCGGCAATCCGTACAACGACATCGGCGCCTACCTGATCGAGCAGGAGAAGCTCGATGACGCGATCCCGTGGCTCGAGCGGGCAACGAGCGCCCCGCGCTACGAAAGCTATCACTTCCCGTGGTTCAACCTCGGCCGCGTGTACGCGGCGAAGGAGCACTACACCCGCGCCATCGAGTGCTTCGGAGTGGCGCTCGAGCGCGAGCCCGAGTACGAGCCGGCCCGGACGGCCATGCTCTCCGCACGGTTGAAGATCAACTGATCAGGAGTGTTGCCAGTTGGCGAACCAGTACGACGTCATCATCATTGGTGCCGGCACGGGAGGGTACCCCGCAGCCATTCGCGCCGCCCAGCTTGGCATGAAGGCTGCCGTGGTCGAGCGCCAGAAGTCGCTCGGCGGCACCTGCCTCAACTGGGGCTGCATCCCGACCAAGGCGCTGCTCGAGCACGCCCACGCTCTCAAGATCGCGCAGGGCGCAAAGGAGTGGGGGCTCGTCCTCGGTGACCAGGCACCGCGGATCGACATGGGACAGGTGCAGGCGCGGAAGAACAAGATCGTCACCACGCTCACCCGCGGCATCGAGTTCCTCTTCAAGAAGAACAAGATCGACTGGATCAAAGGCACCGGGCGGCTGGCCGGGCCGGGGGCGGTCGAAGTGACCGGCGACGAGACACAGCTCCTCAAGGCGCCGCAGATCATCCTGGCGACCGGATCGAGCGCGCGCAGCGTGCCCGGAATCGAACTGGACCGGAAGCGGATCATCACGAGCGACGAGGCCATCGCCCTCGCCGAAGTGCCCAAGTCGATCATCGTGCTGGGCAGCGGGCCGATCGGTGTCGAGTTCGCGACCGTGTTCAAGCGCTTCGGGTCCGACGTGACCGTGATCGAGCTGCTGCCGCACCTCGTCCCGCTCGAAGACGAGGCGATTTCCGTCGAGCTCGAGAAGTCGTTCCGCAGACAGGGCATCGCGTTTCATACCTCGACGACCGTCACGTCAGCCAGGCCCGGGAGCGATTCCGTCGAGATCGAGGCGAAGATGCCGGACGGGACCGTGAAGAAGATGTCGGCCGAGTACCTGCTCGTGGCAACCGGGCGGGGGCCCGTGACCACCGGGCTCGGGGCCGAGCAGGCCGGCCTTCGCCTGGACAAGGGCTACATCGTCGTCGACGATCTGTTCCGCACCAGCGTCGCCAACGTGTCGGCCATCGGGGACGTCATCTCGTTCGGCAGGCCGGGACATCCGCAACTCGCGCACCTGTCGACCGCGGAGGGCATCCTGCTTGCTGAGCGGCTCTCGGGGCAGGAGGTCAGGCCCCTCAACTACGACCACGTGCCGAAGTGCACCTACTGCGATCCCGAGATCGGCAGCGTCGGGCTGACCGAAAAGCAGGCCGTGGAACGCGGGTACGACGTCCGGGTCGGGACGTTTCCCTTCGGCGTGCTCGGCCGGGCGCGGATTGCGAACGAAACCGAAGGCCTCGTGAAGATCGTCGCCGAGAAGAAGTACGACGAGGTGCTCGGCGTGCACATGATCGGTCCGCGGGCGACCGAGCTCGTGGCCGAGGCCACGCTGGCGCTGCGGATGGAAGCGACGGTCGAGGAGATCATCCGGACGATCCACGCGCACCCGACCATGTCGGAGGCGGTGGGCGAGGCCGCCCACGCGACGCACGGGGCGGCGATTCACGCGTAGTTCAGAGTTCGAAGACAGTAGACAGTAGTCAGTAGATAGTAGAAAGTAGGGCTCGCGTCGCGCTGGTCGCGCGACCGGCCTGCGTGGGCCTCGGGCCGCTAGCCGAGCCGTCGAGTGATCGGCCGTCTTTGCTGCTGTCTACTGTCTGCTATCTACTGTCTACTAGCTACTGTCTCCTAACCGCTGTCTGTTGGAAGAGATCCAAGCGAGGCACACCATGCCCAACGTCGTCATGCCGCAGATGGGCGAGTCGATCGCCGAAGGCACCATCGTCCGCTGGATCAAGAAGGTGGGCGACCGCGTCGATCGCGACGAACCGCTGTTCGAGATCTCCACGGACAAGGTCGATGCGGAGATCCCGTCGCCGGCGGCCGGGACGCTCCTCGAGATTCGGGCGAAGGAAGGGGAGACCGTGGCCGTCGACTCGGTCGTCGCGGTGATCGGCGATGCCGCGGCGGTGCCGGCTCCGGCCGTGCCAGCTCCGGCTCCCGTGGCGGTGGCGCCGGCTCCAGTTCAGACGGCTCCACCTCCTCCCCCCGCGCCTCCAGCCCCCGCTCCTCCTGCGGCGGCTCCGACACCGGCTCCCGCGGTCCCGGCAGCCCCAGCCCCAGCGCCTGCGCCGGCTGAGGCGCTCGGCGCGGATGAACTCAGGCGGCAGCGGTCCTCGCCGCTGGTCCGCAAGATCGCGCAGGAGCACAACGTCGACATCAGCCAGTTGTCGGGGTCTGGCCTGGGCGGGCGCGTGACGAAGGCCGACATCCTCGGCTTCATCGATCAGGGACGGGCCGGCTCGCCGGCAGCCGCGGCGCCGCCAGCCCCGAGTCTCAAGGCGGCTCCTGCGCCCGCGGCCGTCGTCCATACCCCGGCCTTCAAGCCCGGCGAGAACGTCGAGATCGTCCCCATGTCGGTGATGCGCAAGAAGATCGCCGAGCACATGGTGTTCAGCAAACGGACGTCCGCGCACGTGCACTCGGTCTTTGAGGTCGACTACACCCGCGTGGCGAAGATCCGCGAGGCCCGGAAGGCTGAGTACGAGAAGCAGGGCGCCAAACTGACGTTCATGTCGTTCATCGTCAAGGCGGCGGTGGACGCGCTGAAGGCAGTGCCGATCGTCAACTCGTCAATCGACGGCGAGTCGATTGTGTACAAGAAGGACGTGAACGTCGGCATTGCGGTGGCCCTGGACTGGGGCCTGATCGTGCCGGTCATCAAGCAGGCAGATGAGAAAAGCGTGCTGGGCATCAGCCGGGCCATCGTGGATCTGGCCGGGCGCGCCCGGTCGAAGCAGTTGAAGCCCGAGGAAGTGCAGGGCGGGACCTTCACCATCACGAACCCGGGCGTGTTCGGGGCCCTGTTCGGCATGCCGGTCATCAGCCAGCCGCAGGTGGCCATCATGGGCGTTGGCAACATCGAGAAGCGCGTGGCGGTCATCGACGATGCCCTGGCGATCCGGACGAAGGGCTATCTGACGCTGGGCTACGACCACCGCCTGATTGACGGTGCGGTCGCCGACGAGTTCATGTCGCACGTCAAGAAGACGCTGGAGAACTTCGACCCGGCGGCGGTGTAGGGTACGCGCCTGTGGTCGGTGGCGACCACGCGCTGATGAGTGACCGACAGGGGCACATCACTGAGCGGTCCCTCGAGCCGAGCCGACAGCGTCAGTCTGCAAAACGCCTCGGAGGATGAGGGAATCAGCCGGCGCAGTCGTCCGCGGAGCAGCAATGCCCGCGCACGGCCGCGACGCGGCAGCCGGCGGCCAGCGGTCCACAACGGGACGGAGAGGCGTTTTGCCGGCGAGCGCGAGCTGGACCGCGAATGTGATGCGCCCCTGTCGGTTCCACACGGGGCCCGATGGACGACATGCCTGGACCAACTCCTCGTCCGCTCCTCGTTCGGCGCCTCGGCGTCGTGTCGTATGCCGACGGTCTTCGCCTGCAGGAAGAGCTGGTGACGAAGCGTGCCGCGGGAGAGGTCGAAGACCACCTGCTCCTGCTCCAGCACCCCCACGTGCTCACGCTCGGCGTGAAGGCCGGGACCGCACGACAGAACGTCCTCGCCACGCCCGGGCGTCTGGCCGAGCTGGGCGTCGAGCTCCACGAGACCGGCCGCGGCGGAGACGTGACGTACCACGGTCCCGGCCAGATCGTGGGCTACCCCGTGATCAGCCTCAAGCCGGACCGCTGCGACGTGCACCAGTACGTGCGCGATCTCGAAGAGGTGATGATCCGTGTCACGGCCGACTACGGCTTCACGGCCGGGCGTATCCTGGGTCTGACTGGCGCCTGGGTGGGGGCCGAGAAGATCGGAGCCATCGGCGTCCGCATCCAGCGGTGGGTCACCAGCCACGGCTTTGCCTACAACGTCTCGACCGACCTGGACTTCTTCCAGCTCATCGTGCCGTGCGGGATTTCGGACCGGGGCGTGACGTCGCTCGCGCGCCTCGCCGGCCGCGCCGTGCCGATCTCCGAGGTGGAGGATCGGTTCGTGGCGCACTTCTGCCAGGTGTTCGGCCGCGCGCCGGTCGAACAGGGACAGGGAAAGTCGATAGTCGATAGTAGACAGTAGATAGTAGAAAGTAGGCCCTGGGTTCCAGTCCGCGCTCGTTCGTGGCACACACCGCCGCGTATCCTCTCGTCCGACACCTGCCCCGCCCGCACCACCCGCAATTCGCCTCTCGCACGGATCCATGCCCGTGAGGGCCCCTGATGACCTCGGACGCCCCGTGCTCCGGTCTGACCTCCCTTCGGTATCGGCCGCTGGTCCCCCGGAACCGTGATGCCTTGCGTAAGTCCCGGAGCGCGGAGCCCGGATCGCAAGGCGCGGGAATATTGGCCCACATTTGAGCGCCGAGCAACGACGCGCGGCGGGATGCCCCGCCCCGGGACTATGTGAGGCATCATGGTTCCTGGGGACTAGTCTTGGCGCTTCAAGTTACATCTGCTCAGTTGGTTACGTCGATTTCTAATCTAGGACCAACTTGGTCGGAATAAAACTCGGACCAAAGGGGTTTTAGGTATGCGAGACGACACGAACACGACCAGACACAGAGAGGACACACGACGATGGCAGCCCTCAAACAGCACCGCGGTGACCAGGCCCTGATCGGACGTATGCGCGCCCGGGACGAATCGGCCGTGGCCGATCTCGATGCCACCTACCGGTCGCGGATTCAGCAGCTGGCCATGAGGTACGTCAAGAGCCCTGAGGATGCCGAGGAGGTAGCCCAGGACGTGCTGTTGAAGGTGTATCGGAAGATCGAGGCGTTCCGCGGGGATTCTGCCCTGTCGTCCTGGATCTACCGGATTACGTTCAACACCGTCATGTCACGGCTGCGGAGCCAGAAGTTCAACTCGCGATTCGAAGTGCCCGAGCAGGAACTCCTGGCCGACTACGAAGAGAACGGCGGCCGGGTGCGTCGAGAACCGGCGGACTGGTCCTCGATGGCCGACGAGGCGGTGATGCGGGCGCAGATGCGGCGGACGCTGTCGCAGGCACTGGCGGAGCTGCCGGAGATCTACCGCACGCCGGTGATCCTGCGGGACCTGCAGGGCCTGTCGACGGAGGAGGCGAGCGAGAAGCTGGGGATCAAGGAACAGACACTGAAGTCGCGCCTGCACCGGGGGCGGCTGTTCCTGCGCGATCGGCTGTCAGCCTTCGCGTCGGGTCTCTCCCTGCATCGTCCCATGATCGAGCAGGGGATGGCAGCGTAGATGTTATGCTGGGCTGGCCATGTTGCGAACAGCCCTTGTGACCGGCGGATCCCGGGGGATCGGCCGCGCGATTGCCTCCACGCTGCTGTCGGGCGGCACCAACGTCATGATCACCGGTCGCGACGCCGGTACGCTCGGCGAGGCTGCGGATCGGTTGGCGGCCGTGGCTCGTGCGAGCGGCGCGCGTCTTGAGACGTTCCAGGCGGACGTACGGGACCACGCCCAGGTGGCCGCGCTCATGCGGGCGACGGCCGACCGTTTCGGCGGTCTCGACATTCTCGTCAACAACGCCGCCGTGGGCATCCTCGTCGAGGCGTCCGGCATGTCGCTCGACGCCTGGCACGACACGGTGGCCACGAACCTGAACGGCGTCTTCTACTGCTGCCGCGAGGCCGTTCCCCTCCTGAAGCAGCGGGGCGGCGGCTGGATCATCAACATCAGCAGCCTGGCAGGGAAGAACCCGTTTGCCGGCGGCGCGGCGTACTGCGCCACGAAGGCCGGCCTCAACGCCTTCAGCGAGGCGCTGATGCAGGAGCTGCGCTACGACGACATCCGGGTGAGCTATGTGATGCCGGGGTCGGTCCGGACGGGCTTCGGGGGCCATAGCGAGGACGCGGGCAGCGACTGGAAGCTTACCGCCGAAGACGTGGCTCAGGTCGTGGCGGACCTGCTGGCGCACGATCGCCGCAGCCTGCCGAGTCGCGTGGAGATCAGGCCGAGCAAGCCGCGCCGGAAGTGATCAGGGCCGGGTGTCGGGCGTCGGGATTCGGGAATCGGTCCAGCACGGCACCCGGGCTGTCGATTGGACGCGCCTGGGGTGATGTCCACAACAGCTCTGGTGCGTGGCCCCGTTCGTGGTCGGCACGAGCCTCCGCGAGCGGATCAAGCGCACTCGCTTTCCAGCTCCCCCTACTGTCTACTGTCTACTATCTACCGCCTTTTCAGCGCCTGCCGTTCGATGATCAGCCAGCCGACGGTCGGCAGGACGAACAGCACGCCGATGCCGCGGATGAGTGCGAACGGCGACAGCTTCCAGTAATCGAGGGCCCAGCCAGCGGCCAGGCTCGACAACGCCGACACGACCATGAGAAGCGCCAGTTCTGTCGCGAACACCCTGCCGCGGAACCGATCCGGCACGATCATCTGCAGCAGGACGGTGCTGAAGACCCACAGCACCGAGCCGGCTGCGAACGACCCGATCACCGCGATGTTGGCGATCACGATGCCGTCGGACCATCCGAGGAGGAGGAAGAAGACCGCCACGAGGAGATAGGACGGGGCGATGGCCTGGCGCATCCGCCGCTCCTCCTGGCCGAGCCAGGCCCGGGCGAGGATGGGCCCGAGCCCTGCGCCGACGCCGCGCGCGGCGAACAGCAGACCAATCCCGGCCGCACCGCTCCCGCCGACCGCGAAGACGCGCTCGCCGAGGACCGTCAGCAGCAGAATCACGCCGCCGGACATGCCCCAGCCGGCCTTGACGAGCATCAGGGCCGCGACGTGCCGATCCGACCGCACGTACCGCGCGCCATCGACGAGATCGCTGACGCCGGTCCACCCGGCGAGGGTTCGCGTCCGGGCCGCCTCCGGGGGCGCGCTGTCGAAGCGGGTCCGCACGATGAACACGGCCGAGGCGAAGAACGATACCGCATTGACCACGAAGGCGACGTCGCGGCCGAGCAACGCCGTCACCGCTCCGCCCAGACCGGCGCCGATGGCGAGCATGGCGGACCAGGTGGCGCTCGAAAGCGCATTCGCCGTCAGCAGGTCGGCAGCGCCCGTGACCCGGGGAATGACGGCAGTGCGCGCCGGCTCGAAGAAGGCCGTGGCGGCTACCGCGGTGGCGACAATCGCGTAGATGGAGGGTACGTGGCCGGCGCGGGCGGCAAGGGGTAGCGCCAGAATGAGGGCCCCGCGGATCAAATCCGCCGCGATCATGACCCTGCGGCGGTCGAACCGATCGACGACGACGCCGGCGAGGGGGCCGATGGCCGCCTGCGGGAAGAACTGGACGAGGATCATCAGCGCGACCGACGTCGCGTTTCCGGTGAGTTCGAGCAGGAGCGCGTAGACGGCAACGGAGTTGAACCAGTCTCCGAGCTGGCTGACGACCTGTCCGTACCACAGCAGGCGGTAGTCGCGGTTGCGAAGGAGCAGGGAGAGGTAGGGATTCACGCGCGAGACCCGCGTGACGGAACGTCCCGGTCCTCGGCGACCCCTTCACCCGGTGCGGCGGGCGCGGGGGCGCGCCCGCGCCAGGCAGGGCTCACGGAGGGACACACCCGATCCGATACGAAGACAGCAGGGAGTGCAGTCAGGGACGTCACGTCTCGATTGCCGGGCGTTTCTGGCGCCGGCCGTCCGGACCGGGCGACCGGCCGTAGGCGCCGCGCTCGCGGCGTGCTCCCCAAGTATACGCGCGATGGCAGAGACAATCGGGCACTACGAGATCCTCGCCGTGGCAGGGACTGGCGCGACCGGGCCGGTATACCGGGCTCGCGACACGCGGGTGGGCCGGACGGTCGCCATCCGTGTGCTCGACCAGGAAGTCGCCGACCCGTGGCAGCGGGCTCACTTCCTCGAGAACGTCAGGCCGTACACCGCACTGTCCCACCCACACATCGCGACGCTCTTCGAAGCCGGCGAGCAGGCCGGCCGGCTGCATCTCGTCTACGAATTCGTGCCCGGAGAACGCCTGGCGTCGCTGGCGGCCGGGCACCCGCTCAACCTTCGACGGGCGCTCGACCTCGCGATCCAGATGACCGATGCCCTCGCCGAGGCGCACGTCTCCGGGCTGCCGCACGGCGCGCTGGGGCCGGCAAGCGTGATCGTCACACCGAAAGGTCACGCGAAGATCATCGACTTCGGCCTGTCGTTCTGGCGCCACCCGGACAGGGCCGACCCCTTTGTGTCGCCGGAGCAGGCCGGCGGGGCCGCGGGCGACCACCGGTCGGACATCTACTCGCTCGGAGCCATGCTCTTCCTGCTCCTCACCGGCCGGCCTCCGTCCATCGAGGCCAGGGACGCCGCCGGACCGGGTGCGCCGGGGCCGGAGCTCCCCCTTCCGCCGAGCCGACTCAACATCGAGGTCCCCGTCTCCCTGGATCGGATCGTTCGGAAGGCCATGGCGAACGACCCCGAACACCGGTACGCCGACGCCAGTGTCCTCGCGGCCGATCTGCGCGCCGCGGCCGCGGAGGTGCACGCCCGGGATGCCGAGTTCCTTACGGACCAGCCGGTACCGCGGAGCCGGTTTCGCTCCTGGCTGCGCCTGGCGGCGCTGGTCGCCCTGCTCGCCGCCGCGGGGGCGGTAGCCGTGTTCCAATGGCGGGAGCCGCTGCACCAGGCGTGGCAGAGCTACTTCGGCCAGTCGCTCGAGCCGGTCCTGATTGTCGTTCCCTTCGAGGTCGCGGGTGCCGACGCCGCACGCGCCCATCTTGGTCCGGGCCTGGCTGAGGAACTGGCGTCCCTGCTCGGCCACACGCCGGGCGTGCGGGTCCTGGGACGCTCGTCGATGCGTGGCTTCGCCGGAAGGGACCCCCGAGCCATCGCCGAGGAACACCGCGCGAGCCTCGCCGTCACCGCCCGGCTGGCTGCCCGAGACGACACCTGGGAGGTTCTTGAGATCCGTGTGACGCTCATCAGCCGAAGCACGGGCGAGGGCGTGTGGAACCGGCGTTACGACATCGAGGCCCGCGACCTGCTCTCGGCCCAGGCGAAGATCGCCCAGGACATCGCCGCGCGCCTCGCCGTCCCATTCGAACCGACGCCGGCGCTGCGTCGGGCCAGCCTGAGACTGGTGCGGCCTGCGGCGCTCGACGCGTACCTGCAGGCGCGCACGGCGATGGCCGAACTCGACACGAACCGCGCCGTACGGCTGTTCGGGGCGGCGCTCGAAGCGGACCCCGGGCTCATCGAGGCTCAGGCTGGACTCGCCGAGTCGCTCCACGCCAGCGCCGTCTTCGAGCACCGCCTCGGCTATCAGGAAGTCGAGGCCAGACTGCAGCGGGCCGCGGCCGAGGCCATCACCACGGATCCGGACCTTGCGCACGCCCAGCTCGCGATGGCCCTGGCGTCACCGACCCTGACCGAGGCGCTGGAGCACATCCGCCGGGCTCTTGAGATCGACCCGAGTGATACCGCCATCTACGTGGCCGGGGCCGCGCTCATTCGGGACGTCGATCCGGCCTCGGCCCTGCGGTTGCTCGGCTGGGCCCGCGCGCTCGATCCCGGCCAGCCACGCGTGCGCTTCGAGGCGGCCGCCGCCAACCTGGTGCTGGAACAGCCAGACCAGACTCTGGTGGAAGCTGCTCGCGGCCAGGCGCTCGTCCCATCGCTTCCGTGGTGGGACGCCTTGAGGCTCCGCGTCAGGCTGAGCAGCGCCGCGGCCTCGGCAGAGTCCGTACCGGAGCAGGGCCGGTCGCTCCCGGGGTTCCCTCCGGGAGCCCTCGTCCGGGCCCAGGTACTGGCAGGCGCGGGAGAATGGCAGGCCGCCGCAGCCGCGATCGGGACGGTCGTCCGACTCTTCCCGGGCTTCTGCGAGGCCCGTGCGACGCAAGCTGGCCTCTTCAGGGAAACCGACCGCGCCGAAGCGGCCAGACTGGCTGCCGCGATCTACCGGATCGCGGAATCGGCCCCAGGGGCGTTGGCCCGCTGCGCGGCGATGGCCGGGGCAGCGACCGGAGACCCGCGCCAAGCGGCCGCATGGATGACTCGTGCCGCGGCCAGCGAGGACGGGATCCTGGGTTGGGTCAGGTCGAACGGCGTGCTCAGCGCCCAGGCCGGACTGCGCCAGAAGGCATACCCGTGGGCGCTGGTGCTCGGCAGCCCTGATGTGATGCGAGCGGCCGGCCGGCTGAACGACGCGCTGACCAGCGCGCGCGCGCAGGTCGCCAGGCTGATCGGCGACCTGGAAGATCCCCTCGGCAGATAGCGGGCGGCGGGCCACTGGACATGCCTCGGCGGTCAGAGGCGCAGCCTCGCTAGGAGTCAGGAGTCAGGATCACGGGAGTTGAGCGCTGGCGGGCGCTCCGACATCGGTCGTCACGTCCGCAGCAGCGACGCGAGCTTCGTCGAATCGATGTTCGACCCGGTCACGACGACCGCGATGTTGCGGGGAACGGACCGCACCCCGGCCGCCAGCGCAGCGACGGCGACGGCTCCGGCGCCCTCGGCGATCAGGTGCTCGTGCGCGACAAGGCCGCGGATGGCACTCTCCATGGCGGCCTCCGGCACCAGCACGACACGATCGACGAAACGCCTGACGTAGTCGAACGTGATCGTAGCGGGATCCATGTTGCCGGCCAGACCGTCTGCCAGCGTGGGTCGGACGTCGATTTCGACCGGATGGCCCGCGGCCAGTGCCGTGCTGAACGCCGGAGACGCCTCGGCCTCGACGGCCACAATCTCGATGCCAGGCGACACGGATTTCGCCGCGAGCGCGACGCCACTGGCGAGCCCTCCGCCGCCGATGGGCACGAGGATCTCCTCCACCTCCGGCCAGTCCTCGAGGATCTCGAGCGCGACAGTGGCTGCCCCCGCGATGACGTCGGGATGGCTGTACGGCGAGATGTAGGTCACGCGTTCCCGCTCGGCGAACTCCTTGGCCAGCCGCTCCGAGTCCTCGTAGGTGTCGGCGACCGCCCGAAGGTCCGCGCCGTGGCGCGTGATGTGATCGAGCTTCGCGCGCGGTGCGTTGCGCGGCGTGAACACGACCAGACTCAGCCCCAGGCGTTCGGCGGCGAACGCGAGCGCCCGCCCGTGGTTGCCCGCAGAGGCGGTCACCATCAGCCGGGTCCGTTCGGGATCGCCGGCCGGACGTTCCAGGCGGGCAGCCGCGACGTTGAGCGCGCCGCGGGCCTTGAACGAGTTGGTGACCTGCAGCGACTCGAGCTTCAGCCGGACCGTGGTGCCCGCCACCGCCGACAGCCAGGGCGAGTGGATGAGGGGCGTCCGGATAATGTAGGGCTGGATCCGCTGGCGCGCGGCCAGCACGTGGGCGAGCCTCATCCGGCGGTGCCGTCCTCCCCGGGGGCGGGTCGGTGCCGGGCAATCAGGTCCGGCAACTGCGCGACGAACGCGCTGCGGGCGAGCACGTCGGTCATTCCGGACCGCCTCGCCTCGGCGATGGCCGCCGCATCGACGTGCGACACGAAGCCTACCACGTTCAGACCGGCCAGGTACGGCCGAAGGTGCGCGGTCAGGTCCGCCGGGCGCACGCGCGGGTGGTTGAGGTCGAGAGCGACCATCGTGGCGCCGCCGGCCGCGAGATCCCGCGCCTGCACGACCGACGAAACGAACACGACCTCGACGCCGGCGTGCCTGGCCGCCGTCGAGATCCTCGACCGCATCATGAGATCGTCGACGACTGCCACGATCATGGAAGCATCAACTCCCGACTCCCGACTCCCGACTCTCTGTCTACCTGTCGAGCATTTCCCCCGTGAGAAACGGATTCGTCCGTCGCTCGTCGCCGATGGTCGTCGCCGGGCCGTGACCGGGATAAACGAGGGCATCGTCGCCGAAGGGGAGGAGAACGTCGCGGATCGAGCGCATCAGGGTGCCGAGGTCGCCTCCGGGGAGGTCGGTCCTGCCGATCGACCCGGCGAACAGCGTGTCGCCGACGAACAGATGCATCGATCCCTGAGGCCCGTCGCTCACAGCGAGGCAGACGCCCCCTGGGCTGTGGCCCGGCGTGTGGTGCACGGAAACTTCGTGGTCGCCAAAGGGAATCGGCACGTCCGCTTCGAGAAAGAAATCAGGTGCCGGCGGAGCCTCGATCCGGTACCCGAACATCTGCCCCTGTCTGACCGCGCCTTCGTAGAGGAACACATCGCCGCGATGGAGGCCGATCGGGGCGTCGAACGTGCGCTTCGCTTCCGCGACACCGGCGACGTGATCGACGTGCGCGTGCGTCAGGAGAATGGAGCGGACCCGCAGCGCACGAGATCTCACGACGTCGATCAGATCGTGCAGCTCGTCACCGGGGTCGATAAGAATGGCCTCACACGTACGATCGCAGGCCACCACGAAACCGTTCTTGAAGAAGGGGGGAGCGGAGCGGATCTCGACAATCATGGCTGGGGACAGAATACAGAAGATCAGTAGACAGTAGATAGTAGACAGTAGACAGTAGACCACCCATGCATTGCGCCGGTGGCGCGAACTGTGGCGGCGGTCAGGTGCGTGCGTGATCGAGTGAGACGCAGCCGCCGAGGACGCTCGAGAGGCCCCAGGCGGCTGGCTCATCTGCGCCGACTGAACGGCTTGGCTGGATTGTGTCAGGAGATGAATGGTGCCGCCGCTGAGGCGGCACCCCGACGCTGCTGTCTACTATCTACTGTCTACCATCTACTGAGTACTGTTTTTCGAGGCGAAACTCCACCCGTCCCACCCGCAGGACGTGGCCGGCCTGAAGCACGCCGTCCGCGACCTGCTCGTCGTCGATCCACGTGCCGTTGGTGCTGCCAAGGTCCTTCACATGAACCGCGCCGTCGTCTGCGACCGTGAGGCGGCAGTGCACGCGCGACACGAGCGGGGCATCGACGATGAAGTCGGCGCGCGGGGCGCGGCCGACCGTCTTGACGTGACCCGGAAGCAGCCGGAAGGCCAGGGGCTGATGGTCGTCTGTGTTGATTGCGAGAAGCCGCCACATCGTGCGCCATCCCGTCCGGTTCAGGGCACCGAGGGCCGCACCGCCGGCCGCTGTCCGTCGCCGGTCGCCGCCCTCCCGGTCGCCTGACCCGCGTCGCCGGTCGCCGCGCCCGTGGTTTCCCGGAGCCACCTGATCAGAGGGTCGATCAGCGTGGGGCTGACGTTCTTGTCTTCCAGCGTCGGGTACTCGCTCACTTCACCGGTCGGTGCCGGCACGAGCAGGTGGTTGAGCCCGTCGAGGATGAACAACTCGACGCCGCGGTCCTTCTTGCGCGCCTTCGCCAGCTCGACCAGGCGGTAGGCGTGGCGCACCGGCACCTGCCGGTCGCGTTCGCCCTGGAACACGGCGATGGGCTGCTCGACTTTGGACATGATCCTGGCGGGATCGAAGGCCAGGAAGCTCTTGAACCACGGCGTGTCCGCCTGGACGCGGAGGCCTTCCGGGATGCCCTCCCATCCGCGTCCCGAAAGCACGGCCGCCTGGATGCGCTGCTGCAGGTCGATGCGGCTCTGCTTGTCCGCTTCCGGGAGGTTCATGCCGTCGAGCAGGTGCCGTTGCTGCTCGAGCACGAGTTCGCCTCCGGTCGTGCTGGGCGTCGCGAGGAGGGCCAGCGCGGCCACCCTCTTCTTCTCCTGGGACGCTGCGACCATTCCGATGAGCCCGCCCTCGCTGTGCCCGAGGAGGACGATGCGGCGCTTGTCGACGTCCTTCCGCTTCTCGATGTACTTCACGACGGCTCGGGCGTCCTCGGCATAGTCGTTGATCGATGCGGCTTCTGCGCGTCCGCCGCTCTGGCCCACGCCGCGCTTGTCATACCGCACGACAAGAAACCCGGCGTCCGCCAGCGCGTTGGCCAGTTGTGCGAAGACCGGAATCCCCGCCACCGTCTCGTCGCGGTCCACCGGCCCGGAGCCGGGAAGAAGAATGACCGCCGGATGAAGACCGCGCTGAGCGCTTCCGGGTGCCGGCTTCGACACGGTTCCCGTCAGCGAGAACCCGGCCGCCTGGATTCTGACCTGCTCATCGTCCGCCCTCGCCAGCCGTTCGATCCGCGCGGACACCGTTGCCACGTCCTCGCGCGCGACCTCGAGCGACTGGGTCGGCAGTCGGAAGCGGATGAGGCGGTTCTCCTCGTCTGCCCACAGCTCTGCCGGGAGCGCACCGCCCGGATTCATGATGGTGAGGACGTAGCGTCGTGCCGTGATCGTGCGGCTGCCGGTCTTGATCCGTTCCTGCGTGGACTCGCCGACTCTGACCGGGATCTCCACCTGCGGCGCGATGTACGCGCGGAGTTCCGTCCCCGGGGAGACGGACGGCAGCCTCAGTGCGAGCGCCTCGTAGGCGGCGAAGAACATGTTGGGCAGAACGACGGTGTCGGCCGCGACCTGGTCGGTCTTCTGGGTCTGCTGGCCAGCCTGGGTGATGCTGCTGGCCGCTGCGCCTCCGCTGAACGTCGTGTTCAGCAGGAGCGGCTGCCCCCGCAGCGACGACTCCACCACGAGCGACACCGGCTGCCAGTTCCTGTCGTAGCGGACTTCGAAGCGCACCGTCGACAGGTTCACGGGGACGCCCAGGCGGCCGGTTGCGCGGATGGTCCAGCCCTCAGCGTCCGAAGCGACCGTGACCTCCTCGGAGCCGATGGGATTGCCCTGAATGAAGACCGTCAGCGTGGACGGGGGCGGCGCATCCTGCGACGGCGACGCCTGATCCGCGCCGATGCGGCCGAGGCCGGCTGCGGCTCCGGGGCGTGGCACGGCCAGCACGGCCACGGCCGTCAGAAGAAGGGCGCTAAAATGGAGGAGCACTTTCACTTGACTGAGCATAGCAGAATGTTCCAGCCTGACCAGTATGCCGCCGTCCGGCGGCGAGCCGGGATTCTCGACCGATCCGCCCGGGGGCGGATCGCCATTCGGGGCGCCGACCGCACCACGTTCCTCCACGCGCTCCTCACTAACGACATCGCCGGCCTCGCGCCGGGATCGGGATGCTACGCCGCCCTGCTGAACCCCCAGGGGCGCTTCGTCGCCGACATGTACGTGCTCGACATCGGCGATGTCACGCTGCTCGATGTTCATTCAGACGTCACGAACGACCTGCTGGCCCGCTTCGACATGCTGATTTTCAGCGAGGACGTCCAGTTGGGCGACGTGACCTCTGCCTGGGGATGCCTGAGCGTGCAGGGCCCGAACGCGCCCGGGATGCTCGGCCGGGCGCTTGCGGGGACTGACGGCGGTTCGTCCCTGGAGGCCGACCTGCACGGACTCGCAGAACTGGCGACGAGACGGTTCGCGTTCGCCGGAGACACGGCCGTGGTGGCCAGATCGGACGAGTTCGGCGGGCCGGGGTTCTGGGTCTACCTGCCGTTCGTTCAACTGGGAGTGCTGCGCGTTGCGCTGGAAGCCGCGGGGGTTGTGGTCGTCGACGCTGACACGGCCGAGACGCTCAGGATCGAGACCGGTCGCCCCGCCTTCGGGGTAGACCTCGACCAGGAGATCATTCCCCTGGAGGCCGGCCTCGAGACGCGCGCCATCAGCTGGACCAAGGGTTGCTACCCGGGGCAGGAGGTAATCGTCCGGATTCGTGACCGCGGCCACGGGCGGATCGCGCGGAAGCTCGTCGGGCTGCGGGTGGATGAGACGGAGATTCCGGCGCGGGGCGAGCGCCTGGAGGTCGAGGGCAGGGACATCGGCCGAATTACGAGCGCGGCCTGGTCGCCGGCGCTCGAGTGTCCCATCGCCCTCGGGTACGTGCATCGGGACTTCACGGAACCGGGGGCCCGCGTCCAGATCGTTCACGGCGACGTCAGGCCCGCCGCGACGGTCACGGCCCTGCCGTTCGTGGGGCCCGGACGGGGAGCGAGTGCTGAATTGTGAGTCGGGTGTCAGAAGTTGGGAGTCAGGAGGCGGGAGTCGGAAGTTGTGAGTGTGGAGTTGTGAGTCGGGAGTTCTGAGTGGTGAGTAGCGAGATCCTCGTCACCGCTGCGGTGATCGAACGGGACGGCGCGTTTCTCCTGGCGCGGCGCCTCGAGGGTACGCACCTCGAGGGTTATTGGGAGTTTCCCGGCGGGAAGTGCCAGGACGGGGAATCCCTCGAAGCGTGTCTCGCACGCGAGTTGAAGGAGGAACTGGACGCGGACTGCCGCGTGGGCGAGGAGCTGCTCGCCAGTGTCCACCGCTATCCCGATCGCACGGTCGAGCTCCGGTTCTTCCGATGCCATCTGCTGGGCGAGCCCCGACCGGCGCTCGGCCAGGAACTTCGCTGGGTCCCGCGAACGGAACTGGCGTCGCTGCGCCTGCCCCCGGCAGATGACGAGCTGGTGGGGCGACTGCTGAGTGGAGAGATTTGAGGACGAAGGCTCGGGGGGGCAGTTCAGTCATCAGTTATCAGTTATCAGTTGTCAGTTGTCAGTTGTCAGTTATGAGTTATGAGTCGGAGAACTCCGAACTCCGAACTGCTAACTCCTAACTCGTAACTCAAAACTCATACCTCCTGTCTCCCGTCTCCTGACTCCTGACACCTGACTCCCGACTCCCGATTCCTGCCTCCTGCCTCCTGTCTCCTGTCTCCCGTCTCCTGTCT
>CAYZYG010000105.1:0-14837 GCA_964481395.1 uncultured Vicinamibacterales bacterium
CGCCTGTCGCCTGTCGCCTGTTCTATCGCCTATCGCCTGTCGCCTGTCGCCTGTTATGATCCCCCCATGTCCACTGTTTCCCTCAAGATCGACGGCCGGGACGTGACGGTTGAGAAGGGCAAAACTATCCTCCAGGCCGCGATCGAGAACGGCATTTCCATCCCGTATTACTGCTATCACCCCGGCCTCGGCGTCGACGGCTCCTGCCGCGTCTGCATCGTCAAGGTCGAGAAGATGCCCAAGCTGCAGACGTCGTGCTCGACGCCCTGCGCCGACGGCATGGTGGTCGAGACGAACAGCCGGGAAGTCATCGAGGCCCGGGCCAGCGTCTTCGAGTTCCTGCTGATCAACCACCCGCTCGACTGCCCCGTCTGCGACAAGGGCGGCGAGTGCCCGCTGCAGGACTTCTCGTACGCCTTCGGCCCCAAGGGCAGCCGGATGGAGTTCGCGCGGCGCACCTTCGACGGCGAGGGCGTCAGGGCGGACGTGGACTTCGGCCCGACGCTGATGCTGAACCGCAACCGGTGCATCCTGTGCACCCGCTGCGTGCGCTTCATGAAGGAGATCGACTCCGACGCGCAGATCAGCATCATCGACCGCGGCTACGGCAGCGAGATCGCGACCTTCCAGGAGCGCGGCGTCCATTCGTTGCTCTCGGGCAATCTGATGGACGTCTGCCCCGTCGGCGCCATCACCACCCGCGACTACCGCTTCAAGTCGCGCCCGTGGGACAACCCGCTGGCCGTCGACACGATCTGCACGTCGTGCTCGAAGGGCTGCAGCACGACTGCGTGGCTCAAGGCCAAGCCCGAGTGGGCCAAGGGCTCGCGCCTCATCCGCTTCACGCCGCGCTTCAATCCCGACGTGAACGGCTATTGGATGTGCGACATCGGCCGCTTCGGCTACCACTGGGTCGAAGGCGACCAGCGGCTGACGACGCCGCTGGTGCGGACGGCATCCGGGACGCAGGCCGCATCGACCTGGCCCGGCGCGCTGGCGCATCTGCGGGAGAAGCTCGGACCGGTCATCCAGTCCGCCGCCGCCGACTTCCGCGTGCTCGCGTCGGCCCATGGATCGGTCGAGGAGCTGTTCCTCGTTCGCGAGCTGGTCCGCGCGCTGCAGGGTCCTGAGGCTGAGGCTCGCGTGGTCGTGACGTGGCGGCGCGAGGTCAAGGCTCAGCCGGCGGGCACGAAGTTCAGGGTGCCGGCCGTGGATGCTCCGAACGTCGCGGGCGCGCGCGCCCTCGGGTTCGCGGTGCCGCCGGGCGCTGAAGACGCCCCGGATCTCAACGGCCTGCGCGGAGCCGTGGCTGCTGGCGCGGTGAAGGCGCTCTACGTGCTCGATCCCGGCTTTGCGGGCAGCATCGGTGACATCCAGTGGCTGCTCGACGCCCGCGCGGCCGGCAAACTGCCGCTCCTCATCGTTCAGGGCGTCGTCGCGACGCCCCTTTCCGCTGCCGCCGACGTCGTGCTGCCGGGATCGGCCTGGGTCGAGAAGGACGCCACCTACACCAACGACCAGGGCCGCGTGCAGGCCACGTCGCGCGTGATGGCTCCGCCCGCGGACGCGAAGCCGGACTGGGAGATCATTGCGCTGGTCGCCGCCGAACTCGGCCACGCCCTTCCCTGGAAGAGCGACCGGGACGTTCGTGCGGCCGTCGCGAAGGCGCTGGCCGGACAGCCCGGATACGAAGCGCTCGCCGACACGGTGTTCGCGCGGCCGGTGGCCGCCCGCACGTGGCTGCAGACCTCGAATCCGTCCGAGCGCTGGAAGTGGGACCACATGTTCCAGGACCTGCCGCCGGTCAAGGGCGAGCCGCACATGGAGAGGGCGGAACTGGTCACAGACAAGAAGTGATCGGATTAGAAGACAGAAGACAGGAGACAGAAGACAGAATAGGACGGCGTGCCGGCTCGTCGCCGGCACCACGCTTTTGGGGGGGTTAGGCGAGGTCGCGTGTTGCGCGTTCAGCGTGACTTTGCGTTTCTACTGTCTACTGTCTGCTATCTACTGATAAGAATCCGAGATGTGTGGTCCAGATGTCGCGTGTCGCGCGATCAGCGCGACTCCGTCTGTCTACTGTCTACTGACTACGATCTACTGACAAGAATCAGAGATGTGACTTCCATGCGCCAGACCCTCGTCGCTGCCCTCGTCCTCGCCCTGTCCAGCTTCGTCGCCGTCCCCCAGGCCCAGTTGCGCCGGCCGCAGGCGGACGTGACGCCGCTCGTCGAGAAGGCCGGCGTACGCCCGGGCGAGGCGGTGCGCCTGGCGCTGCAGGTGTCGCTCCCGGAGGGGCTCCACACGCAGTCGGACAAGCCGAGCGACCCGTCGCTCATCCCAACGGTGCTCACGATCGACGCGCCTGCCGGCATCACGATCGACGAAGTGGTCTACCCGCCGGCCAAGGACTTCAAGCAGGAAGGCCAGGAGCAGCCGCTCCGGGTCTTCGACCAGGCGTTCGCCATTGGCGCGCAGGTCACGATCGGACCCGACGTGCCCGAGGGTGAGATCGTCGTACCCGCCAGGCTCCGGTATCAGGCCTGCAACGACGTGATGTGCTTCGCGCCATCCACGACGGAGTTCCAGTGGACGATTCGGGTCTCCGCGGCGGGAGGGTCCGCGTCGGTCGAGTATGCGGCGGTCTTCGGTGCCATCGCGTTCGGGACGGGCGCGAGGCCCGGCGCAGCGCCCGGGGCGGGCGGCGGGGAATCGGGCGCGCCGTCGGCCGCGCCGGCAGGCGACGCTGGCAGCATCGCGTCGGCCCTTGCGAAACTCGACGGGTTCACCGTGCTGGCGACGACCGGCGGCTACCTGGGGTCGGACGACTTCATCACGTTCGTGAGGAACGCCGAAGCCGGCATCACCGAGCGGGGCCTGTTCGAGGGCCGCGGCCCGCTGGCCATTCTGCTCCTCGTGCTGGTCGGCGGCCTCGCGCTCAACCTGACCCCGTGCGTGCTGCCGATGATCCCGATCAATATCGCCATCATCGGCGCGGGGGCGCAAGCGGGCTCCCGCTTCCGCGGATTCCTGCTCGGGTCCGCTTACGGCGCCGCCATGGCGGTCGTGTACGGCGTCCTCGGCCTCGTCGTGATCCTGACGGCGGGAACGTTCGGCACGATCAACTCGTCTCCCTGGTTCAACCTCGGCATCGCCGTGCTCTTCGTCGTGCTGGGTCTCGCGATGTTCGACGTGATCATGATCGACTTCTCGAAGTACTCGAGCGGCTTCAGGCCCGGCGAGAACCGGGGGACGCTGGTGCTCGCGTTCACGATGGGGGCGATCGCGGCGCTCCTTGCCGGCGCATGCGTGGCGCCGGTCGTGATTCAGGTCGTCGTGTTCTCGAGCAACCTCTACGCGGCGGGCACGACGATCGCGCTGGCCCTGCCGTTCGTCCTCGGTCTGGGCATGGCGCTGCCGTGGCCGGTCGTCGGCGCAGGCATCGCGGCGCTGCCGAAGCCGGGCATGTGGATGGTGCGCGTGAAGCAGGCCTTCGGCGTGTTCATCCTCGGGACGGCGATCTACTACGGCTACCAGGCCTACACGCTGTTCGCGAGCCGCTGGGTCGATCCGGCCGAGGTGCAGGCCAGTGTCGCCGAGCAGCTCAAGGCGGGCTGGTACGCGTCGCTGGACGAGGGCCTCGAGGCCGCGAGGCGCGAGGGCAAGCCGGTCCTCATCGACATGTGGGCCACGTGGTGCAAGAACTGCCTGACGATGGACAGGACGACCTTCGCGGATCCGAAGGTGCAGGAGGCGCTGTCAGGCTACGTGAAGATCAAGTTCCAGGCCGAGGAGCCCGACCAGGAGCCGGCGAAGGCGGTCATGCAGCGATTCGACGCCGTCGGGTTGCCGACGTATGTCGTGCTCAGGACAAAGTAGGGACCGGGGACCGGGGACCGGGGGCCAGTTCTGTCACGCTGCCGTCCCCAACATTCGCCTTCCTCACAAGACAGCAGGGGCCGGAAACCAGGGACCGGGGACCGGGGACCGGGGACCAGTTCTGTCACGCTGCCGTCCCCAACATTGGTCAGAAGACCAGCAGAGACACCCGGACACGAGCAGGGCCCATGGCCTACCGTGAGGGTCGCCGGTCCCAATCTCTGGTCCCGAGAACACGAATGATGATTGCCGCGTGGCGGCGCAGCAACGTGCCAGCGTGGCAGCGTGCCAGCGTGCCAGCGTGACAGCGTGACAGAACTGGTCCCCGGTCCCCGGTCCCCGGTCCCTGTTATAGTACCCCCCGATGCCGGCCGACTCCGTCTCGAACACCCCTCCGCGCGCGCGCCTGGCCGGCACCGCGTTGAAGGTCGCCGTCACCGTCCTGCTCTACGTCGCTGTCTTCTACAAGGTGGATGCCGGACCGCTCATCGATCGCCTCCGCGGTGCCCACCTCGGCTGGGTCGCGCTCGGCACGGCCGCGTACATCGTCGGGCAGTGGTCGAGCGCCTGGCGCTGGTGGATCCTCCTCGGTCCGGTCGATCTCGTCGTCCCATACCTCCGGATGGTGGCCTTTTACTTCATCGGGATGTTCTTCAACATCTTCCTGCCGACAATCGTCGGTGGCGACGCCGTGAAGGCCCTGCTGCTCGCCAGGCACACCGGCGAGCCCGCCCGGTCGATCATGTCCGTGTTCATGGAACGGAACGTCGGCCTGTTCGCCCTGTTCGGCATCGCGTCCATCGCCGTCTGGTTCGCGCCACCGGTCGAACTGCTGGGCCTCCCGATCGGGTTGTTCGTCCTCGCCCTGGTCACCGCGTTTCTGGCCGCCAACCTCGTCATCGCGACACCGAAGGCCTATCGGCTGATCGACTACCTGATCGTGCTGACCCCGCTCGTCAGGCTGCGGTCGCGGGCCCAGTCCCTCTACGAGGCGATCGTGCCGTACCGAACGGCCTGGCGTTCCATGGCGGCGGCGCTCGCCCTCTCGTTCTTCTTCCAGGCCGTCGTAATCCTCGTGGTATTCTTGAACGCCAAAGCCCTGGCCGTGGACGTACCGCTCGCGGCACTGGCGGTGTTCGTGCCCCTGATCTCGCTCGCAGGGATGTTGCCGATCAGCGTGAACGGGCTGGGTGTTCGGGAAGGCTTGTACCTGCTGTTGCTCGGGCGCGTCGGCGTTCCTGCGGACGTGGCCGTTTCCATGGCTCTGCTGTACTTCGTCGTGACCGTGACGGCCAGTCTTCCGGGCGGAGTGGTGTACGCGCTGCAGCACCCCCCCGTTCGAGCTCGGGACTAGCGAGTGGCAAACCCGCGACAAGGGCGGGGCAAGGGCGGAATAAGGGCGGTAAGGTCGGGATAAGGTCGGGGTTGGGAGGCATCATGAAGAATCGGGCGGTGCGGGCCCTGTTGGTTCTTCTCGCCCTCGCGGCGCTGGCGGGCGCCGGCTTCCGGGTCTGGCAGATCGACGGCCAGATGACCGCCGCCGCCCGGGACGCCGCAACGTTCGACAGCCAGGTCGAGCAGTTGGCGGCCGATCTCCGTCATCTCGGAGCCGCCCAGCAGGCCTACGTGGCCGACGGCCAGGATCCCCGCGCCTGGTTCCAGAAGGTGTCGGACCTGTCAGCCGACGTGACCCGGCGCCTGACCTCGGTACGTGGTGCGGCCCGCTCCCCCGAGGCACAGGCCTCGGTCGAGGCGGCTATCGAGACAATGGCGGCGTTCGGTGACACCGACGCCCGAGCGCGGGAGTACCTCGAGGCCACCCAGCGGATCTCGGCCTCCGACGTGATCTTCACCGACGGTTCCGCGCAGATCGGCCGCGCGGCGGCCGCCCTGGACGAGGCGCGCGTGCGGGAAGCCGCAGCCCGATCCTCCAGCACCGACGCGCAACGCTGGATGCAGATGTACCTGCTCGGCGGCGGCGCCGGAGTCGCGGCCCTCGTCCTGTTGTTGCTCCTTCCCGTTCCGCGCCAGGCTGTCGAAGCCGAATCTCCGGCAGAGGAGTCGTCCTCGCTCGGTGGGCTCGGTCTCGGCCACCTCTCGCCTTCCGCTGCGGACGCCGGTGGCGAGGCGGGCATAGCCGAGATCGACACGTCCACGATCGATCCCCTGCCCTCGACGCCGCGCGTGGCACCCCGGCCGTCCGATCCCGCGGCGCTCCCGGGACTGCCGGAGGTGGCCGACATCTGCGGGTCGCTCGCGCGTGTGCGCGAACCGCGGGAGATTCCGCCGCTGCTCGAACGGGTGGGCAGCGTGCTCGACGCCGCAGGCCTGATCATCTGGATGCCCGACGGGCCCAAGGGCGCGCTGAGGCCCGTGCTGGCGCACGGCTACCAGCCGCTGGCGATCACGCGGATGGGCACCATCGCAGCGGACGCGGACAACGCCACGGCCCTCGCCTACCGCACGCGCGCCCAGCACGTCGTCCCGCCCGAAGCCGGGTCGAATGCCGCGGTGGTCTCACCACTGGTGACGTCCGACGGCTGCTCCGGCGTCGTGGCGGTCGAACTCAAACCCGGCGTCGAGGCCTCGGACCACCTGCGATCGCTCGCCGCGATCGTGGCCGCGCAACTGGCGACGCTCATCTCGCCCGCGCCCGAGGGCGGAACGTCCGCCTCGCGATCCTAGTCCGGGGAACTCGCCGTGCCCGAGGTTCGCGACCCGTTGGATTCGCCCGGTCCGGACGCTTCGTCCGATCCGGCCGGTTCGCACGGTCAGACGGATTCCAGCGGTCCGGTGCTCGATTCGGCGACGATCGCCGAACTGCGACGACTCCAGGCCGAGTACGGCAAACCCGCGTTCCTGACCGAGCTCGTGTCGATTTTCACGACCAACGCGCCCGGCCGCATGACGGCCATCCGCGCCGCCATCGAGCAGCGGGATCCTCACGCGCTCGAACACGTGTCGCACACACTGAAGAGCAATTGCGGCATGCTCGGCGCGCTGCGGATGTCCGCGCTCTGCGCCAGCTTCGAGGAGGCCGCGGCAGCGGCGGATTTCACGCGCGCGGCTGCGCTGCTGCCCGAGGCCGAAGCCGAGTTCGCGCGCGTCCTCGCGGCGGTGGAGCGGCTCGCCGGGATCCGGGACCCGGGATCCGGGGCCCGGGAAGGCGAGTCGGCCTGACCGGCCGACACTCCTACCACCTGACCATCGGCACCCGGTACTCCCTCCAGCCCGTCGATTCAGCCCACACCCGCACCGGCAGGCCGTCACGATACTCGGGGCACTCGTCGAACGAGTGGTCGAGGCGTCCCTCCCGCGCGAGCTGGTCGTGGGCGTCGACGTAGCTGTCCGGCACGCGTACGGTTTCAACCTCGAAGTCCGGTGTGAGCACCCAGGTCAGGGTTGCCGTCCGCGCCGCGTACTCCGTGGTCTGCACCTCGACCCCGTTCGCCTGCGGCCGCAATTCCCACACGCGGTTGTACGGAATCGAGTCATCGAGCCGGCCAACCGCCGACCGCGGAAAGACGATGTACCGATGCGGCATGCCGGTCGGACAGTCGTCGCAGGCATAAGCCGACCCCGGCGTCTGGGGAGAGACCGCTGGCGGTCCCTCCGCATCCACGACAGCTACCGCCGCGGCCGCATATTCGTTGTTGATGCCGCCGGCCAGCACGTACGTGCCGCGCCCTTCGACCGGCACGGTCGCCAGATCGTACAGGTGTCCGGCGTTGACGAACTGGAGACGGGTCGTGCCCAGCTCATCCACGCGCACGACGAAAGACGGCCACCACTCGGCGTGGATGAGCGAGGCCCACACGGTGCGGGGCGAGGGGTCGCCAATCGCCGCCAGATCGACGAACATCCACGGCGCCGTGAAGACACGCCCCTGAAAGCTGAAGCTCCCGTCAGCCCGGTACGTCCACAACCGCTCGCCCCGGGACGAGACGGCCAGGAGTTCCTGCGCCCGCGGCGTCGTCCGGGACCGTGAATCGGCGGCCAACAGCAGGATCTCGGGCTGCTCGTCGCCAGCCACGTCCATCACCGGAACGTGGAGCCACGGCGGGCGCGGCTGACGCTGGGCCAGACCGTCCAGATAGGCGTCGAGTCGGACCAGCGGACTGAGATCCTTCGTCCAGAGGACCGATCCCCCAGCGTCCCAGGCGGTCAACTGGCTCCCTGCAAGGCCGGCCCGCTCGGGCACGACCGTGCCACCGGGATCGCGCCAGGCGACCCACAGCGCGACCACCGTGACAACAACGGCAGCCGCCACTATCGCGATGGCCCAGGGGACCATCGGTCGCAATTGTCCTGCAGGATGCTCGGCGGTGCAGTCGTCGGCTCCGTTGGCCGTGACCTGCTGTGCCGCAGACGAAGCCAGCCAGGCGTCGATCTCTTCACGGAGCGCGTACACCGTGCCGCTCTTGCCGCCCGGCACGCGGTGAACGGGCATGCCCCGCTCCGCATGCCATCGTTGCGCGCACCGGTCGCTCCGCCCGAGGTACGCCGCGATCGTCTTCCAGCCTTCGAGACGATCGGTGGATCGGTCGCTCATGCAGTCAGGTCGGATAGCCGGCGCGGCCCAGGGTTCAACGCCCGGCGGATGATCCGACCCTCGGCCTTATATCACATTCCGTCGCACCACGATCCGCCCGCGCGGCGCTGTGGGCTTCTCGAGCGTCGCCTTCAGCGTCAGTGCCTTGCGGTCGCGCGAGATGCCGATCGACACATCGCCGTCCTTGGCCCGAAGCTGATCCACGAGCGCCGAGCCATCCGCCACGCTCTGACCGTCCACCGACGTAATCACGTCACCGGCCTTGATCCCCGCCTTGGCGGCCGGGCTGTCCTTCTCCACGGACGACACGAGCACGCCGTCCTTCACGCCGAAGTACTCCGCCAGCTCCGGCGTCAGACCCTGAATCGACACGCCGAGCCGACCGCGGCCCATGACCAGCCCGAGCGGACCGGCCTCGCCGAACCACATCAGCCGATCCCGGAGCGCATCGGCCTCGACGCGCGGCTGAACCCGGAACTGATACTCCCGCGGAGCGCGTTGCCGCTCGCGCACGTCCCGCTCGATCTCGGCCCGCAGCCGCTCCGCATCCGCGCGCAGCGCCTCGGCGTCCGGCCGCACGCCCTCGCCGATCCAGGCCATCGGCCCAGACTGGGCCTCTGGTGTGGCCGACAACTCGACGCGGGATCCCCCGCGCATGACGCTCATCTTCACCGTGCGCCCGGGCGGCGTCTCGCGCACCAGCCGCGCGAACTGGCTCGCGCTGCGTACGGTCTCGCCGTCGAACTGGACCACGACGTCTCCCGCCTTCAGGCCGGCTTTGGCGGCTGCCGACGACTCGGTCACGTCTTCGATGACCGCGCCCGATTCCGACCCCAGTTTCATCTTCGCCACGTCGTCCTTCACGACGTCGCGGATCTGCACCCCGAGCCGGCTGCCGCCTGCCTGGCCGAGCGCCTCCGCAAGCGCAAACGCCTGCGGCCCGCCCTCGGTGAGGCTGAACACCGTCGGCCCATCGCCTTCGCCGACAATGACGGCTGTCTTGCCGTCCTTCTTCTGGACGGTCACCTTCTGCTCGGACTGCTGGTCCGGCTTTTGCCGATCGATCGTCGCGTCCTGCCCTGGTTTGCTTTCGCGGCCCGACACGCCCGGAGCCCAGACGGCTCCGGCCGCGGCCACCGCCAACCCGACCGCTGTCACCCCAACAACCTTCCACACGCGCATGGCATTCCTCCGTCTACACAGGGTGAGACGTCGGGGGAGGGAGGCTGGCCGGGAGTCGGGGACCAGGGACCGGGGACCGGGCGCCGGTTCTGTCACGCTGATCTGCGAGGCGTGCCATCCGGACGCCCAACGAGGAGCCGAATGGGGACTGGGGACCCCAGAACCGGTCCCTGGTCCCTGATCCCCGATCCCCGTTCTACCGATAACCCCAAGGAGACGTCCCGGGTCCGTGGGCTCTCGGGTGCCACGATCCGCTCCCGGCGCGGGCACCGCTTGGGTTAAGTATCTTTGCATCATGGGCTTACGAGCGACATCCGCCATCCATTGAGGCGGGGCAAGCGACACAGGCTGGAGCCACGTTCATGCAGGCACACGACACGAACCTCGATCTGGCCGGACTGGGTGCCGACGACCCCGAGTTCGCCATGCGGGAGGCCCGACAGCGCTTCATCGCCGCCTTCCCGAAGCGCTCCGACTCAATCGGATTGCTCCTGGGCATGGTGTCGACCGTCGGCCAGTCCGGTCCCGTCGATCAGTTGCGCCAGCTCGTCCACCGAACCGCCGGGCTCGCCGGCACGCTGGGGTTCCCCCTCGTCTCGACCCACGCCACGGCCCTCGAACAGGAACTCGACCACGTGGCCGCCGGCACGTTCGATCCGGACCGCGCCGCGCGCACGTTCGATCTGCTGCAGAACGGCTTTGCCGAGGACGTGTCGCGACCGCCGTCCTGGGCGCTGGCGGTCAGCGTCTCGACCGAACCCGCGCGCATCCTGGTGGTCGAAGACGATGAGGATCAGCGCGAGGTCGTGGGCATCCATTTGCGGGCTGCGGGCTTCGAGCCGATTCCCGTTCCGACCGGAGACGCGGCGCTCGCGGCGGCCCGGCAGCACCGCCCGCACCTCGTCCTGCTCGACGCGAACCTGCCGGGCATGGACGGCTATGGGGTCTGCCGCGCCCTGAAAGCGGACCCCGACCTGGCCGGCACGCCGGTCGTTTTCATGACCGTTCGCGCGCATATCGACGACAAGGCCGTCGGGCTGATGCTCGGCGCGGACGACTATCTGACGAAGCCGCTCGACCCGATGGAGCTCGTGCTGCGCATCCACGTGCTGCTCAGACGCAAAGCGGAACGAGAGGCGGGGAGGTGAGACCGGGAGAAAACGGGGAACTCCGGGGTCGGGACCGGGGACCGGGGATCGGTTCAGACTGCGCCCCGGAGCCCCAGCGGCCGGAGGGGACAGCTCTGTGATCCTTTTCAGCATTCAGGAGTCAGGAGTCGCGATCTGGAGGCCGGCCCTTCCGCCTTCGCGGAGCGCTTCGGCGGACCGCCGCAGCCTTGGCGGAGGCTGGTCAGGGCCGGCAGGTCCGCCGGGGCTGAAGCCCCGGCCTCCAGCAGACGTGGCGGAGCGGGCGGCGCTGGCAAGGATCACAGATGAAGCCCGGGACGGGGGGTACACGACAAGATGAAACTGTTGCTCGCAGAAGATGAACCGGACGTGCAGCTCATCGCGCGTTTGTCGCTCAAGAAAGCCGGATTCCAGGTCGTCACCGTCGGCAACGGCATCGAGGCCCTCGCGCGCGTGCCCGAGGAACGGCCCGACGCCATCCTGCTCGACTGGATGATGCCCGACATGGACGGCTTCGAGACCTGCCGCCGGCTGAAGGCCGACCCGGCGACGCGCGACATTCCCGTGATCTTCCTGACCGCGAAGGTGCAGGAATCGGAAGTGGCGAAGGCCCTGGCGCTCGGCGCCGCTGGCTGCATCGGCAAGCCCTTCGACGCCTTGACGCTTGGGGACCAGGTGAGAGCGATACTCGCACAGTGAGCATCAGGACCCGGATCTTCAGCGTCGTCGGCGTGGTGGTCGCGGCTGCCTTCGTGCAGACGTTCGTCGTGATCCGCCTCGTCGACCAGCGCACGAAGACCAACGAGGTCCTCGACAACACCCTGCTCCACTTCGAACAGCAGACGCGAATCGCGCGCCTCGTGAACGACCTCGAGAGCGCGCACCGGGGCTACCTGCTGACCGGCTCCCCGGCCGGCCGCGCCCGCTTCGACCAGCTTTGGAGCCTGTACGAGCGGAGCATCACGCTCCTGCCCCAATACGTCGACGATCAGGACGTGCTTCGCCAGTTGCGGGGCCTCGACGTGCTCGTCCGCGACTGGCACGACAACGTCGCGGTCCCGCTGCTCGACCGGCGACCGGAACCGGCCGCGCTCGTCGACGTGCTGACCCGCGAGAGCGAGCCCCGAATGCGCGCCATCGCCGGCGATCTCGATCGCCTCGACGCCGTCGTCCGCCAGATGCTGAGCGCGCGGCGGCAGGACGCGTCGTCGCAGTACCTGCGCATCACGCTCGTCACGCTGGCGATTCCCGCCGGCGCGATCGTCATGCTCCTCGTGCTCGTCGCCGTCCTCGCCCGCGTGGTGCTCGATCCGCTCGCCGTGGTGGCCTCGTCTGCCCGCCAGATTTCCGGGGGCGACTTCGACGTGCACCTGCCCGAGCCGAAGCGGGACGAGATCGGCGCGCTCATCAACGCCTTCCGCGACATGTCCGCCGCCGTGCAGCGGCGGCAGCGCGATCTGACCGACGCGCTGACGCGCGAGCGCGAGGTGTCCGCGCTCTACGCCGCGCAGCGCGCCAAAGCCGAGCAGGAACACGCGCGGCTGCTCGCCACGATCTCCACCGTCCCCGCCGCCCTCGTCATCGTCGAGGCCGGGAGCGGGCGGATCGTGCTGCAGAACAAGGCCGCCGAGGCGCTGATCGGCCGCGAGCCCGAAGACGAGAAGGCGCGGCGCGAGCACTGGCGGCAGTACCAGGCGACCTACCGCGACACGACGCCCTGCCCGTACGAAAACTGGGGCCACAATCGCGCCCTGCGCGGCGAGACCATCGTCGCGCAGGAGATCGTGATCCACCATCCCGACGGGCGGACCATCCCGATTCTCGTGAGCGCTGCCCCGCTCCTGAACGAGCAGCAGGCCATCACCGGCGCGATCGCCGCGTTCCAGGACATCACGAAGCTGTACGAGGTCGACCGGCTGAAGAGCGAATTCGTGTCGATCGTGTCGCACGAGCTGCGCACCCCGCTCACGTCGATCAAGGGCGCGCTGCAGCTCCTGCTGGACGAGGTCAGCCTGCCGGATCCGGATCACCGGACGCTCATGAACGTGGCGCTGTCGAACACCGATCGCCTCATCCGCATCATCAACGACATCCTCGACATCTCGAAGATCGAAGCCGGGAAGCTGGAGCTCCGTCCGCGGACGTTCGAGCCCTGCGAGCTGGTCCGCCAGTCCGTCGAGAGCGTGCTGCAGATTGCCGAAGCGAACGGCGTCACCATCGAGCACGTGCTGCCCGAGGGCTTGCCCGCGGTGATGGTCGACCCGGACCGGACCATCCAGGCCATGGTCAACCTGCTGTCGAACGCGCTCAAGTACGCGCCGCCAAAGACGACGGTCACGCTGGAAGGATCGGTGCTGGCCGACGGGTTCGTGCGCTTCGCCGTGATCGATCGCGGCGCCGGCATCCCGGCCGAGAAGCTCGATCAGCTCTTCCAGAAGTTCCAGCAGATCGACGGCGCGGACACGCGACGCTTCCGCGGCACGGGTCTCGGCCTGGCGATTACGAAGGCACTAATCGAGATGCAGGGCGGAGCGGTCGCCGTGCAGAGCGAGACAGGCAGAGGATCGGTGTTCAGCATCACGGTGCCGGTAGCGCAGGGGAAGAAAGAGACAGTAGATAGTAGACAGTAGACAGTAGGAAGAAGACAGAATGGATGCGTCGGGATCGGCCGGCTTCGGGCTTTCGACGGACGTCGTCAGGAATGCTCAGGAATCAGCGGCGGGTACATCCACAACCGGCCCCAGGTCCCCGGTCCCCGGGCCCCGACTGGTGGCAACCAGTGTGAACCGTCCGCCGTCGGTGCCGGATGCGAACGTGAGCGTCGCGCCGAGCAGGTCCGCCTGGGCGCGGGCGATGGCCAGACCCAGCCCCGGACGCGCCGACCCGTCCTGACCGCGGCGGGCGACGAGACTGAACGGGTCGAACACCTCCTCGGCCTTCTCCGGCGCCACAGGCCTGCCGCCGTCGGAGATCTCCACCGACGCCGAATCGTCATCGTGCCGCGTCCGGACGCGCATCACCGATCCCGGCGATGACATCCGGATGGCGTACTCAAGCACGCGGGTGAGGAGGCTCCTGAGGATCTCGGGATCCGCCGTGATGTTGCCGGCTTCGAGGTCGGGCTCGATGCTGACACCCCGCTGGGCGGCGTCGCGCTGAACCGAAGTCACTGCGGCGTCGGTCAGATCGGCGAGGTCCACGTGTTCCGCGGCGGCGACAAGTGAGCGGCTGCGGAGGCGCTCGAGTTCGGCCAGGTCGTCGAGCATGCCGGCCAGCTTCGCCGCATTGCGCTCCGCGATCGTCGCGAAGTTCCGCACCTCGGGCGTCGCGTCATCTACGACGGATGCGAGGAGCCCGAGCGATCCCCGCAGTGCCGTCAGCGGCGTCCGCAGTTCATGAACGAGCTTCGCCACATACCCCGGAGGGTACGTGTCGCGCTCCGGCCCGATGTCGTGTTCAAGGTCTGACATCACTCGGCATTCAGAGACAGGGACCGGGGATCGGGGACCGGGGATCGGTTATGGAGTCCCCAGTCCCCAACCGACGTCCTTCCTGGCCGCCCCCGGGGCCCGGAGCACAGCTCAGCGTGACAGAACCGACCCCCGGTCCCCGGTCCCTGGTCCCCGCTCTTAGATCCCGTACGTCCTCCTGAGCAGCCGCGACACGCGCAGGCTCAGATCCGGCGGCATGAACGGCTTGCTCATGTAGTCGTCCGTGCCCACGAGGTAGCCCTTCGTGCGGCTCGCCTCGTCGGCGCTCGCCGTCAGCATCAGCACCGGCACGAACGCCGTCCGGACGTTCTGCCGCAGCCGCTGGCACGTCTCGAAACCGTCCATGCGCGGCATCATGACGTCCAGCACCACCAGATCGGGCGGCTGGTCTTCGGCCTGCTCGACGGCATCCTGTCCGTCGAACGCGGTCGCGATCTCCACTGCCACCGGCAGCTTCCGCAGCGTGAACGACACGACCTGCCTGATGTCCTCATCATCGTCTACGACGAGGATCCGCAGCTTGCGCGCGGCAGGCACGTCCTCCGGTGCCGCTGCCTGAAGGTCACCGTTGCCCGACGCCACGGGAGAATCACTCCCGGAGTGATT
>CAYZYG010000105.1:14937-17538 GCA_964481395.1 uncultured Vicinamibacterales bacterium
ACCGCGGGGCCCGGAGTCGGAGCCTGGACTCCCGCATCCGCGGGAATGACGGCAGAGGGCAACGAAGGGGGACTGGGGACTTCCACAACCGATCCCCGGTCCCCGGCCCCCGGTCCCTGTGACGCTCGCTGCGGCCCCGCCTGCTTCCGCTTCTCCGCGCGTTCGACCGCGTCGGGATTCAGAATCGCGCCCGAGTTCCCGGCGACGACCAGCTCATCGGCGGGAGGCCTGCGCCGCGGGTGCCTCGGCGCCTCTGGCGTCGCGGCCGCGGCGGGAGGCTCCGGCTCCAGCGGCCGTGGCGCGCTCGGGCGTTTTTCTCCGTCGTGCTCGCCGGGTGCGGAGGCGTCCTGCCCACGGGCTGACCCGTCCGTCTCCGGGAATTCGACGATGTTGATCGTGCCCGGGTAGAATCCCGCCCCAGGTTTCGTGAACTTCTCGTCCTCCGTGCCGGCAGGCAGTTCGCCGACCACCTTGCCCGTGATCGTGACCATCGGGGGCTCGGCCTGCCCGGGCTGCGCGACCTTCTCGGATGTCGCAACCTTCGCCGGTGCCTCCGCGGGGCGGGCGGCCGCCGCAGGCGGGCCGGCAGCAGGATTTCCCGCAGCGTGCGCTGGTGCTCCCGGCGCAGGCTCTCCCGCCTCGACCTTCGTGTGGCAGTATGGGCACGCCCTCCAGCCGGGCTTCAGTTCCTGCCCGCAGCCCGTGCACGTCACCTTGATGGTGTGCAGGCAGTAGGGGCATGTTGAGAAGTCCGTTTCGATGGGCGCCTTGCAGTTGGGGCACGGCACCTCAGTCTCGTCGATCTGCACGACCCGGATCACTTCATCCGGCGACGTGATGCCGGCACGGATCTTCGCCAGCGCGTCCTCGCGCAGGATCTTCATCCCGCCCTGCCGCGCCGCGCTGCGCAGGTCCGCTTCACCCGCGCGCTCGTGGATGAGCCGGCGGACGACGGTGGTCGGGCGGAAGAACTCGTAGATGCCAATGCGCCCCGCGTATCCGGTCGTGCCGCACGCCGAGCACCCCCGGCCGCGGAAGGCCGATTCGCCCGGCATCAGGCCCACGCGCGCCGCCGTCGTGGCGTCGGGCACGTACGATTCCCGGCATCCCTCGCAGACGCGTCGCACGAGCCGCTGCGCGATGACCAGCGTCAGCGACGTCGACAGGATGCTCGGGTCGACTTCAAGGTCGAACAGGCGCGGAATGGCCGCGGGTGCGCTGTTCGTGTGCAGCGTCGTCAGCACGAGGTGCCCCGTCATGGCGGCCTGGAACGCCACCTCGGCGGTCTCCTGGTCGCGCAGCTCGCCGACGAGAATCACGTCGGGGTCCTGGCGCAGGATCGAGCGCAGGACGGCGGCGAAGCTCAGCCCGGCCTTGGAGTTGATCTGGACCTGGTTGATGCCCGGCAACTGATACTCGATCGGGTCTTCGACCGTGACGATATTGACTTCGGGCGAGCGGCGTCGTGCCAGCATCGCGTAGAGCGTGGTCGTCTTGCCGGAGCCCGTCGGGCCGGTGATGAGGATGATCCCCTGCGGCTGGCCGATGGAGGCCTCGATCGACACCGTCTGGGGTTCGTCGAATCCGAGCTTCTCGATCTGCGGCAGGCTCGATCCGCCCAGGATTCGGAGGACGACCTTCTCGCCGAAGTGCGTCGGCAGCGTCGAGACGCGGATGTCGATGGTGCGGCCCTGGTACTGCACGTTGATGCGGCCGTCCTGCGGCAGGCGGCGCTCCGCGATGTCGAGCTTGGCGAGGATCTTCAGGCGTGAGACCATCGGCCCGTGCAGCCACTTCGGCACGCGCGTGTAGTCGCGCAGCACTCCGTCGACGCGCATCCGCACCTGGACGTCGTGCAGCGTCGGTTCGATGTGCAGGTCGCTCGATCCCGCCTTGAGGGCGTCGTAGACGACCAAGTTGACCATCTTGACGACCGGCGCGTCGGCGGCCGACTTCGAGTCCGCGACCTCCAGGCCGAGATCCTGCTGCTGCGCGTCCTCCTGGACGATCTTGATGTCGCTGACGTCCGGCACGTTGGCCAGGAATTCGCCGATGCGGTCCTCCGGGTCGTAGCGCTCCTCGATGCTGTCCAGAATCTCCGTGCGCGTCGCCACGACGGGCTTGATCGACATGGCCGCCGCGAATTCGATGTCCTGGATGGCCAGGTAGTCGGCCGGGTTCACCATCGCCACGACCAGCATCCGCCCCTCGAACCCCACCGGGATGCAGGCGTGTTTGCGGGCGATCTTGTCGGGCAGCCTCTTGATGGCGTCCGGGTCGGCCGTCGTGCTCGCCAGTCGGATGCGCGGAAGCTTCATCAGGCGCGCGAGCGAGTCGGCCAGGGCTTCTTCGCTGAGGTGGCCCTCGGAAATCAGCACGTCGGCCAGCGGGAGGTTCCGCTTCCGCGACTGCTCGAGCGAGCGGTGCAGGGCCGGCTCGGAGACCAGCCCCGCCTGGCGCAGCAGGGATTCGAGTGGTTTCGACATCGCCCTTCCGTCACGACCGGATCGAGCCGACTTCACAACCTCTGCGGGTCCTGTCGCCGGACAGCCCACCGCTGCTCAGGCCCACAAACCTGATCACGGCTGAGGGCCTTCCGCC
>CAYZYG010000106.1:0-16341 GCA_964481395.1 uncultured Vicinamibacterales bacterium
AGAGCCCGGCGACCGGCGGCAGGCGGCCGGGCGGGAACAGGGACCGGCTCCCTGCCGCCGGTCGCCTGCCGCCGGTCTTCCCCTTGTCGCCTGCCGCCGGTCGCCTGTCGCCTGATCCTCCCCTTGCAGCCTCATGGGGGCCTGCGTTAACCTTAACGATCGTGGATATGCAGCCCGAAGAAGTACCAACCCCTGAAGAAGCCGCCATCCAGCCCGACGAGCGACTTGCGGTCGATCCGCGCCGGCGTCGGTTCCTGTTCGTGGATATTGCCGCCCAGCGCGCCAAGCAGCTGCGCCGCGGGGCCCGGTACCGCATCGAGCAGCCGGAAGCTGACCCGGTGGCGGCCCCCACGGCGATGCCCCGGAAGGCCGAGCGGCTCGCCATGGACGAGGTGCGCCTCGGGTACGTAGAGTACCGGCTGCCCGGTTCGGACAACACGCCCCCGGACTCAGGATCCGACTCGTGACCCCATCCGAGATCTATGGGCTGATCGTGGCCACCGTTCAGGGAGTGGGCGCGGGCGCCGTGTTCCTCCTGGCGCTCTTCATCGGATTCTGTCTCGCGCTCGGGTTCGTCAAGCTCCGGCCGAGCGGACCGAAGACCCTGACGGTGCGAAGCCTCGAAGAAGCGCTTGGCCAGTCGGTGTCGTACCTGCCGCCCGAGGCCCCGAGGGGCACCGTCGACCAGCTCGGCGGGTCCGGCCGGGCTGCCTGATCCGCTCTCGCTCCGCAGGATCAGGACTCCGCGTCCACACCCGTCCGAGCCGGCCGGCGTGCGCCGACACTCGCCGTAGCTCGGTGCAGCCCGCCGTAGCCCACCGTAGCCCGGAGAGCGAAGGCGTGAGGGCGAAGGCGGGCCGGAACCTGTGTCAGCCGCCATCCGTAGATCTGGATGACGGACGCCCCGCTGTCTGATTCCGGAGCGGCACACGCCGCGGACCGGCAGCGTGGCAGGAGGCAGGTGTCATGCCGGAACTGCTGGCGCTCATCGTGCTCGCGGGCCTCGCCATCTTCGTCATCGGCGTGGTGGGGGCGTTGCTGAAGCTCGTCTTCTGGCTGGTGCTGCTGCCGTTCAAGCTGGCGATCAAGCTGCTGATGCTTCCCGTGATCGCGCTCGGGCTGTTTCTGAAGCTGGCGCTCGGCGTGCTGCTGCTGCCGGTCATCGGGATCATCGGCGTGCTGGCGATCGTCACGCTCGGCATCGCGGCCGTGGCAGCCATCCTGGTGCCGCTGCTGCCGCTGGCCGTCGCGGTCCTCGCGGTGTGGGGTCTCGTCAAGCTGTTGTCCCGGCCCTCCGCAACCGCGCCGCCGTCTGCGCCGCCTGCGGTCATCGACGCGCCGTAAGTTCGCGGCCAGCATCGCCCGGGCCCTCGGGTATCTCGAGGCACCCCGGGCGGACTCCCGACTCCTGGCGTTCGTCCCGTCCCGATGTCCCGTGTTTTCTACTCTCTACTGCCTTCTGTCACTATCCACTGATCTGTCCCGCCGCGATTCCCGGCTCCCTCTCCCCGTATCCCGTCTCGCGCTCGAACGCATCGGCGATCCGCAGGACCGTCGCCTCATCGAAGGCGCGGCCCGTGATCTGCAAGCCGACCGGCAGACCCTCCTCGCCGAATCCCCCGGGGACCGAGACCGAGGGCAGCCCGGCGAGCGAGGCGCCTACGGTGAATACGTCCGCGAGGTACATCCTCACCGGATCCGTCAGGCGTTCCTCGAGCAGGAAGGCGACCGTCGGACTGGTCGGCGTGGCGATCGCATCGACCGCCCAAAGGGCGGACTGGAAGTCCCGACCGATAAGCGTCCTGACGCGCTGCGCCTGCACGTAGTACTGATCGTGGTATCCCGCGCTCAGGACGAAGGTGCCGAGGATGATGCGCCGCTTCACCTCCGCGCCGAACCCCGCGTCACGCGTCCGCTCGTACATGTCCTGCAGCGTCACGCCGTCGTCGGACCGCATGCCGTAGCGCACGCCGTCGTAGCGCGCCAGATTCGAGCTGGCCTCCGCGGTGGCGATGAGGTGATAGACGGGAACGGACAGGGAAGCGCGGGGCAGATCGATGTTCGCGACAGACGCGCCGCGTGCGCGCAGCGCGTCCAGGGCGCGGTCGAAGGCCAGACGCACGCCAGCGTCCACGCCGTCGTCCAGCCATGCGAACGGGACGCCGATGCGCACGCCCCGCAGGTCGCCGTCGAGCGCGGCGGCCCAGTCGGCGACGGGCTGCATGGACGAGGTCGCGTCACGCGGGTCCATGCCGGCGATGGCGCCGAGCACGCACGCGGCGTCACCTGCAGTCAGGGTCAGCGGCCCGATCTGGTCCAGCGAAGACGCGAACGCGATGAGACCGTAGCGTGACACGCGTCCGTAGGTGGGCTTCAGACCGACGATGCCGCAGAAACCTGCGGGTTGGCGAACCGACCCGCCCGTGTCGGTTCCAAGCGCGGCCGGAACCATGCGGGCGGAGACTGCGGCGGCCGAGCCCCCGCTGGATCCGCCTGGCGTCCGCTCAACGTCCCAGGGATTACGGGCTGAGCCGGATGCCGAATGCTCGGTCGACGAACCCATGGCGAACTCGTCACAGTTCGTCTTGCCCACGATGACTGCGCCTGCCTGAACGAGACGCTCGACGACAGTCGCGTCGTACGGCGGCACGAACCGCTCGAGCGCCCGGGACCCCGCGGTGGTCCGGATGCCGGCCGTGCAGATGTTGTCCTTCACGGCGATCGGGACGCCGGCGAGCGGGCCTGCAGCCCGGCGATCCCGGGCCTGGTCCAGTTGTCGGGCTCGTGCCCTGGCCCCGTCGGCCGGCACGGTCAGGACCGCGTTGAGTGCGCCGTTCAGCGCATCGAGGCGCCGCAGGGCGGCGTCGCAGATCTCGAGTGCGGACGCCTGTCCGGACACGAAGGCGTCGTGCAGGCCGGTGACGGTCCAGGTGAGGCCGCTCATCGGCCGATGACGCGCGGCACGCGCAGCAGACCGGTTTCAGGATCAGCGTCGGGGGCGAGGCCGACGACCGTGGCCTGCTCCAGCGACGGTGCCGTGTCGTCGTGGCGTTCGCGGCAGGTGTGCACGAGCGCGTGCGTCGTTGGCGGGATGCCGGTCGTATCGACGGCCAGCACCTGGGCGGCGAACGCCAGGATGTCCGCAAGCTGTTGAGTGTAGAGGAGCTGTTCGTCGGGGTCGAGCGTCAGCCTGGCGAGGCCCGCGAGCCGGTTCACGTCGAAGTCGCCGGTGCGGCCGGGCATGGCCGATGCTAACATTCGGTTTCGTGAAGCCGCAACCAGTCAGGCGGGCGGCGGTGGCAGGTTCCTGGTACCCCGGGCGTCCGACGGATCTCACGCGGGCCGTCGAGGGGTACCTGGACCGTGCTGGCGCGCCGATCGCCGGCACGATCGTCGGGGTCATCGCGCCTCACGCCGGGCTGGTGTACTCGGGGCCGGTTGCCGCGCACGCCTACGGGCAGCTCCGCGGACGCGCGTACGACGTGATCGTACTGGTCGGGCCGTCCCACTACGCCGCGTTCGACGGTCTGGCCGTCTACGCGACCGGCGCGTTCGAGACGCCGCTGGGTGCGATGCCGATCGCCGCCGACATCGCCTCCGCGCTCATGCGGGAGGTACCGGTCGCACGGGACCTGCCGGGGCCGCACGGGCGGGAGCACTCGCTGGAGATGCAGCTGCCGTTCCTGCAGTCGGTTCTTCCGGGCGTTCCGATCGTGCCGGTGCTGATGGGGCGGCAGGTGTTGGAGACCATGACCGCGCTGGCCGGCGGGCTCGCCCGCGTCCTCGCGGGGCGGCGCGCGCTGATGGTGGCCTCGTCGGACCTGTCCCATTACCACGACGCGGGAACGGCCTCACGGCTCGACCGCGTCGTGGTGAGCGCCATCGACCGATTCGATTCGGACGGACTCGCGCGGGCGTTGACGGCGTGTCCCGAGCATGCCTGCGGCGGAGGCCCGATGGTGGCCGTCATGCGCGCGGCGCGTTCGCTTGGCGCCCGCGACGCCAGGGTCGTCTGTTACGCCGATTCGGGAGACGTGTCCGGCGACAAGGACGCCGTCGTCGGGTACGCGGCCGCGGTGCTGGGCTCGTTCGACGAGCCCGCGCGGGTCATCACAGGGAGACCATCGTGAGCCATCCGCTCACCGCCGACGAGCGGCGCACGCTGCTGGAAACGGCGCGCCAGGCCGTTGCCGACGCGGCGGCCGGACGCGCGCCGGCCGTTCTCAAGGCCAAGGGCGTGCTCGCGCGCCGTGCCGGGGCGTTCGTGTCGCTCCATCGCCGAGGCGAACTGCGCGGGTGCATCGGGCACATCGGTGACGACGAGACGCTGGCGCACGTCATCGGACGATGCGCCGTGGCGGCGGCCACCGACGATCCGCGGTTCAATCCGGTCAGACCGGAGGAGGTGCCCGACCTCGACGTCGAATTGTCGATTCTCGGTTCGATCGAACCGGTTCACACGGTCGAGGAGATCGACGTCGGACGCCACGGCCTGATCGTCGAACAGGGACGGCACAAGGGGCTGCTGCTGCCGCAGGTGGCCGCGGAGCACGGCTGGGACCGCGAACGGTTCCTCGAACACACCTGCCTGAAGGCGGGGCTGCCGCGAGATGCCTGGCGGCACGGCGCCCGTCTCTTCCGATTCGAGGCCGAGGTCTTCGGCGAGCGCTGACGCGTCCCGTTCGCACGCGTGCCCCAGGCCCGATCTCGCCATCGACTCGCGGAGTGTGATACAGGAGAGAGTATGCGTCGTGTCTGCCTGGTGCTGTTCGCGCTGATCCTGGTCGGTTCGCCTGTGTCGCTGCCAGCCTGGGGCGGCGAGGGCCACAAGCTGATCCTCGACCGGGCGATCGACCTCCTGCCGCCTGACCTGCGGGTGGCGTTCGAGAAGGACCGGGCGATCCTCGTCGAGCGGTCGGTGGATCCCGACTTGTGGCGGGTCGTGGGATTCGCGGAGGAGGACCCGCGCCACTTCCTCGACTACGATGCGTACGGCGCGTATCCGTTCGCCGATCTGCCCGTGGACTACGGGGAGGCCCTCCAGAAGTACGGCCGCGACACCATCACGAAGAACGGCGTCCTGCCCTGGCATGCCGCCGAGATCTACGGCCGGCTCGTGCGGGCGTTCGAGGCGCACAAGGCCGGCTCGGGCTACGGCGCGTCCAACGCGCTCTACCTGGCCGCCGTCCTGAGCCACTACGTCGCGGACGCGCACCAGCCGTTCCACGCGGTCCTGAATTACGATGGCCAGCTGACCAACCAGCACGGGATCCACGGACGCTTCGAGGGCGACCTGGTGCGCCGGTACCTCGATCGGCTCACTGTCGCGCCCGCGCCGGCCCGTCCGCTCACCGAGCCCCGTGACGTGCTCTTCGACACGCTGCGTGAGAGCGCGCGTCTCGTCGAGGGCCTGCTCGCCGCCGATCTCGAAGCGGTGGGCACGCGCACGGAGTACGACGACGGGTACTACGCGGAGCTGTTCGCGAAGACCAGACCCGTGCTGGAGCGGCGCCTGGGCGAGGCCGCGACCGTCGTGGCCGGTCTCATCACGGGCGCGTGGGAACAGGCGGGCCGTCCGGACCTGACCACCCGGACGCCGCGCCCACCCCAGAAGGTCCGCAGCCGCATCGCGAAGTAGCTGGCGCCCCGTATGGACGTGTACCTCGTTCCGCTCGGCCGCCGCGGCTACGAGCTGTACTGCGAGGCCGAGGATCGCGCCGGCACGGACGACGCCGACGCCGCGAGCGCGGAGGGCGACGCCAGCGCGGGGGGTATTCGACGCCGGATTTCCTCTCTGCGCCGCCGCATGTCGGCGTTCTTCCGGGACGCGCTGGCATTCCTGGAGCGCGAGCGGGAGGCGCGGCTCGCGCGGCGCGCCGCCAAGGTCAAGCGGACGTTCTTTCAGCGCGTGCGCGACCGCGTACTCGGTTGGATGGCCGAGCGCGTCGCGGAGCAGCGACTGCTGTGGCAGCTGCGGCACGCGCCGGACACGACGGCGCACTACCCGGACGACCTTCACGAAGACGAAGCCTCCCGCATCGTTATCCGCGAGCTTCGGGAGGACGCGACGCGGCACCTTCGGTGGGGAGCCGTGAATCTCGCCGGCGCAGCGCTGTTCGTGCCCCTCACGTTCATCCCGGGACCGAACCTGCCGGCGTACTACTTCTGGTTCCGGGTGATCGGCCACGCGCTGTCGTACCGCGGCGCGCGCAGCGGGCTGACGAAGGTGAAGTGGCGGTACACACCCAGCCGGCCGCTCGCCGACCTCCGCGACCTGGCACGGATCTCGGGCGAGGCGCGCATCTCCCGCGCGCGCGAGATCGCGGCCGGGCTTCCCCTCGCGCATCTCGATCGGTTCGTCCAGCGCGTGCTGCTCGGATCCGCGTGATATACTCCAGAGTTCTGACACTCACCGAACTGGCCGACCGACTCGGGTGCACGCTCGTCGGCGACGGTCACGTCGTCGTCACGCGGGTTTCCGGCCTCGAAGAGGCGGGCCCGGGCGACGTGTCGTTCCTCGCCAACAGGAAATACACCCACTGCCTCACGACGACACGCGCCAGCGCCGTGATTGTCGGCGAGGAGGTCGCCGAGGCGCCCTGTGCCCTGCTGCGGTGCCGCGACCCGTACCTCACGTTCGCCAATGCGGTCGCGCTGCTCATGCCCGCCGAGATCCCGCCTCCCGGCCTGTCGGCGCTCGCCAGCGTGGCCGCCGACGCCCAACTCGGTCCGGACGTGTCCGTCGGCCCCTTCGCCGTCGTCGGGTCCGGATCGTGCGTGGGCGCGCGGACGGTTATCCACCCGCACGCGGTGGTCTACCCCGGCGCCGAGATCGGGGACGACTGTGTCATCCACGCCCATGCGTCCGTGCGCGAGCGCTGCCGGCTCGGCAACCGCGTGATCCTGCAGAACGGGGCGGTGGTCGGCGGCGACGGGTTCGGGTACGCGCCGAGAGCCGACGGCAGCTACCAGAAGATCCCGCAGGTCGCCATCGTCGTCCTCGAAGACGACGTGGAGGTCGGCGCGAACGCGACGATCGACAGGCCGGCGGTGGGCGAGACCCGCATCCAGAGCGGGACGAAGATCGACAACCTCGTGCAGGTGGCTCACGGCGTCCGCGTCGGACGTAACGTCATGCTGGTGGCTCAGGTGGGCATCGCCGGCAGCACGACCATCGGCGACTCCGTCGTCCTCGCCGGACAGGTCGGCGTGGCCGGACACCTCCAGATCGGCGACCGCGCGCGCGCGACGGCCCAGAGCGGGATCCCCAACTCCGTGCCGGCGGACGCGTTCGTATCCGGCTATCCCGCCATCGACAACCGCGAGTGGCTGCGATCGTCCGCGGTGTTCCGCAGGCTGCCAGAACTGAAGAAGGCGGTCGCCGACCTCGGGCGCCGGCTGGCGGACCTCGAGTCGCGGCTGGCGGCCTCCGTGCCGGAGGAGCCGGGCGCGTAGGGCCACACCGCCCCGTGCGGCCGCGGTCCCCTCGCGGCCGTGCCATAATCGAGCGATGACGACTTCCGGTCGGCACGCGCGTGCCGCCGCGGGCACGCTGCTGGCGGCGCTGGCCCTGTTCCAGGCGTTCGGGTCGGCGGCCGTGCGTCCGCCGCGCCTCGAGTACCGGACGATTGAACTGCCGAACGGACTGCGCGCGGTCTTCCACGAGGACCACTCCTCGCCCATCGTGCACGTGCAGGTGTGGTACCACGTCGGGTCGAAGAACGAGAAGCCCGGCCGCACCGGCTTCGCCCACCTCTTCGAGCACATGATGTTCAAGGGGTCCAAGAACGTGGACCCCGAGGAACACATCTCCCTCATTTCCAGCATCGGTGGGCAGACGAACGCGTACACGACCGAGGACGTCACCGTCTACTGGAATACCGCGCCCTCCAACTACCTGCCTCTCCTGCTGTGGCTCGAGGCGGACCGGATGGCGACGCTGCGCATCGATCGTGAGGCTTTCGAGCGCGAACGGGAGGTGGTGAAGGAAGAGCGGCGCATGCGGATCGAGAACCAGCCGTACGGCCGGCTGCCCGAGATCGTCTACGACAGGGCGTTCTGGGTGCACCCGTACAAGCATCCGACGATCGGGTCGATGGTCGATCTCGAGGCCGCATCCGTCAACGACGTGCGCGAGTTCTTCCGGACCTTCTACGTGCCGACGAACGCCACGGTGGCGGTGACTGGGGACTTCGACACCGATCTCGCGATCGAACTCGTCACGAAGTACTTCGGGCGGATCCCGAAGCCCACGCAGACCGTGCCGCGCGACATCCCGCAGGAGCCGCCGGTGGCCAGGCCCAGGCGGGTCACGCTCGAGGAGAGCTGGCCGCTTCCGGTCGTGGTCGTCGCGCACCACGTGACGTACGATGGGCATCCGGATTCGTATCCCCTGCACATCGCCTCGAAGGTCCTGTCCGATGGCGAAAGTTCCCGCATCTATCGCACGCTGGTCTACGAGCGCGGGATCGCGTTGGCCGCCTTCGGCGGCGGCAACCTCGTCGAGCACCCGAACCTGTTCTTCGCGGTCGGGATCGTCCAGCCGGGGCATCCGCCCGCGGAGGTCGAAGCGGCGCTCGTCGCGGAACTCGACCGCCTCCGGACGGAGCCGGTGGCGGAGGGGGAGTTGGCGCGGGCGAAGAACCAGTTCGCGCGCGACTACATCCTCGGCCGGGAATCCATTCAGCAGAAGGCGTCGGTGCTCGCGCACGCGATCGTGCTGCACGGCGGAGAGGCCTCGGCCGCGGATGGCGAGTTCGAGCGGTTCGAGCAGACGACGGCTGCCGACGTGCAGCGCGTCGCGAACCGGTACTTCGCGCCGGAGACGCGGCTGGTGATCACAATCCTGCCGAAGGCCGCCAAGGGGGACATCCGATGACGGGTCGGCTGGGGGCGTGGGTGCCGTGCCTGGTCGCGGCGTGGCTCGCGGGCGCGGCGAACCCGGCCTCGGCACAGGTCCGGTCGTGGCCGTCGGAGAGGCCCCCGAAGCCGCTTCCCGCTCGCGGGTTCACCTTCCCGTCGTACGATCTCCGCACGCTGCCGAACGGCCTGCAGGTCGTGGTCGTTCCGCATCACGAGCAGCCGGCCGTGACGCTGCAGCTGCTCGTGCGCGCAGGCAGCGCCCAGGACCCGGCCGACAGGGCGGGCGTGGCGGGCATGGCTGCTGCGCTGCTCGACCAGGGGACGACCAGCCGAGCCGCCCGCGAGATTGCGGATGCGATCGACTCGATCGGCGGCACGCTCGAGGTCCTGACCGGGACCGATCTCACGTTCGCCCGCGTGGCCGTCATGAAGGACAGCTTCGGGGCCGCGCTCGAACTGCTGTCGGACATCTGCCGGGCCCCGGCGTTCTCGGATGACGAGCTGACGAGGCAGCGGCAGCAGCTCCGGTCAGCCCTCCGCGTGAGCTACGACGATCCCGACCACGTGGCGGACGCCACCTTCAAGCGGGTCGTGTACGGACTCCATCCGTACGGTCTTCCCGGCAGCGGCACGCCCGCCTCGATCGAGCGCATCACGCGCGACGACCTCGTGCGCTTCCACGAGCGCTACTTCGTGCCCAACAACAGCCTGCTGGCGGTCGTCGGCGATGTGTCGGCCGACGAGGCGATGTCCCAGGTCGAGCGGGTCCTGGGGGACTGGCTGCGCCGAGACGTTCCGGATCAGTCGGGCCTGGATCCTCCGGCTCCCGAGCGGCGGGTCGTCGTCATCGACAAACCCGAGGCCGTGCAGACGGAGATCCGCGTGGGCCACGTCGCCATCGCGCGCGCGGATCGCGACTATCTGGCCCTCGAGATGGCCGTTCGCGTGCTCGGCGGCGAGGGAGCGAACCGCGTCCAGCAGATCCTTCGCATGAACCGCGGGCTGACCTACGGAGCCTCGGCCGATCTCCAGGCCTACCGGGCGTCCGGAGACATCGCGGTGGCGACCGATACGCGGTCGGAGACCACGGGAGAAGCCGTGCGCGTGGTGATCGACGAGTTCTCGAAGCTCCGACGGGAAGCGGTCCGCGAGCGGGAACTCGACGACGTGAAGGCGTACATGACCGGCAGCTTTCCGATCGGGATCGAAACGCCGGTGGCCATCTCGACGCAGGTGCTGAATGCGCTGTTCTACGGGCTGCCGCTCCGGGAGCTGCAGGACTACCGGGATCGCGTCAATGCGGTCACGCCTGACGGTATCCAGTACGTCACGCGCGCGCACCTGCGCCCGGACCGCCTGACGGTCGTGCTGGTCGGCAACTACGCAGCATTCAGGAACCAGCTTCGCAGCGTCGGGCTGCGCGACGTCCAGGTCGTGCCCATTACCAAGCTGGACTTGGAGGCAGCCGATCTGCGCGCGGCAGTGCCCGCGCCGGCTGTCCCGGGGGAGCCGCCGCAATCGCCACCGGTCAGGCCCGCCGCGGATCCCGTTCGAACAAAGATCCCGGATGCGCGGCCATCGGACGCGGATGCGATCCTCGCCCGCGCCGTCGGCGCGGCCGGCGGCGCTGACGCGCTGAAGCGCATCAGAACCGTCAGGGCGACCGCGCTCACCACGCTGCACACGCCCGAGGGGCCGCTGCAGACACGCACCACCACGTGGGTCGAGTACCCGAGCCGCGTCCGGGTCGAGGCGCTCACCCCGACCGGGTTGTTCATTCAGGCGTACAACGACGGCCACGCGTGGATCCAGGATGCCAAAGGGGCGCGCGATGCGCCGGACGCCATGCGCGACGCCTTCGCCGTGAGCGCGCGGCGCGACTGGATTGCGCTCGTCCGGGCGGCCGTCGAGAAGCGCCTGTCGGCCCGGACGATCCCGGCATCGACCGGAACGGCCGGGCGCCCGCTCGTGGGCCTCGAACTGTCGGGTGAGGACCTGCCCGCGACCAGGCTGTACATCGACGCGGAGACAGCCGAGCTGGCGCGACTGGTGTACGACACCGCGGGACCACGCGGCAAGGAAACGACGACCGAGGTCTTCTCGGACTTCCGTCAGGTCGAGGGCGTCGCCGTGCCCTTCAAGGCCGTCGTCCAGCGCGACGGCGCTCCCTTGCTCGAGCGGACCATCACCGGCCTCGTGTTCAACGATCCGATCCCGGCTGCCGTTTTCGAGAAGCCTCGAGGCACCGGGCCCGCCCGATGACCCGGATCATCATTTCGTGCGGCGAGGCGTCCGGCGACCTGTTCGCCGGAGCGCTCGTCCGCGAGATCCGGCGCCTGCGCCCGGACACGCGCGTCGCCGGGTTCGGCGGCGAACGCCTCGCTGAGGCCGGGGCCGACCTGGTCGGCGACTACCGCGGCCTGACCGTGACGGGCATCGTCGAGGCGATTCGTGTCCTGCCACGGGCCTGGCAGATGCAGCGGGCGCTGATCGAACGGGCCCGCCTCGAACGGCCCGACGCCTTGGTCGTCATCGACTTCCCGGACTTCAACTTCCGGCTGGCTTCCGCGTTCCGCCGCCTCGGCATTCCGGTCGTCTACTACGTCTGTCCCCAGTTGTGGGCCTGGCGCCCGGGCCGCATCGCGACGCTGCGGCAGATCGCCACCAAGGCGCTCGTCGTGTTTCCGTTCGAACCCGCGTTCTACGCCGAGCGGAACTTCGACGTGGAGTTCGTGGGGCACCCGCTCCTCGATCTGGCGCGCGCACGCGTGGACCGGCGCGGAGTGTGCGCGGAGACAGGACTGGACCCCGGCAGACCGATCGTCGCATTCCTGCCCGGAAGCCGTCCGAACGAACTGCGGACCATCCTGCCCACGCTCGCGGCGGCTGCCGGCCGCATCGTCGAGCGGCTGCCGGGCGTCCAGTTCCTCGTGGCGCGCGCGCCCCACCTGGCCGGCGCGCTCTTCGAGTCGCTCGCCGGCGTCGTCCCGCCGCGAGCCATCCTCGAGGGCCGGACCGACGACGTCCTGGCCGCGGCCGACGTGGTCGTCACCGCGTCGGGGACGGCGACCGTGCAGACCGCCATCCACGAAAAGCCGATGGTGATCGTGTACCGCGTGTCGCCGATCAGTTACCGGATCGGCAAGCCGCTGGTGCGGGTCACGACCTACGGCATGGTGAACCTCGTGGCTGGCGAACAGGTCGTGCCGGAGCTGATCCAGGACGATCTGACGCCGGATGCCGTGGCGGACGAAACGCTCCGCTACCTCACCGACCCGGCCTGCGCCGAGCGGACTCGGCTTCGTCTGCGCGAGGTGCACCAGCGGCTCGGCACGCCGGGAGCCAGCGCCCGTGTCGCGGCACGCGTGCTGGAAGTGTGCGACGCCGCCCGTCAACCGACCTGATAGACTGTCAGGATGTCCCACCGGGGTGCCGCTGCGCTGCTGTGCGTGGCGGCCTGCCTGACCCTTTCTCCTTACGCTCTGGCTACCCTGCTGGTGCCGCTCGATCTGGACGAACTCGTCGCGACGGCCGACGTCGTGGTGATCGGTCGCGTGGCCCACGCGACGCCCCAACGCGCCACGGGCGGCGGCGTGGAGACGGCCGTGATGATGAGCGGTCTGACCGTGCTCAAAGGGCTTCCGGCGACCTCGGTCACCTTCACCGTGCCAGGCGGCCGCGTCGGCCGCTACCGCACCGTCGTGCCAGGCGCGCCGGCGCTCGCTCCGGGAGACGAGGCCGTGGTCTTTCTGCGTGAGACCCTGCCAGGGCGGCTGATGCTGGCCGGATTCAGCCAGGGCTTCATTCCAGTTGCTCGCGACCGGGTCACGAGCGAGGCGACGGTGATGGCCCCTGCTGGCCGTCAGGTGGTGGACGTGCGGGTGGTGCGGGGCGACCCGGTGCGCCGTCCCGTGTCGCTGTCGTCGTTCGCGAGGGAGATCCGCGATCGCGTCGAACGCGAGGCGTCGGCGCGCGAGAAGAACCGGATCGGCGATCGACGTCGCGGCAAGGGCCGCCCTGACGGAGCGCCCTGGTGACGCGCGCGCCGGGGTCGGGCCGGCTGCGCCGCGCGGCGGCTGGAGGGCTGCTGGCGCTGGCGGCGGTGATGGTCCTGGTCGCGCAGGGGTACGCGTACCTGAAGTTCGGCACGGATCTGGAGAATCGGCGCCTCGGACTGAAGTGGGCGCAGATGCCGGTCCGCTACTACATCAGCGACGCCGATCCGGCGTTGCCGCGGGACGCCCTCGCGGCCGCCGTGGACGCCGCCTTCGCCACGTGGGCCTCGGCGCCGCTTTCGTCCCTGTCCGCCCGCAACGCCGGGTTCGTCAGCGCTTTGCCATCCGAGGAAGACGGGCTCTCCACGCTGGGCTTCGAACGCCGGCCGGATCTCGACCGCGTGCTCGGGACGACGTCGCTGACCATCGACGACGCGACGGGGGAGATTGTCGAGGCGGACATCATCTTCAACTCCGCGTTTTCGTGGTCGACATGGAACACGGGGGAGAGCGGCCGCTACGATCTCGAGTCGATTGCGCTCCACGAGATCGGCCACCTGCTGGGCCTCGGCCACTCCGCCCTCGGTGAGACGGAGCTGCGCGCCGGCGGCGGACGCCGGGTGCTCGGCATCGCGTCGATCATGTTCCCGATCGCGCTCGCGCCAGGCAGCGTGGCAGCCCGCGCGCTGGCGGCCGACGACCGCGCCGGCGTCGCGGACGTGTACTCGGCCCCGACGTTCATGCGGGAGACCGGCAGCATCAGTGGCACCGTGACGAAGTACGGCCGCGGCGTGTACGGGGCGCACATCGTCGCGTTCAACAATCGCACGGGTGCGATGGTCGCGAACTTCTCCCTGGACGAGAGCGGCGCGTTTGCGGTCGGCGGCCTGGAGCCAGGCATCTACGTGGTCCGGGTCGAGCCGCTCGACGATGCGGAGACGACGAGCTACTTCCCGGCAAGCCGCCAGATTGATCTCGACTTCAGGGTGACGTATCTCGATCGCCTGGCCGTCGTGCCCGCCGGAGGCAACGCCGGACCGTTCGCCATCGAGGTGGCGCCGAAGTGACCGCACGGGTGATCCTGTGCGGGCGGTCAGCCGTGGCGCGGCCTGCACGGAGGCGTGCGTGCGGTGCGGCACCGGATCCCGGATCCCGGGCCCCGGGCCCCGACCAGGTGGGGCGCCCAGTCCGCTTGCCGCGGAGACGCTGGTTTCCTCGCCGCGTCTGTTCCGCATGGCTCCTGGCGTGTCTGTGCGTCACGGGACCAGCAGATGCGCAGGAGACCGGCGCGCATCCCTCGCGCTTCGAGGTGGCTGCCGGTCTGACCGTCCAGGGCGGCGGGGAGCTGGGCGGGGCGCAGGCCACGCTGACGCCCAGCCTCGGCGCGCCACCGGTCGTGCTGTTCTCGACGTCGACCGAGAAGACGTCGGCGGCGGGGATCGATGGTCGCGTCGGCATACGGCTGGCACCGTCGCTCGTCCTGTCCGGAGCGGCATCCCTGGCCTGGGGCGACGTGCGCACCACGATCGACGGCGACACGGAACTGCCAGGAGAGCGGCCCGTGGCTGCAGAGGGTCTGCTGCAGGCCCGCTTCGAGGCGCGGGTCGACTGGGTGCTGATACGGGTGTCGCTGGCGAACGGACGCCTGGTGCCGTACGCGACCGCGAGCGCGGGCGTGCTCCAGGAGTGGCACGAGGGTTACACGATCAAGGAAAGCGGGCAGAGCTACCAGGCCGGCGGCGGCCTGCGGTTCCTGTTCCGCCGGCGTCCGTCGTCGGTGCTGTCGCAGGCCGGGCTGACGGCCGAGGTCTTGGTCCGCCACCTGCGAGGGGGGTACCATCTGGGGGCGGACTCGCGTACCATGCCCGCATTCGGCGTCGGGGTTCTGACCGGATGGGGGAAGCGTCGGTAGAGGTTTCGTCAAGTCGGGAGCGGAATTCATCATGGCTACACTGGACTCATTCAAGACGGTGCGTGAACTCACGGTCGCGGGCGAACGCCTGCGCTACAGCAGCCTGAAGGCCCTGGCGGACGCCGGGTTCCCCGGGGTCGAGCGGCTGCCGTTCTCGCTGAAGATCCTTCTCGAGAATCTGCTGCGGCAGGAGGACGATGCCTTCGTGAAGGCGGCCGACATCAGGGCGCTGGCGTCCTGGGATGCGGGCAAGCCGGCCGAGAAGGAGATTGCGTTCACCCCCGCGCGCGTCCTGCTGCAGGATTTCACTGGCGTGCCGGCGGTCGTCGATCTGGCAGCCATGCGCGACGCGATGGCCAGGCTCGGCGGCGATCCGAACCGGGTCAACCCGCTGCAGCCGATGGAGCTGGTCATCGACCACTCGGTCCAGGTGGATCACTTCGGCGCGGCCGATGCGTTCCACCTCAACGCGGAGCTGGAGTACGCGCGCAACCGGGAACGGTACACGTTCCTGCGCTGGGGACAGAACGCCTTTTCGAACTTCCGCGTCGTGCCGCCCGAGACGGGCATCGTGCACCAGGTAAACCTCGAGTACCTGGCGCGCGTCGTGTTCAGGGCCGAGCGCGATGGCGCGCTGTGGGCGTACCCCGATACCGTGGTCGGCACCGACTCGCACACGACCATGGTGAACGGCCTCGGCGTTGTGGGCTGGGGCGTTGGCGGCATCGAAGCTGAGGCCGCGATGCTCGGCCAGCCGATCTCGATGTTGATCCCGCCCGTCGTCGGCTTCAAGCTCGTCGGCTCGCTTCCGGCAGGCACGACGGCGACCGATCTCGTGCTCACCGTGACCGAGCGGCTGCGCAAGCACGGCGTCGTCGGGAAGTTCGTCGAGTTCTTCGGTCCCGGGCTGGCGAACCTGACGCTCGCCGACCGCGCGACGCTGTCGAACATGTGTCCCGAGTACGGGGCCACCGTGGCGATCTTCCCGATCGACGCGATGACCATCGACTACCTGCGCCTGACCGGGCGGGACGAGCGGACGGTGGAACTCGTCGAGGCCTACGCCAAGGCACAGGGCCTGTTCGCCGACGGCAGCATCCCGGATGCCGCCTACAACGAGTCGATCGAGCTGGATCTGGCGGCCGTGGTGCCGTCGCTGGCCGGGCCGAAACGGCCGCAGGATCGGGTGCCGCTGGCGTCCGCGAAGGCGAAGTTCGCCGAGGCGCTGCCGCAGATCCTCGCCGAGCGCAAGAAGCCGGCCGGCGCGCCCGCCGGCGGCGGAACGGCCGTGGCCGCGGCGCCCGAGGTGGCGATCACGCACGGGGCGGTCGTCATCGCGGCCATCACGAGCTGCACGAACACGTCGAACCCCAACGTGCTGGTCGCTGCGGGACTCGTGGCGAAGAAGGCCGTCGAGAAGGGCCTGACGCGCAAGCCGTGGGTGAAGACGAGCCTCGCGCCCGGGTCGAAGGTCGTGACCGCGTATCTTGAGAAGGCCGGCCTCGCGCCGTATCTCGATCGACTGGGCTTCAACCTGGTCGGCTACGGCTGCACCACGTGCATCGGCAACAG
>CAYZYG010000106.1:16351-17203 GCA_964481395.1 uncultured Vicinamibacterales bacterium
GCGCCACCTCGATCATCAACATGGCCGCCGAGGACCGGCGCACCGGCAAGCGGATCAAGCCGCTCGCCCCCAGTGCGAACCCCGAAAGGCTGAGCAACGCCTACAAGGCCGGGACGATGAACCTCGACCTGACGACCGAACCGATCGGGACGGGCTCCGACGGAAAGCCGGTGTTCCTGAAGGACATCTGGCCCACCGAGCGGGAGGTGCAGGAAGCGGTGCTGTCGTCGGTCAAGGCCGACATGTTCCGGGAGGTGTACGCGAAGGTGTTCGAGGGCGACGAGCGGTGGCAGGCCATCGTGCCGCCCCCCGGCGATCGCTTCGCTTGGGACGCCGAATCCACGTACATCCAGAACCCGCCGTACTTCGAGGACTTGACGCTGGATCCGCCGCCGGCGAAGCCGATTGCGGGCGCCCGCGTGCTGGCGCTGCTCGGCGACAGCATCACGACGGATCACATTTCGCCCGCGGGCAACATCAAGGCCGACAGTCCGGCCGGGAAGTTCCTGATCGGTAAGGGCGTGCAGCCGAAGGACTTCAACCAGTACGGCGCGCGCCGCGGCAACCACGAGGTGATGATGCGCGGGACGTTCGCCAACATCCGCCTCAAGAACCAGCTCGTGCCGGGGACCGAAGGCGGCATCACCGCGTTCCAGCCGGGCGGGGAAGTCATGCCCATCTACGACGCGGCGATGAAGTACAAGGCCGCCGGCGTCCCGCTGGTCGTGCTGGCGGGCAAGGAATACGGGTCCGGTTCGTCGCGCGACTGGGCGGCGAAGGGCACCGCGCTGCTCGGCGTGAAGGCGGTCATCGCCGAGAGCTTCGAGCGCATCCACCGGAGCAACCTCGTCA
>CAYZYG010000107.1:0-16870 GCA_964481395.1 uncultured Vicinamibacterales bacterium
GCCGGGGTCGCCCATCGCGTGCTGGAGCGCCTCGAGTTCGTGGTGAAGGTCCCCGACGCGTCCGCAGCCGGCAATCGTCTCGTCGAGCACCGACCGGCCGGCCATCTCTTCGACGTCCTGGCGGAAGTAGCCGATGGAGAGGCGCTTCGGGACCGAGACCTCGCCCTCGTCCGGTGCCTCCTCGCCGACGATCATCCGGAACAACGTGGTCTTGCCGGACCCGTTGGGCCCGACGAGGCCGACCCGCTCGCCGGGGTTGAGCTGGAACGAGGTCTCGACGAACAGGACCTGGCGGCCGTACTGCTTGCTGATGCGCGTGAAGGCAATCATGCGAATCCTCAAGCGTATCAGAGGCGGAGGGCCTCGCGACGTCCGATGGCCCGTCGAGCCCGCACCTCGGTGCGGTGGCGGGTGGCCCGCGGCCGCTGGCCTATAATCCGCGGGGCTGGGTGCAGCTGGGCCGTGGGCCGTCGCTCCTGAACGCCCGGCGGAGGTGAGGATGGGGCGTCTCACGTGGCTCGCTGTCGGACTGCTGGTGATGGTCCGGTTGCCCGGCGGCATCCCTGGCGTCGGGGCCGCGAACAACGGGCGCCTACCGGGTTCCCACCTCAACCTCGCGCTGCGGGCCCCCATCGACACCTGGGACGAGGCGATTCCGCTCGGCAACGGCCTGATGGGAGGCCTGCTGTGGGGCGGCGGGTCCACGCTCCGTCTGTCGCTCGATCGCGGCGATCTGTGGGACGAGCGACCGGCCGAGGGCATGCGCTGGGAGCTGTTCACCTACGCCAACCTGATCCGCATGGTGTCCGAGCGCGACGCCAAGGGTATCGACGACGTGTTCGACCGGGCGTACGGGGACGCGCATCCGAGCAAGATCCCGGCGGGACGCATCGAATTCGATCTCGACCCGAGCCAGCGTGTCGACCGCTTCGAACTGGACCTCGCGAGGGCCGAGGGCCGTGCGCACCTGGACGGCGGGTCGTCCGTCGAAGCCATTTTCAGCGCGGTGCAGCCCGTGGCGGCGTTGCGGATTCCGGGACCAGCCCCTCGCGCGGTTCGCCTCATGACCCCCGCAATGGTCGCCGCCGCCGGCACCACGTCGGCCGGGCCCGACAGCCGCGGCGTCGCGAGGCTTGAGTATCCGCCCGCGGCGTTCGGTGACGAGCCGGGCCTCCAGTGGTACGTCCAGGAGGCCGCTCTCGGTCTCCGGTACGTCGTCGCGTTGGGATGGCGCCGCACTGGTGACAGCACGCTGTTCGCACTGGCCGTCACGGCTTCGATGGACGGCCCGGAGCCGCTCGCGCTGGCCAGGCAGCGCATCGGGCAGGCACTCGACGCGGGCTGGGATGCCATGCAGGCCCCGCACGCCGCGTGGTGGACGCGATTCTGGGGCCAGTCGCAGGTGACGGTGCCTGATGCCGCAGTCCTGCGCCAGTACTACCTGGCACGCTACTTCTACGGCGCAGCCTCGCGCCGAGGGGCGCCGCCGATGCCGCTCCAGGGCGTGTGGACGGCGGACTCGGGCAGCCTGCCTCCGTGGAAGGGCGACTACCACAACGACCTCAACACCCAGATGACCTACATGGCCTACCAGACCGCAGGCCATGCGGATGAAGGGCTGAGCTACCTCGACTTCCTGTGGGAGCGGCGCCCACGCTTCCAGCGCTTCGCCCGCGAGTTCTACGGCACCGAGGGACTCGCCGCCCCCGGCGTGATGACGCTGGCCGGAGAGCCCCTGGCCGGATGGGTCCAGTACAGCCTGTCGCCGACGATGTCGGCGTGGAGCGCGCATCTCTTCTACCTGCACTGGCGCTACACGATGGACGATGCGTTCCTGCGCGAGCGGGCGTATCCGTGGGCGCGCGATGTCGGCACCTGCATGCTCGGCCTGCTGAAGCCCGACGCGTCCGGTCATCTCGTGCTGCCCCTCAGCTCGTCACCGGAAGTGTTCGACAACTCGCACCGCGCCTGGCTGCAGCCCAACAGCAATTACGACCTGATGAGCCTGCGGATGCTGTTCCTCTCGCTCGCGGAGATGGCGGATGCTTTGGGGCAGACGGACGACGCGGCGCGCTGGCGCCGCGCGTCGGATCAGCTCGGCCCGTACCACGTCCGCGATGACGGGACGCTGAAGCTCTCGGCGGACGCGGACCTGCCGTCGAGCCACCGGCACCTCTCGAACCTGATGGGAATCCACCCGTTCAACCTGATCACGGTTGAGGGGGATGACGACGAACGGCGCAGCATCCGTGCGTCGCTGGCCGAGTGGGATGCGCTCGGCACGAAGGCCTGGGTCGGCTACAGCTTCTCCTGGATGTCCGCGCTGCGCGCCAGGGTGGGGCAGGCAGACGAGGCGCTTCGGCTGCTGGAGATCTTCGTGAAGGCGTTCGTGCTGCGCAACGGGTTCCACGCCAACGGCGACCAGACGACGTCCGGCTATTCGGGCTACACCTACCGGCCCTTCACGCTCGAGGGCAACTTCCTCGCGATGCACGCCGTGCACGAGATGCTCCTGCAGAGCTGGAGCCCGACGCCGGGCGTGCGCGACACGGAGGTCATCCGGATCTTCCCGGCCGTCTCAGCCCGCTGGCCGAACGCTTCGTTCGAGGACCTGCGGGCCGAGGGCGGGCACCAGGTCTCGGCACGCCGCGAGGCTGGACGGACGACCTGGTTCAGCATCGAGGCCGGTCGTTCGGGGGTGCTGCGCGTGCGCGACAACTTCGGGGGGCGCGTCCCGGCGTGGAACCGGACGGACGTCAGGAAGATCGGCGAGCACTACGAGCTGCCCGTTCGAGCGGGTGAGGTCGTCGAAGCCACGCTGCCGCGATGAGCCGGAATCGTCCTGCCGGCCCGCGCGTGCGCGTCGCGCGCGGGCGGGTCAGACCTCGAGCACGATCTTGCCCACGCTCGAGCCGCCCTGCAGGGCGCGCATGGCCGCCGGAGCCTCGGCGAAGGGAAACCGCTGGCCGATGTGCGGAGGCCTGGTGATGTGCGGCGCCAGCGCCTGGTATGCGGCGGGCAGCCGGTCCACCTGATCCCACAGCCAGATCAGATTGAAGCCCAGGACGCTCCGGTTGTCCGACACCATCGCGACCGGATCGATGCGCGGCCGCCGGAGATAGCGCGCCGTCATCGTGATCCAGTTGGGACGCGCGCCGGCCGGCATGAAGTCCGCCGCGCCGTAGATCACGAGGCGTCCGGCAGGCCGAAGCCGCCGGTATGCCGGTTCGAAGAACGGGCCGGCGACGGCATCCAGCACGAGGTCGAACCCGTCCATGCCGTTCGCGCGCAGGGCCTCGTCCAGTTGCGCACCGAACCGGCGCCGGTCCCGCACGATGACCTGACGCGGCTCCAGGCCGGCGTGCTCCGCGAGGAAGGCGACCTTGCGCTCGTGTCCGACCGTGGCGATGATTCGCGCGCCCATCGCCTGCAGGATGGCGACGGCGTTGAGGCCGACGCCGCCCGCGGCCGAGTGCACGAGCACGGCGTGCCCGGGCGCGCAGCCGCCGAGGTCGGCGATCGCGTACCAGGCGGTGATGGCCTGCACCGGGAAGGCCGCGCCCTCAGCCACGCTCCAGCCGTCCGGAAGCGGATGCAGGTAACGGACGTCCGCGTTGACGGATGTCGCGTACCCGCCGAATCGCGTCAGTCCGATCACGCGATCGCCAGGCTGAACGGCGGTGACGCCCGAGCCGACGGCCTCGACGGTCCCCGCGAACTCGAGACCCGGGACGAACGGTCCCTTCGGCGTGGCCGAGTAGAGGCCCAGGCACGCGAAGATGTCGGCGAAGTTCAGGCCGACGGCGCCAACCGTGACGCGGGCGTGGCCGGGCGGCGGACGTTCGAGATCTTCCGCTTCGCGACGAAGCCAGTCGAGCGATCCCGCGCGCGGCATCCGCCAGACCTCGCGCGTCCCTCCAAACCGCGGGTTGACCGCGGCTTCCGGCTTCACTTGAACAGCCGCGGCGCGAACTCGCGCAGGTACGCGCGCCACACGAGCCAGGTGTGCGCGCCCGGCGTCTCCTTGAACTCGGGCTCGAAGCCGTGCTTCCGCAGGATCTCGACCGTCGCGCGCGTGTTCGCGATCAGCCGGTCGTCGACGCCCGTCGCCAGCCAGATCAGCCGCGTCCCCTTCTTCAGGCGTGCGTCGTCGAGGTCTTCGAGGTGGACCGTTTCCCAGTCGGGCGGCGGCGGCGAGGGCGGCGCGCCCGCGGCTGCGCCGCGGCCTCCGCCCAGCGTGGCCCCAGAACTGTAGACGCCGATGTACGCGAACTGCTCGAGGCGACGGAACGCGATGTCGAGCGTCTGCGCGCCGCCCATCGACAGGCCGGCGATGGCGCGATGCGGCCGATCCGTGAGGACCCGGTAGTGGCGCTCCACGTACGGCATGACGTCTTCGAGGAACTCGCGCGTGAACGCGTTGATCGCCGCAGGCCCGACCGGCGAGCCTCTTCCGCCCGCATCCGCGGCACCCGCGCCCGAAGCCGGCCTGGCCGGCTGATGGCCCGCCGGCATGACCACGATCATCGGCACGGCCTGCTTCGCGGCGATCAGGTTGTCGAGGATGAAGCCGGCCCGCCCGACCGACGTCCACGCGTCGTCCGTGTCGCCGGCCCCGTGGAGCAGATAGAAGACGGGGTACTTCTCCGCGTTCGCCTCGTAGCCGGGCGGGGTGTAGACGTGCATGCGGCGCGTCGTCTGGAGCACGCGCGAGTCGTAGACGACCTCGGCCACGGCCCCGTGCGGGACATCCCTGATTTCTTCATCGCCGATGCCCGGCACGAAGAACAGACTCCACACCGCGGTGTTCGATTCGGCGGTCCTGGTGTTGACCGGGTCGAGCGTCCGGACCCCGTCGATCTGGAAGACGTAGCGGTAGGCGCCGGGTGGAACAGGGGCGGCGGTGGTGAACTCCCACACGCCCGATTCGCTCCGCGCGAACGCAGGAGGCGCGGGAGGTGCCTGACCCGCGGCCGCTGGATCCGTTGCCGTCGCGACGAGGGCCGTCCGCGGGATGTCGCTGGCATTCAGCGTGACCGCCGCCGCACCGGGGGCAACGACGCGAAACGCGATGCGACCATCGCCAAGCACCTCGGGCGAGACCACCGCCGGCGGCCTCGCGCCGCCCCGGCCGGCTTGCGAGGCAGGCGCCTGCACGCCCGGGGAGGGCGAGGTGGCCGGCCCAGCCGAGGCGGCAGCGACGGACGCGGCAATCAGGCAGACGAGGACGAGAGGTCCGATGTTGGTTCGGATAGACATGGGCCCGCTCCGGGTTCGACGACAATCACACCGGGAGTGATTATCCGCGAAATCACTCCCGGAGTGATTACCGTCGCGCGTCAGTCGTACGCCAGGCGCGTCGCCTCGTCTGTCAGCGTCGGGGCGATGAGCGGCTTCCACGCCGGGTCCCGCCACGTTCCGAGACGCTCGTGGGTGAGCAGGTACTTCTGCGGGATGGGATGCGTACCGACGACGACCTCCATGCCGTACTTCTCGGGGATGAACTGCTGGAACGCCTCGATGTGCGGACACGGTGGATAGCCCACGACGAGGCCAGTGGCGAGATGGACGACCTGGGCGCCGTTCTTCTTCATCTCCTCGGGCGCGTACTCGATGTTGCCGCCCGGGCACCCGCCGCAGGTCGTGTACCCCACGAGTTCGACGTCCTGGCCCCGGTACTTCGCGAACGCGCCCTCGCGTTCGCGCATGGAGCGCAGGCACTTGCCGCCCGCGCAGGTGTGATAGCGGTCGCAGATGATGATGCCGATCCGAACGGGTGCGCCCATGCGAGGCCTCCTGGTATGACGTGGTATGACCGGGGGCGGGGGACTGACCGACGCCGGATGGTTGTGCCTCGATGGCGAACCGACGGCGCGCGTCAGGCCCATATTATGAGCATATGCTTGAAATGTCACGCGCCCTGCTCGTCTGTGATTTTCGGGCCAGGCGCACCGCCAGAAGCCCTGGCGTGTCCCTTCCCGGGCGTTTCTGCGGTGCGGCACCCGGGGCGGCCCGGGTCCCGGGCCCCGGGTCCTGTCTTCTGCCACCTGACTCCTGCCACCTGACTCCTGCCCTCCCCCTGCCGCGTCCGATTCTCCGGCGGGTGCCGGAATTCCCGCGGGACCGGAGAAGTGGCTTGCTCGCGATTTCGCCGGAGAATCAACCAGGGATCCCGTGATACAGTGCGGCACGCACATTGCTGCGCCAGTTCCAACTGGAGTCATTGAGTCCAGTTTCCCGGCAGCCCGCCCCCGGCGCCATGGGACCCGAACCCAACGATGGTCACCCGCGCCGCGGACTACGCGCTTCGCGCCACGCTGGCACTCTTCAGCCGCCCGCCAAGGGCCCGTCTCTGTCTCGGCGATCTCGCAGGGCAGTGTGACTGCCCGCCGGCGTATCTGTACAAGGTCCTGCAGTCGCTGGCCAAAGCTGGTTTCCTGATCGCGCACCGCGGGGCGACCGGCGGCTACGAACTGACGCCACGCGCCCGTCAGTCGAGCGTCTTGGACGTCGTCGAGGCCGTTCGTGGCCTGCCACTGCTGAATGCCTGCGTGCTGTCCGGTGGATGTCACCGGTCCCCGACATGTCCGGCGCACCCGGTGTGGGTCCAGGCGCAGGAGCGCCTGCGCGAGGTTCTGGCCGGCGCGCGGCTCGCGGACCTGGCCGGCGTGCGGCCTGGCGTTGCCGCTCCGGCGGCGCGGGCGGCCGGGCCCGCCGACGCGTCGCGCAGCACGCGGCGCCGCCCTGTCCCGATCACGGCATTCAGAGGCCGGCCCGCCTGCGCCGGCGAGCCCGCAGCACGTACCTGACAAGGATGGAAGACCGATGAGCGACACCGTTCGCTACGATGATCGAACCCCGCGGCTGTTCTTCCTCGCCGCCGTCGTGTGGGCCGTGGTCGGCATGTTGATAGGACTCCTGATCGCGGCGCTGCTCTTCCTGCCGGGGCTCAACCTCGCGCCCTACCTCACGTTCGGCCGGCTCCGCCCGATTCACACGAACGCGGTGATCTTCGCGTTCGTCGGCAACATCATCTTCGCCGGCACGTATCATTCGATGCAGCGCCTGCTGAAGACGCGGCTCTTCAGCGACACCCTCTCCACGATCCACTTCTGGGGCTGGCAGCTGCTGATCGTGGCCGGCGCGCTCGCGCTCCTGATGGGCCACACCCAGGCGAAGGAGTACGCCGAGCTGCCCTGGATCCTCGATGTCGTCATCGCGGTCCTGTGGGTCATCTTCGCGATCAACTTTTTCGGCACGATTGCCATCCGGCGCGAGAAGCACCTGTACGTGGCGATCTGGTTCTACCTCGCCTCGATCGTGGCGGTTGCCATCCTGCACATCGGCAACAGCATGGCCTGGCCGTACTCGTGGCTCGGCAGCTACTCGGCCTATTCGGGCGTCAAGGACGCGCTGATGCAGTGGTGGTACGGCCACAACGCGGTCGCGTTCTTCCTGACGACCCCCTACCTCGGCCTGATGTACTACTTCCTGCCGAAGGCGGCCGATCGGCCGGTGTTCAGCTATCGCCTGTCGATCATGCACTTCTGGTCGCTCGTGTTCGTCTACATCTGGGCCGGTCCGCACCACCTTCACTACTCGGCGCTCCCCGAGTGGGCCTCGACGCTGGGCATGCTCTTCTCGCTCATCCTGTGGATGCCCTCGTGGGGCGGCATGGTGAACGGCCTGTTCACGCTGCGCGGCGCCTGGCACAAGCTGCGCGAGGACCCGATTCTCAAGTTCATGGTCGTCGCGGTCACCTATTACGGCATGTCGACCTTCGAAGGCCCGATGATGTCCATCAAGTCGGTGAACGCGGTGTCGCACTTCACCGACTGGACGATCGGCCACGTGCACGCCGGCGCGCTCGGCTGGAATGCGTTCCTCTCGTTCGGCATCCTGTACTGGGTCGTGCCGAAGCTCTGGAAGACCCCGCTCTATTCGACGAAGCTCGCGACGACGCATTTCTGGATCGCCACCGTCGGCCTCATCGCCTACCAGGTCTCGATGTGGGTGGCGGCCATCACGCAGTGGGGCATGTGGCGGGCCTTCGAGCCGGACGGCCGTCTCGTGTACCCCGACTTCATCGAGACGGTGATCCGGATCGTGCCGATGTACTGGGTACGCCTGGTCGCGGCCATCCTGACCTTCGGGGGGCTCCTGCTGATGGTCTGGAACCTCTTCAAGACCATCAGGAGCGCACCGGCCGACTACGCGGTCGAGCCCGAGGTCCACGCGCCGCCGCTCGTGAAAGACGTAGCGGCCCCCGGGGCGGTCACCGCGGCCAACACCTACGACCACGCGTTCTACCGGATTCAGCACGAGCTGCGCCACGGCGTGCACCGGGCGCTCGAGGGGCGGATGATCACGTTCACCGTGCTCGTGGTGCTCGCGCTGGCCGTAGGGTCCCTGGTCGAAGCGATTCCGATGTTCTTCGACAAGTCGAACGTCAAGGAGATCGCGAGCGTCAGGCCCTACACGCCACTCGAGGTCCTCGGCCGCGACATCTACATCCGCGAGGGCTGCTACAACTGCCACTCGCAGATGGTCCGGCCGTTCCGGTACGAGACGGAACGCTACGGCGAGTACTCGAAGGCGGGCGAGTTCGTCTACGACCACCCGTTCCAGTGGGGATCGAAGCGGACGGGCCCGGACCTGCACCGCGTCGGCGGCAAGTACCCCTCGCTCTGGCACGTGCGGCACATGGACCGTCCGGCCTCGACGACGCCGGGTTCGGTGATGCCGCGCTATCCGCACCTGCTCACCGACGCCATCGACAGCAGCCTCATTGCCTCGAAGATGCGCGCCCTGCGAACCGTTGGCGTGCCCTACACGGACGGCGAGATCGAAACGGCCCAGGCGTCGATCGAGGCCCAGGCGCGGGTCATCGCGGCCGAGGTGGAGTCGCAGCAGGGCCCGCGCGGGCTCGCGGACAGAGAGATCACCGCGCTCACCGCGTACCTCCAGCGTCTGGGGACGGACATCAAGTGGAGGAAGCCCGAGCCGCAGGCCCCGGTGGTCACCGTACCTGCTCCCGCAACGGGTCAACCTGGCTCCGCCTCCGCTGCGGCTCCGATGGCGCCCGGGGCCGCCACACCGACGGCGGGCAAGCCGGGGCAGTGAGGCGGGCGTGCTGCAGGAGCTTGCGGCGGAGACCGGAGGTGCCTGGTGGGCGATTGGCGCGATGTTCTTCTTCGTCGCGGCCTGGCTGGGCATCGCCGGGTGGGTCGCCCGGGCCCGGCGCGAGGACATGGACGCACGAGCGCGCCTGCCCCTGGAAAGGGACGCCGACGGCGAGCCCCGCTCGTGACGCGGGGCGCTCGGGAATGCTGACGCGAGGACACCATGGCTGAGTACGACGACAACGTGCTCCACGAACTGGACGGCATCAAGGAATACGACAACCCGATGCCGGGCTGGCTCATGGCGATTTTCTGGGGTGCGATCCTCTTCTCCGTGGTCTACCTCGCCTTCTACGCCCTGGCGTTCGGCGAGGGATCGATGGAGGCCGAGTACCGTGCCCAGACGCAGCAGGCGGTCACGGCCGTCGACGCGTATTTCGCGGCGAACCCGCTCGTGCCCCCATCGTCGGCGGATCTGCTCGCCGGCGCGGCGAATCCCGAGGTGATTGAGGCGGGCCGGGCCCGCTTCGCCCGTACGTGCGCGTCCTGCCACGGCGAGCAGGCGCAGGGTCTGATCGGGCCGAACCTCACCGACGATCGCTGGATCCACGGCGGGACGGTCGAGCAGATCTTCCAGTCCGTGGCGAAGGGCTGGCCGGCCAAGGGCATGCCGCCATGGGGACGGGCGGTCAGCCCGGAGGAACTGGCGGCCCTCGTGTCCTACGTGCGAAGTCTCCAGGGATCGAACCCGCCCAACGCGCGCGCGCCCGAGGGCGACCCGGTCGTGCCCGAGCCGATCCCGGGTAAGTGACGTGTTCGAGGCCGTGACCGAACAGAAGACGCCAGCCGTCGAGGCCGCGCCGCACGGGCACCATCGCGTGTTCGACGTGGCGCCCGAGGAGGATCTCCTCTACAGCCTGTCCGCCGACGGGAAGCGGAAGTTCATGCACCCCGTCGTGCACCGGGGGCGGTTCTGGAAACTCCGCCGCGCCCTGGCGTACGGGCTGTTCGCGCTCTTCTTCGCGCTTCCGCTCATCGACATCGGCGGGCACCCGGCCCTGCAGATCGACCTCCTGGCCCGCCGTACGCACTTGTTCGGCGGCACGTTCTACCCGACCGACAGCATGATTCTCGTGGCGTTCGGGTTCGGCGTCATCGTCACGATCTTCTTCGTCGGCTCGACCTTCGGGCGGATGTGGTGCGGGTATGCCTGCCCGCAGACGGTCTGGCTCGAGTTCGCGTTCCGGCCGATCGAGGCGTTCCTGGAGGGCGGTCCCGTCAAGCAGGCACGGCTGAACCGGGAGCCGTGGAGCGGCCGAAAGGTCGCCATCAAAGCCGCGAAGTGGCTCATCTGGACGACGCTGGCCCTCCTGATGTCGTCGACCTTCGTGGCGTACTTCACCGGGTGGGGACCGCTGCTGCAGGGGATCGCCACCGATCCCATGGCGTGGAAGGGCGCGCTCTTCGTCATCCTCTTCGTCGCGGGCGCGGCGCTCTTCGACTTCGCGTGGTTCCGCGACCAGATGTGCACGATCGCGTGCCCGTACGGCCGCCTCCAGAACGTGCTGGCCGACCAGGACACGATCCTCGTCGCGTACGACGAGAAGCGTGGCGATCCCAAAGTCCGCCTGAAGGACCGACACGTCGGTGTGCTCGCGGGCGACTGCATTGCGTGCCGCGCGTGCGTCAATGCCTGCCCGACCGGAACCGACATCCGCCGCGGGCTGCAGCCCGAGTGCATCGGTACCGCGCAGTGCGTCGACGCGTGTGACGAGGTGATGCGGGGGCAGGGCAAGCCGATCGGGCTCATCAAGTACACCTCGGAACGGGAACAGCAGGGCGGGACGAGCCGTCTCTGGCGTCCCCGCACGATTGCCTACGTCGTCCTGATGAGCGTGGCGTGGGGGAGCCTGGCTGTCCTCCTCCTGACGCGCAGCGATGCCCTGATCGAGATCATCCGCGGTGGCCGCGAGCCGTACCGCCTGCTGCCGACCGGCGAGGTGGCCAACCAGCAGCGCGTGCGGATCACCAATCAGCTCCCGGAGACGCAGCGCTTCACGATCGAGGTGCTGAGCCCGCCCGGCGCGGCGCTCGTCGTCAGTGAAGCGCCCATCGTCGTCGAGCCCGACCGGCTCGTGACCGTCAACGCCGTCGCGACCGTTCCGCGCAGCCTCTTCGTCGATGGGCAGGCGTCGATTCGCTACCTGGTCCGATCCGACCGGGGATTCACGAAAGAGATCGATTTCCTGCTGCTGGGCCCCTACGGGACACCCGGGGGGACGCCATGAGCATCCTGCGGCTGATCTCCGAGTACCGATGGCCGATCTTCCTGGGCGCGCTGCTCACCATGGGCGTCGCGGCCTACGGGGTCATGGTCTGGATCGCTACCCGTCCCGACACCCCTCGGCCGATCCGCGGCTACTATGAGGCCGCCCGCACGTGGGACGCCGATGAGGCCGTCGAGGCGGCGAGCCGCCAGCTCGGCTGGACGGTCCGCTACGAATTGCCGGCCGACGTCCCCCACCTGGCGGGCATGCCCCGACCGGTCGACGTGCGGGTGGCCGACCGCGAGGGGAAGCCGGTGACGGGACTCGCGGGTCTCCTGTTCGCCGTCCGGCCGTCAGATACGCGCCTCAACCAGACGGGTGAACTCACCGCCCTGCCGCAGACGCCCGGATGCTACCGGACGCTCGTGCGCCTCGACGTGCCCGGCGCGTGGGATCTCCGCATCGACGTCCGGCAGGAGGCGCTCCGGTTCGTCCACGCGGCCAGGCTGGACGTGCCGGCGGATCCTGTTTCCGAGGGGGCGGCACGATGACGCAGCCGGCTGCCGACCGCCGCCCGAGCGCCGTGGTGACGTGCGCGCACTGCGGACTGCCGGTGCCGGCGAGCCTCGTTCGCGAGGGGGACCGCGAGCAGTTCTGCTGCAACGGTTGCCGGCAGGTCTACACCCTCGTTCGCGAGTGGGGCTTCGACCAGTACTACCAGCTCGTGGAACGGCAGCGCGGTGAGCTCGAACCGGCGCGCGTCACGGGGCGCAGCTTCGAGGATTTCGACGACAGCGGCCTGCAGGCCGAGGCGACTGACGAGGCCGGAGGCGGACGCTGCCGCACGCGGCTGTACCTCGAAGGGGTCCACTGTGCGGCCTGCGTGTGGCTGGTCGAGAAGCTGCCGACCGCGCTGCGCGGCGTCGACGAGGTGCGCCTGAACCTGACGAGCGGCGTCGCGGAGGTGACCTGGGCGCCGGACCAGACCCGGCTCTCCACCGTGGCCCGCGCCCTCGACCGTCTCGGATACACGCCGCATCTGCACCGTGCCGCCGCGGTGCAGGAGGCCCGCCGCGTCGAGGACCGCGCCGCGCTCGTCCGGGTCGGCGTGGCTGTGGCCTGCGCGATGAACCTGATGTTCATGCACGGGGCGCTGTACGCCGGCGAGTATTCCGGCATGGCGTCGCCGTACGAGCGGCTCTTCCGGTGGTTGTCGCTGGCGGTCGCCGTTCCGGTGCTGGTGTTCTCAGCGCGTCCGTTCTTCCAGACCGCGATGGCGGGGCTCAGGGCCCGTGTCGTCCATATCGATCTGCCGATCGCGATCGGGCTCGCCGTCACGTTCACGGCGAGCGCCGTCAACGTCCTGCGCGGCAGCGGCCCGATCTGGTTCGACTCGCTCGCCATGCTCGTCGCGGCCCTCCTGGGCGCCCGATACGTGCAGCAGAGCGCCCAGCGAATGGCCCTCGAGCGGGCCGACAGTCTGCGCGGCGCGGCGTTCATCGAGTTCGCCAGAAAGTTCACAGGACCGGGCCCGGACGCGCCCGTGGTCGAGGTCCCGCTGACGGCCCTTGCGCCGGGAGATCGCGTCGAGATCCGATCCGGCGAACTGGTGCCCGTGGATGGCGTCGTCGTCACCGGCCGCTCGTCGCTGGACAACGCCGTGCTGACGGGCGAGGCCGCGGCGGTGGCCGTGGCTGAAGGCGACGCGGTTCACGCGGGCGCCACGAACCTCGGTGCCCGTCTGGTCGTCCGCGTCGACGCCATCGGAGGACAGACGCGGGTGGGCGCGCTGCTGGCCGTCGTGCAGGACGCGTTGTCGCGGAAGCCTGGCCTCGTGCGGACGACGGACCTCGCCGCGCGGTACTTCGTGCAGGGCCTGCTCATCGCCTCGGCCGTGACGGCCGCGGTGTGGCTCCACCGGGGCTGGCCCGTCGCGCTCGAACGCGTCGTCGCGCTGCTGGTGGTGGCCTGCCCGTGCGCGCTGGGGCTGTCGGTTCCGCTGGCGATCTCCATCGCCATCCTGCGCGCGGCTCGCGCCGGTGTGTTCATCAAGAACCCGGACGCCCTCGAGCGACTGCGCCGCGTCGACACCGTGCTCCTCGACAAGACCGGGACGCTGACAGAGGGGCGCGCGACGATCGCTCGCTGGCACGGTGACGCGGCAGCGCTGCAGTTGGCGCGGGATCTCGAAGCCGAGTCGTCGCATGCCGTCGCTCGCGCGTTCCGGAACGCGGGCACGGCGTCGCTGCGCGCCCTGAGAACAATCGCGGAGGTCGTCGAGACCCCGGGGCAGGGCATCGCGGGACGGTTGGACGGTCACGACGTCCGGGTGGGGACCCGGGCCCACATCGAGGCCAACCGAGCCGCGATGTCCGATGCGGTCATCGCCGCGGCGGAGTCGATGGTTGCCGACGGCCTCAGCCCGGTGTTCGTCTCCGTCGACGGGCGCGTGGCCGGCGTCGCCGGTATCGGGGACGCGCTCCGGCCGGACGCGAGGCGGACGATTGACTCGCTGCGCGCGCGGGGCGTGCGTGTCCGGATCCTCTCCGGGGATCACCCCGATGTCGTGGCCCGCGTGGCCGCCGACGCCGGCGTGTCCGCGGAAGATGCCACGGGGGGCCTCACGCCCGAGGCCAAGCGCGACATCGTCGCCGGCCTGGTGGGCGAGGCCGGTCGCCGCGGGGTGGTGGTGATGGTCGGCGATGGCGTGAACGACGCCGCAGCCCTGGCGCTGGCGGACGTGGGCATCGCCGTTCACGGCGGCATGGGCGCCACCATCGTCGCCGCCGACGTCGTGCTGACGCGCGAGGGCGTGGCGCCGCTGGTCGAGATCCTCGACGGCGCGCGCCGCCTGCGCGGCGTCATCCGCCGCAATCTCGGCTTCTCGCTCTTCTACAACATCGGTGCCGGGGCGCTGGCGATCGGGGGCCTGGTCGGGCCGCTGCTCGCGGCGGTCCTGATGCCGGTGTCTTCGCTCACCGTGATTCTCTCGTCGGCCTTCACGCGCACCTTTGCTGCGGCCAGCCGCCGCGTCGATCGCGCACATCGACGACTCGAGGCGGCGGAGTCCGGCGACGAGCGGAGCACGAAGGCGGGGGTGGGCTGACGTGGAGACGATTTTTGTGCTTCTCCCGCTCGCCCTGCTCATCGCGGCCATCGCCGTCGGCCTGTTCGTGTGGGCCGCGCGGAGCGGGCAGTTTGACGATCTCGACACGCCGGCCGTCCGGATCCTCTTCGACGACGAGGAGCCGCGGAGAGCGGGACGGCCAGATTCTCAGACCGAAGGGAGGGTTCCTCGATGAACCTGCGGAGCAAGACCGTCCAGGCCACGGTGCTGCTGGTGGCGGTGGCGGCGATGGGCAGCCTGGCGTACGCCCTGAGCAACGCGCGCAAGGGGTACGAGCCGCGGCAGCCGATCCTGTTCCGGCACACGCGCATGGCCGGCGTGCCGATCTGGGTGACGAACGAGAAGGGCGAGCAGGTCAACGACGGCGGGTTCGCCATTCCGTGCGTGTACTGCCACACGATGCCGTACAAGGGGCGCCATTCGACCGTGCCGTCGACCGCCGTGTGCATGAACTGCCACACGAGCGTCGGCCTGAACAAGGAGTGGGTCCTGAAGATGAAGGAGTACTGGGAACGCGGTGAACCGATTCCCTGGGTGAAGGTGTACGACCTGCCCGACTTCGTCTACTACGACCACGCGGCGCACGTGAACGCGGTCGACGACGACGGCCAGTCGCGGCTGCCGCTGGTGGACGCGCAGGGGCAGCCGATGGTCGTGTGCGAGAACTGCCACGGCAAGGTGGACGAGATGGAAATCGTCAAGGTGGATCACCCGTTCAACATGCAGTGGTGCCTCGACTGTCACCGGAAGCCCGAGATGAAGGCGTCGACCGACTGCGTCGTGTGCCATCGGTAGGAGAACATGATGAACCCCAACGACACGAGCGCGCGGCCCGATGCCACGGGGATGGACCGCCGTGAGTTCCTGAGGCTGGGCGGCACCCTGGCGGCGGCCGGGGCTCTCGCGACCGCCGGGTGCCAGCCCCCGCACGAGGCGACCATTCCGTTCCACGACATGCCGGAGAGCCTGGTCGACGGCCTCGGCCCGGCCCGCTTCTTCCATACGGCGCTGGACGGGACGCCCGTCCTGGTGCGGACGCGCGAGGGGCGCCCGATCCTCGTGGTGCCAAGCCCGGAGGATGCCGGCGGCCGGGGCCTGTCCGTCCGCCATCAGGCCGCGCTCATGGACCTGTACGATCCCGACCGCGCGAAGGGACCCATCTCGGTCAGACGGGGTGCCGGTGCGCCCGTGGCATCGGGATGGGCGGCCGTCACCAACGACGTGGTCTCGCGCCTGACGTCGGCGGGAACCAAGGCCGTGCTTCTGACCAGGCCGCTGTCGAGCCCGGCCCTGGGCACCGCGTTCATCGCGCTCGCCGGCCGGACGGGATTGCGCGACGTCATCTGGTCGCCGCTCGAACAAGATGCCGCCCGCACCGCGTACATGCAGGCCTTCGGTGATGGCCGCGTGTTCCGGCCGCGCCTGGAGCGGGCCGACCTGATCGTGGGGCTGGGCGCGGAGTTCCTCGACCGGCCGGAGGACGGGTTCGAGCAGGGCTTTGCCTCCCGGCGCGTCCCCGAGCAGGCATCCGGCCGCCCCATGAGCCGCTTCGTCCAGTTCGAGGGCCGCCTGACGCTCACCGGGGCGAATGCCGACCGGCGGATTCGCGTGCGCGACTCCCATCTCGCCCGCGTCGGCGCGGCGCTCGCCCACGAACTGATCGTCGAGCGGCAGATCGGTCCCCTGACCGCCGACGGGCCGACCGCAACGGCGCTCGCGCCGTTCACCATCGACGCCGTTGCGGCCGAGACCGGTCTGACGCCGGAGACGCTGAGATCTCTGGCGGACGAACTTGTCGCCGGAAGTGGACGAACCATCGTGATGGCGGGCGGTTCGGCGGGAGCGTCGGCCTCCGGGCCTGCGATCGAACTCGCGGCCCTGATGCTGAACGTCACGCTCGGCGCGTTCGAGGCGGACCTGTTCGACGACACGGCCGCGGAGGAGCCGTTCACCGGCGGGGGCGGCGCGCTTGCGGCGCTGGCCGACGAGATGCGCGCCGGCCAGGTCGAGATGCTGATCGTCGCCGGCGTGAATCCCGTCTACGACGCACCTGCCTCGCTGAAGTTCGCCGAGGCGATGGCGAAGGTTCCCTTCATCGTGTCGCTCAACGACCGGCTCGACGAGACGAGCCTGCTGGCCGACCTGCTCGCGCCCGTCAGCCATCCGTTCGAGTGCTGGGGCGACGTGAGCCTGCCGAAGGGGCTCGAGGCGGTCCAGCAGCCGGTCATTCAGCCGCTTTTCGACACCCGCGGGCTGCTGGATGTGCTGGTCGAATGGACGGCCGCCGCCAATGACCCGCTGGCCGCATCGGCCGTCGCGGCCGCGGCGGCCGCCGTGGCGACAGTGCCGGCCCC
>CAYZYG010000108.1:0-16614 GCA_964481395.1 uncultured Vicinamibacterales bacterium
GCGCGGCATCGGCAACGGGATGTCGCTGATCATTTTCGCCGGGATCGTCGCCGGGCTGCCGTCGGCCGTGATCGTCACGATGGAGCAGATGAGCACCGGCCAGATCGGACTCATCAGGATCCTGCTGCTCATTGTGCTGATGGTGGTGGTCATCGGTGCCATCATCTTCATGGAGCGCGGGCAGCGGCGGGTCACGGTGCAGTACGCGAAACGCGTCGTCGGGCGCCGCATGTACGGCGGGTCGAGCACGCACATTCCATTGAAGGTGAACACCGGCGGCGTGATCCCGGTCATCTTCGCCTCGTCGCTGCTGGCCTTCCCCGCGACGGTCGCCGGACTGTTCGAGCAGGGCAGCTGGGGCCGGGCCGTGATCGACCAGCTCGCGTGGGGGATGCCGCTCTACAACCTGCTGTACTTCATCGGCATCATCTTCTTCGCATACTTCTATACGGCGATCATCTTCAACCCGGATGACGTCGCGGAAAACATGCGGAAGTACGGCGGATTCGTGCCGGGCATCCGGCCCGGGAAGCGGACGGCCGAGTACATCGACACGATTCTGACCCGGATCACGCTCGCGGGCGCGATCTACCTGGCGCTCGTCGCGCTGCTGCCCGAGTGGATGATCGCCGGCTTCAAGGTCGCGCCGATCCCGTTCATCGGCGAGTCGCTCGACGCGATCCTGCCGAGGTTCGTGACCGAGGGCCTGAACGTGCAGTTCTACTTCGGCGGCACCTCGACGCTGATCGTGGTCGGCGTGGCGATGGACACGGTGCAGCAGATCGAGTCGCAGCTCATCATGAGGCACTACGACGGCTTCATGAAGAAGACGCGGATCAGGGGGCGCCGGGCCTGAGAGCCGGGGAGGCGTGATGCGAGGCCGCGACGCGAGCGGAGCCGGCGCGTGATCGTCTGCAAGTCGCCCGCCGAAATCGATCGGATGCGGGCGGCGAACGCCATCGTGGCCGAAGTGCTCGAGGCGCTGCAGCCGATGGTCAGGCCCGGGGCGACCACGGCCGAGCTCGATGCGTTCGCCGAGTCGGCGGTCCGGACGCGCGGGGCCGAGCCGGCGTTCAAGGGGTACCACGGGTTCCCCGCGACGCTGTGCACGTCGGTGAACGAGGAGGTCATTCACGGGATCCCGTCGGCGCGCGTGCTGCGCGAGGGCGACATCCTCTCGATTGACCTGGGCGTGCGGTTCGACGGCTTCATCGGAGACGGCGCGGTCACCGTACCGGTGGGCCAGGTCAGCGGGCGGGCGCGGGAACTCCTGCGGGTGACCGAGGAGGCCCTCTACCGCGGGATCGGCGAGGCGCGGATCGGCGGGCGGGTGTCGGACATCGGCCACGCGGTCCAGCGGCACGTCGAGGCGCACGGATTCTCGGTGGTGCGCGAGTTCGTCGGACACGGGGTGGGCGCCTCGCTGCACGAGGAGCCTCAGGTACCCAATTACGGGCCGCCCGGCCGCGGGCCGCGGTTGGTGGAGGGCATGACGATCGCCATCGAACCGATGGTGGCGATGGGCAGGCCCGGCGTGAAGGTGCTCGGCGATGGCTGGACGGCCGTGACCAAGGACGGCAGCCTGGCGGCGCACTTCGAGCATACGATTGCGGTGGCTCAGGGCGGGCCCGTGATCCTGACGCGGCCGCGCGGGAGCGGTGGAAGTCAATCGGAGGGTGTGACAGCCGGTGCCGAAAGACGACACGATTGAAGTGACGGGCGTGGTGCTGGAATCGCTGCCGAACGCGATGTTCCGGGTGGAACTCGAGAACAAGCACCAGGTCCTGGCTCACGTATCCGGCAAGATGCGGAAGAACTTCATCCGCATCCTGACGGGGGATCGGGTGCTGGTCGAGTTGTCGCCGTACGACTTGAGCCGGGGCCGGATCACCTACCGGTACAAGTAGCCGGGGCCGAGTCGGGAACCGACAGACGCGCCCGCGGTGGCCGGGGCGCGAGGGTACGAGCTATGAAGGTCAGAACGTCGGTCAAGCGGATGTGTGACAAGTGCAAGATCGTGCGGCGCAGCGGCGTCGTGCGCGTCATCTGCACGAACCAGAAGCACAAGCAGAGGCAGGGGTAACGTCATGGCACGAATCGCGGGTGTGGACCTGCCGCGAACCAAGCGGGTCGAGATCGGGCTGACCTACATCTTCGGGATCGGCCGGACGCGCGCCACGGGGATTCTCGAGGCGGCCGGGGTGAATCCGGATGTCCGGGTGAAGGACCTCTCCGAGGACGACGTGCGGAAGATCAGCCGCGTCATCGAGGAGCAGGGCGGCGTCGAGGGCGACCTCCGCAAGGAGGTCTCCATGAACATCAAGCGGTTGATGGACATCGGCTGCTACCGCGGACTGCGGCATCGCCGCAGCCTCCCGGTGCGGGGCCAGCGGACGCGGACCAACGCGCGCACCCGGAAGGGCCCGCGGCGCGGCGCGATCGCCAAGAAGAAGACGGTGTAAGGCATGGCCAAGAGCGAATCGGGCGAGAAGGCAGGCAAGCCCAAGAAGACGTTCAAGCGGCGCGGCGAGAAGCGGGTGGTGCACCACGGGATGGTGAGCATCCAGGCGTCGTTCAACAACACCACCATCACGATCGCCGACGCCGAGGGCAACGTGGTCGCGTGGTCCAGCGCGGGCGCCGTCGGGTTCAAGGGGTCGCGCAAGGGCACGCCGTTCGCGGCGACCCAGGCCGCCCTCTCCGCGGCCAACGTGGCCAAGACCATGGGCATGCGCTCGTGCGACGTGCGCGTCAAGGGGCCCGGCGCGGGCCGCGAGTCGGCCGTGCGCGCCCTGGGCACCGTGGGGATCGAGGTCAAGTCCATCCGCGACGTGACGCCCATCCCGCACAACGGGTGCCGGCCCACGAAGCGCCGGCGCGTGTAGGCAGTCGGACCATTGAGACAGACACGGAAGACAGAGCATGGCTAGATACATCGGACCAGTTTGCCGGTTGTGCCGTCGCGAGGGCATGAAGCTCTTTCTGAAGGGCGAGCGGTGCTACACCGAGAAGTGCGCCATCGAGAAGCGCAACTTCGTCCCGGGCCAGCACGGCAAGGCCCGCAAAGCCAAGATGGCGGGCTACGGCGTACAGTTGCGCGAAAAGCAGCGCGTCAAGCGCATCTACGGGGTGCTCGAGAACCAGTTCCGACGGTACTTCGAGTCCGCCGCCCGCCAGCGGGGGATCACCGGCGAGCTGCTCCTCCAGATGCTGGAGCGCCGCCTCGACAACGTCGTCTACCGGCTCGGCTTCTCGACCTCCCGCGCCCAGGCCCGGCAGCTCGTCCGCCACGGCCATTTCAGCGTCAACGGCCGGACGGTCGACGTCCCGTCGTTCCAGGTCCGCGAGGGCGACATCGTCGGCGTGCGCGAGAGGAGCCGCAAGGCCCCGGCCGTGCTCCATGCCATGGACGAGGTGAAGGGACGCGGCATCCCCGAGTGGCTGGAACTCCAGGCCGAGCAGATGAGCGGCCGGATCGTGTCGCTGCCGAGCCGCGCGCAGATCAACCTGCCCGTGCAGGAGCAGCTGATCGTCGAGTTGTATTCGAAGTAGCAGGCAACCGTGGCCCCGCGGCGCCCCCGGCGCGCGGACCAGGCAGGCGGCACCAGACGCGAGAAAGGATCGCCAGCGATGTTGTGGAAGGGTTTCCAGCGGCCCAAGCGGCTGGAGTTCGAGCGTGACACCCTCACCGACCGGTTCGGGCGCTTCTACGCCCAGCCGTTCGAGCGGGGCTTCGGCACCACGATCGGCAACGCCATGCGGCGCGTGCTGCTGTCGTCGATCGAGGGCGCGGCGTTCACCGCCGTCAAGATCGACGGCGTGCTCCACGAGTTCTCGCCCATTCCCGGCGTGGTCGAGGATGCGACGGACATCATCCTCAACCTCAAGCAGATCCCGCTCAAGCTCCACGTCGACTACACCAAGACGCTGTACCTGCGCGTCGACAAGCCCGGCGAAGTCAGGGCGGGGGACCTCGAGCCCGACGCCGACGTCGAGATTCTCGAGCCGGACGCCCACATCGCCACGGTCTCCGAGGGCGGGAAGCTGGAAATGGAGGTCCGCGTGAAGCGCGGCCGCGGCTACATCACCGCCGACCGCAACTTCGACGAGGACCTCGGCATCGGCTGGATCCCCATCGATTCCGTCCACTCGCCCGTCAAGAAGGTGAACTACCTCGTCGAGATGGCCCGCCTCGGCCAGACCACCGACTACGAGAAGCTCACCCTCGACGTCTGGACGAACGGTGCCGTGACGGCGCGCGACGCGGTCTCGCTGGCCGCACGGCTCCTGCGCGAGCACATGAGCATCTTCGTCAGCCTCGAGGACGCGATCGACGTGTCCGACGACGCGCAGGGCGCCCTGGGGGGGCTCAGCGTCTCCAACGAACACCTCGACAAGTCGGTCGAGGAACTGGAACTCTCGGTCCGGTCCTACAACTGTCTGAAGAACGCCAACATCAGGACCATCCGGGAGCTCGTGCAGAAGACCGAAGCCGAGATGCTCAAGACGAAGAACTTCGGGCGGAAGTCGCTCAACGAGATTCGCGAGATCCTCCAGACCATGGGGCTCGGGCTGGGCATGAAGCTCGACCAGCCTGCGCCGCAGAGGCAGGAGTAGGCGGGAAGCTACTGGTCAGTAGACAGTAGACAGTAGACAGTAGGCAGTAGGGTTCTGCGAACCAGGCCCTGCGATGAATGGGACCTCCGGTGGGTGCGAACCCGGGCGGCCCGACGAGACTAGGAACGAGCAATGCGTCACCGAGTAGCCCACCGCAAGCTGGGACGAGTCACCGAGCACCGGATCTCGATGCTCCGCAACCAGGCGCAGGCCCTCCTGCAGCACGAGCACCTCATCACCACCGTGCCGAAGGCCAAGGAACTGCGCCCGTTCGTCGAGAAGCTGATTACCGTGGCCAAGCAGGGCGTCGCCGAAGGCGCGGCCAACGGGAAGGCGCTGCACGCCCGTCGTCTCGTCGCGCGGGACATCGCCGACAAGGACGTCCTCAAGAAGCTGTTCGACACGCTTGCGCCGCGCTTCGCGTCGCGCCCGGGCGGCTACGTCCGGATCCTCAAAGCCGGCGTTCGCAGGGGCGATGCCGCCGAGATCGCGCTGGTCGAACTCGTCGGGTCGGAGTTCGACCCGAAGAAGGCCCAGGCCGCGAAAGACAAGGCCGAGGGCAAGGCCGAGGGGAAGGGCATCGGCGGCCGCCTGCGAGCCGCGGCCGCCCGCGTCCGCGGCCGGAAGGCCGACGACACGGACACCGCCCCCGTGCACGAGCACACCAAGGGCGCGCAGCCGACCGCGACGAAGGCCCGCCACTCGGGCCGCAGCGGCAAGGGCGGGTAGCCGCGCGCACCGGACGGGGTTCCCGTCCCCGCAACCGTCCGGGGCGCACGCGCGCACGAGCGGCTCGTCAGCGCATCGGATCCCAGGCTCCGGCAGGACCACCTGCCGGGGCCTGTGTTGCGTACGGGGCCCGCGAGGCGGATAATCCCGCTGGGCCCCCTGTGCATCTCCGCCGTGCGGTGTTCGCCCGGCCGACGGCCCCTGTCGGATGTCCCTCATGGATGTCACTCTGCTCTCGCGCATCCAGTTCGCGATGACGATCGCGTTCCATTATCTGTACCCGCCGCTCAGCATCGGTCTCGGCGTGGCGCTCGTGGTGATGGAGGGCCTGTACCTGAAGACCCGCCTCCCGATCTACCAGCAGATGACGCGCTTCTGGGTGCGGATCTTCGGATTGACCTTTGCGCTGGGCGTGGCCACCGGAATCGTGATGGAGTTCGAGTTCGGCACCAACTGGGCGGCGTACTCGCGCTTCGTGGGCGACGTGTTCGGCAGCGCGCTGGCCGCGGAAGGCATCTTCGCCTTCTTTCTGGAGAGCGGGTTCCTTGCCCTGCTGCTCTTCGGGTGGGACAAGGTCGGTCCGGGCCTGCACTTCTTCTCGACCCTGATGGTGTGTCTGGGCGCCCATTTCAGCGCCATCTGGATCATCGTCGCCAACTCGTGGATGCAGACACCGGCCGGTTTCCGCCTCGTGGAACACGGGCTGGGCCGGCGCGCGGAGGTGACGGACTTCTGGGCCATGGTCTTCAACCCGTCGACCGTCGAGCGTCTCGCGCACACTGTTCTCGGCGCGTGGCAGGCGGGGGCGTTTCTGGTGATCTCGGTGAGCGCCTACTACCTGCTCAAGGGCAGGTTCGAGGATTTCGCCCGGCGGTCTCTGCGGGTCGGTGCGAGTCTCGCACTGGTGGCTTCGCTGGGCTCCCTGGCGACGGGACATCTGAGCGCCGAAGGTGTCGCCGCCCATCAGCCGCCGAAACTCGCGGCGATGGAAGCGCACTTCCCGGCGTCCGCGCCAGCCGACCTGTTCCTGTTCGGGTGGGTCGACGAACCCCGACAGCAGGTGCGCGGCGTGGCGGTGCCCGGCCTGCTCAGCTGGATGCTGCACGGCGACGCGTCGGCGCCGGTCACCGGCCTGCAGGCCTTCGCGCCAGAAGACCGGCCCCCGGTGCAGATCGTCTTCCAGTCGTACCATCTCATGGTAGCGATCGGCATGGTGCTGATCGGCCTTGCGGTCATGGGAGCGTTCTACACGTGGCGACGGAGTGCATCCCCGCCGCCGGCGTGGCTGCTGCGGCTGTTCGTCGTGTCGGTGCTCGGCCCCCAGATTGCGAACCAGGCCGGCTGGATGGTGGCCGAAGTGGGCCGCCAGCCGTGGATCGTGTACAACCTGATGCGGACCAGCGAGGGCGTCAGCCGGTCGGTCTCGTCCGGGGCCGTTGTCTTTTCGCTGATCCTGTTCACCGTGGTCTACATCCTGCTCTTCGCCCTCTTCCTCTACCTGCTCGACGCGAAGATCAAGCACGGCCCGCTGCCCGACGACCTGGCCGGCAGCCCGAAGCGAGCCTGAGGCATGTCCATCGACCTGAACACCATCTGGTTCCTGCTCGTCGGCACCCTCCTGGCCGGGTACGCCGTACTCGACGGCTTCGATCTCGGCGTGGGCATCCTGCACCTGTTTGTCGAACGCGACGAGGACCGGCGCATCTTCATCAATGCGATCGGACCGGTCTGGGACGGCAACGAGGTGTGGCTGGTGACCGGAGGCGGCGCCCTCTTCGCCGCGTTTCCGGCCGTCTACGCCGGCGTCTTCTCGGGCTTCTACCCCGCGATGATCCTGCTGCTGTTCGCCCTGATCTTCCGGGCCGTGGCCATCGAGTTCCGCAGCAAGCAGCCGATGACTTGGTGGCGCCGCGCGTGGGACGTGAGCTTCAGCGCGGCGTCGTTCCTGGGGTCGTTCCTCATGGGCGTGGCGTTCGGGAACGTGATCCGGGGTGTTCCGCTGGATGCCCACGGCGAGTACATCGGCGGGTTCTTGACGCTGCTGAATCCGTATGCGCTGCTGACGGGCTTCACCACCGTCGCGCTGTTCGCCATGCACGGCGCCATCTACCTGGTGCTGAAGACGGATGGCGAGGTCCAGGCGAAGGTCCGCGGCTGGGTCAACAACACCATCATCCTGTTCGTCATCTGCTATGCCACGACGACGATGGCGACGCTGCTGTACCTGCCGCACATGGGCGAGCCGTTCAAGGCCAGCCCCTGGACGTTCGCGCTGCCCCTCGCGACGATGCTGGCGATCGCGAACGTGCCGCGCGAGATCTTCCGCGGCCGCGAGTGGCGGGCGTTCCTGTCGTCGTGCGGGGCGGTGTTCGGCCTGATGGGCCTCGTGGGGATGGGGATGTTCCCGAACCTGGTCCGTGGAGCGGACCCGTCGACCAGCCTCTCGGTCTACAACGCTGCCTCGTCCGAGGGAACGCTGACCACGATGCTGATCATCGCCGGAATCGGCATTCCGCTGGTGCTGGCCTACACCATCAGCATCTACTGGATTTTCCGGGGAAAAGTGAAGCTGGACTCGATGTCGTACTGATGCGGCCGGCTCTCCCGTCGCCGCACCGACCGGCGGGTCGGCGAACGCGACGGGAGAACGGGTCCTGGCCCGGGCCTATTCTTCTTCTTCGGCCGCCTCGCCCTTCTCTGCCTTGGCCGCGGCGATGATCTTGGCCTGGAGGTGCGCCGGCACCTCTTCGTAGTGCGAGTACTCCATGTGGTAGGTGCCGCGGCCGCCGGTCGTCGAGGTCAGCGTCTGTTCGTACGTCAGCATTTCCGACATCGGCACCTGCGCCTTCACCACGGTCGTGTTGCCCCGGGTGTCCATGCCCGAGACGCGCCCGCGCCGGCCGTTGATGTCGCCCATGATGTCGCCGGCGAAGTCGCTCGGGACGTAGACCTCGACGTTCATGATCGGCTCGAGGATCGTCGGGCGGCATCGGGTCATGGCATCCTTGAACGCCAGACGGCCGGCCATCTTGAAGGAGAGCTCGTTCGAATCGACGGCGTGGAACTTGCCGTCGAGGAGCGTCACCTTGAAGTCCATCACCGGGTAGCCGGCCAGGTAGCCGCGCATCCGGGTTTCCTGAATGCCCTTCTCGACGGCGGGGCGGAACTGCTGCGGGATGGCGCCGCCGAAAATCTCGTCCACGAACTCGAAGTCGGCGCCGCGCGGCAGCGGTTCCATCCGGATGGTGCAGTCCCCGAACTGCCCGTGGCCGCCGGTCTGCTTCTTGTGCCGGCCGTTGGCTTCGGTCGAGGCCGTGATGGTCTCGCGGTACGGAATGCGCGGCAGCTTCAGGTTCACCTCGACGCCGAACCGCCGCTTCATCTTGTTGACGGTGACCTCGATATGGAGCTGGCCCTGGCCCGAGAGCAGCAGTTCGTGCGTCTGCGGGTCGCGGCTGTAGCGGATCGTCGGATCCTCTTCCTGGATGCGCTGGAGCGCCGTGCTGATCTTCTCCTCGTCGCCGCGCGACTTGGGCTCCATCGCGTACGAGAGCACGGGCTCGGGGAACGACATCGCCGCGAAACGGATCGGACTGTCCTTGTCGCCGAGGGTGTCGTTCGTCTGGGTGTCCTTCAGTTTCGCCACGGCCCCGAGGTCACCAGCCTTGATTTCGGGGACGTCCGCCGTCGTCTTGCCCTGCATGACCGCGATGTGGCCGAGGCGTTCCGTCGAGTCCTTGGTCAGGTTGACGATCGTCGAGTCGGCCCTGACCGAGCCCTTGAGCACGCGGAAGAGATTGATCCGGCCGGCGAACGGGTCGGCAATGGTCTTCCACACGAACGCCGCGGCCGGGCCGCCGTCGCCGACGGTGAACTCCAGCTCCGCGCCGGACTTGTCCAGGGCCTTCACCGTCCGCTCCGCCGCGGAGGGCAGATACGCCATGACGGCGTCGAGCAGCGGCTGGATCCCGATGTTGGCCATGCCGGACGTGCAGACGAGCGGGAACACCTTGCCGGTGTTCACGGCGGTCTTCAGACCGCGGACCAGCTCCTCATGCGTCAGGGTTCCGGCCTCGAAGAACTTCTCCATCAGACTGTCATCGGCCTCGGCCACCATCTCGACGAGGGCGTCCCGCGCCTCCTTGGCTTTCTCGGCCAGCCCCGCGGGCACGTCGCCCTCGGTGACCGTGCCGGAACCGTCCGGCGCGTAGGTATACGCCTTCATGCCGACCAGGTCGACGACGCCCGTGAAGTCCTTCTCCTCGCCGATCGGCATCTGAATGGGCACCACCCCGCGGCCGAACGTCGTGTGCAGCGCGTCGAGCGTCCGCTCCAGGCTGGCCCGGTCACGTTCGAGCTTGCTCAGCACGACGAGGCGCGGCAGGCTCAGGCGGGCGGCCTCGTCCCATACCTTCTCGGTCTGCACTTCGGGGCCCGACACGGCGTCGACCAGCACCAGGGCCCCGTCGGCCACCCGCAGACCGGCGCAGGCGTCGCTGAAGAAGTTCGCGAACCCCGGCGTGTCGACGAGGTTGATCTTCGCCTTGTTCCATTCGGCGTACGCCACGCTCGACGACAGCGTGTGCTTGCGCGCCACCTCCTCGTCGTCGAAGTCCGTGACCGTATTGCCCTCGTCGACCTTGCCGAGGCGGTTGACCATGCCGGCGTCGAACAGGATGGCGGACGTCAGCTGCGTCTTGCCCGAGCCTCCGTGCCCGACAATGGCGACGTTCCAGATGCTAGCGGCGTCATAGACCTTCATAGGCGGATTACCCCTTGTGACGAACGCGGCAGAACCGACAAAAATCTAATGATACTACGGGGAGCGAAGAACAGGGACCGGGGATCGGGGACCTGGGACCCGGTCTGTCACGGCGTTCCGCTTGCGCCGTCGAGGGTACCCCGAGGCGAGGACAAACCCGCACGACGGCCCGGGCGGGACGGGACGGGCGCGAGGTGACCGGATCCCAGGTTCCGGTCGTTGGTCGGCTGCGGCGTGACGGGAAGGACGGGCATGGGGACTGGGGCCATCCTCAACTGGTCCCCGATCCCCGGTCCCCGGCCCCTGTTATTCGTATCTGAGCGCCTCGATGGGGTCCAGCCGGGCGGCGCGGATGGCGGGCACCAGGCCGAAGAAGATGCCCGTGCCGGCCGAGAAGCCGAAACCGAGGGCGAAACTCCACCACGGCATCGAGATGGGGAAGCCCGTGGCATAGTGGACGCCGAGGCCGATGCTCGATCCGATCGCGATGCCGAGCACGCCGCCGAGCGACGTCAGGAACACCGCTTCGAGCAGGAACTGCCAGAGGATCTCCCGGCGGCGGGCGCCGAGCGCCTTCCGGACGCCGATCTCGCGGGTCCGCTCCGTCACCGAGATCATCATGATCGCCATGACGCCGATGCCGCCGACCATCAGGGCGATGGACGAGATGACCACGAGGCCGATGAAGAACGCCCCCGTGAGCTGGTCCCACACCTTCAGGGCGGCGTCCTGCGTGACGATGTCGAAGTCGTTCGGCTCGTCGAGCTTCAGGCCGTGGCGGATCCGCATGATCTGCTCGACCTCGTCCATGGCCGCCTGCCGGGTCGCGCCCTCGCGTGGCACGACGGCGATCATCGCGCTCTGGAACGCGCTGGCGTCGGTGACGGTTCCGTTGACGCTGACGCGGCCGCGCGCCTGACGCCACCCGAACTGCTTCTGGAAGGTGGTATAGGGGATGACCGCGAAGTCGTCCTGCCCCTGACCGCCCATCGGGCTGGGGCGCGGCCCGACGTAGCCGACCACTTCGTACTGCTGCGCGCCGATGCGCACGGTCTTGCCGATGGGATCGATGTTCGGGAAGAGCGCCTTCAGGGCCGTCTGTCCGAGGACCACGACGCGGCGGCGGTGGATGACCTCGGCCTCGGTGAAGAACCGCCCGCCCTCGACCTTGAGGAAGTTCACGGCGGCGTAGTGCTGCGAGACGCCGATGATGGAGAGTTCCTTGGTCCGTTCCCCTTTGTAGTGGATGCGCTCGCGCCCGGGCATGCCCCAGGCTCCCAGCCACACGTCCACCCGGCCCGCGGACGGGGCCTCGCGCTCGATGGCCTTCGCGTCGTCGACCGTCAGCACCGGGCGCTTGATGAGGTCGCGGAACTCCTTGCCGGCGGCGAAGCTGACGCCGCTGAACTTCGCGACGAAGATCGTGTTGGGCCCGAGTTCGCGGATCGAGTCGCGCAGCGATTCGTCGAAGCCCCGGATGAGCGACGTCATCCCCACGATGGCGGTGATGCCGATGACGATCCCGAGGATCGTGAGGAACGACCGCATCTTCTGGGATCGCAGCGTGTCGAACGCCAGCCCGATGATGTCGCCGAACAAGGCGAACTTCATGGCCATCGCGCTATTCCTTCCTCAACGCCTCGATCGGATCGAGTCTGGCGGCCCGCATCGCCGGGTAGACGCCGAAGAAGAGGCCGACGAGCGCGGTGATGCCGATGCCGAGCGCCACGGACCAGAGCTGCACCGCGGCCGGCAGCGGGCTGACCTTGGAGATCAGCCATGCCACGAGGAAGCCGAGTGTCGTGCCCACGACGCCGCCGGCGACCGAGAGCGTCACCGACTCGGCGAGCACCTGCAGCATGATGTCACGCCGCTTGGCGCCCAGCGCCTTGCGCAGGCCGATCTCGAAGGTGCGCTCGGTCACGACCATGAGCATGATGTTCATGATGACGATGCCGCCGACCACGAGCGACAGCGCGACGACGCCGACGAGCACGGCGAAAATGCCCGAGGTGGCCTGCCGGTAGATGCCGAGCAGCGTGTCCGACGTGAACATCCCGAAGTTGTTCCGGTCCTTCGGTTTGAGCCGCCGCTCGATGCGCAGCGCCACGGTGGCCTCGTCCATCGCCTGATCGACCAGCATCGGGTCCGCGGGCTTGACGTTCAGGCTGAGGCGGACCCGCGCGCCGAAGATCTTCTGGAAGGCGCCGAGGGGGATGACGGCGAATTCGTCCTGCGACTGGCCGAAGATCGCCCCCTTCTTCTCGTTGACGCCGACGACCCGGAAGTGCACCCCCTCGATCTTGATGACCCGGTCGATGGGGTCGGACTGGCCGAACAGGCGGTCGGCCGTGCCCCAGCCCAGGAGCACGACGTTCCGCTTCCGTTCGACTTCGCTCGGCGTCACCAGACGGCCTCGCTCCACGTTGTACGACGAGAAGTCCACGTACTCGGCCGTCACGCCCCGGATGCTGACGCTCTCGAGCACGTGCTCCTCGAAGGTGACCGTTCCCGACCGGCTGCTCTCCGCCATCACCGACCGGATCGCCTCGCCGCCCTCCCGGATGGCGCCGGCGTCGTCCAGGGTGATGAGGGGGTTGCTCCTGACCTTCTCGAAGTCCTCCTCGCTCATCGTGACGCCGTAGCGATCGACGACGAACGAGTCCGCGCCGACGTCGGAGACGATGGCGTCGGTGACCGTGGCATTGAGGCCCTGGATGAGCGACACCACCGCGATGATCGAGGTGACGGCCACGATGTTGCCGAGCACGCTCATGAACGAGCGCAGCTTGCTCCCCCAGATGGCCCTGAGGGCGATCGCCACGCCTTCGAGGATGCGGCCCACGGCTCTACTTCTTCTCCTGCAGCTTCACCGGGTCTCCGTCCTTCAGATCCCGGACCGAGTTGAAGGGCCCGGTGATGACCTCGGCGCCGGCCTCGACTCCCGACAGGACCTCGAAGTACCGCTCACCCGCGATGCCCGTCTTCAGCGGCATGAAGACCGCCTTGCCGTCCTTCACGACGAAGACGCCTTCCGTTTCCTTCTTCGTCTGGCCGGGCTTCAGTTCGGCTGCCTGGACGCCGGTCCCGGTCCGGCGCTTGGCCTGCTTCTCGTCCGCCGGGGGGCGCACCACGTTGCCCTTGTCGTCGAAGACGAGCTCGCGCACCGTGGCGGCCTGGATGGGGACCGCCACGGCCTTCTCCCGCGTCGCCGTGGTGATGTCCGCCGTGCATGTGAAGCCCGGGCGCACGTCGGGCACCTCCCCGTCGATGGTCACGACCACCTTGAAGTTCGTCGCGCCTCCGGAGGCGGCCGCCGCGCCAGTGGCCTGGATCGGGCTGTTGCCGATCTCGGTGACGGTGCCCTGGAAGGTCCGCTCGGGCAGGGCGTCAATCGTGACCTTGGCCTTCTGGCCCCTGGCCAGCGTCGGGATATCGGTCTCGTCCACTTCCAGCTCGGCCTCGATGACGGACATGTCGGCGATGGTGAGCAGCACCGTGCCGGCGTTGTTCATCGTGCCGATGACGACCGTTTCACCCGGCTCGATGTTGCGCCGCGTCACGATGCCGTCCAGGGGCGAATCGATGGTGACCTGGCTCAGGTTGTACTTCGCGTTGTCGAGGTCGGCCACCGACTGGCGGATGCGCTGCTGCTGGGCGGAAATCTCCGCTTCGCGCACCTGGACGTCCCGTTGACGCAGCTTCAGCTCGTTCTCGGCCCGATCCAGCGCCTCCTTCGTCGTCAGCTGTTCCTTCCAGAGGTCCTGCTGACGGCGGAAGGTGTCCTGGGCCAGCGCCAGCTGCACCTTCGCCGAGTCGAGCTGCACCCTGGCCTGTTCGAGCGCCGTCCGCTGGGCGTTCAGCCCCGCCTCGCCGCGCTCCACGGAGCTGCGTGCCGACCGGGGATCGATCTCGAGCAGGAACTGCCCGGCCGTGACCCGGTCCCCCTCTTCGACGGCCAGCTTCGTGACCCGGCCCATGGTGTTGGCGCTGATGTTGACGAGCTGCTTCGGCTGGATCCGGCCAGACGCAGACACGATGGCTTCGAGATCGCGCGTCTCGATCTTCTCGACCTGCACCTCGACGCCGGTTTCCCGCTTGAAATACAGGTTCGCGAAGACCAGCCCCCCCAGCACGACCAGGACAGCGACTCCGATGAGGATCTTCTTGGCGTTCACGCGCTTAGGCCCCCGAGCCGCCAGACGTGAAGGCGGCGATGATGATGGCGATGATGGCGTACACGACGAACAGCCCGATCGCGATCGGGCCTGTCTTCCGGCGGTACAGCACGCTCAGGCCGATGGCGAGCAGCACGACCCACCACGCCAGGAACAGATCGATCGCGCCGAAGAGCTTGGCGACGAAGCTGGTCTCGTCGAGCATGGGCAGGAACACGGCCAGGTTCGTCGCGCTCGACATGGACTCGCGGACGTAGTTGAGCGGCGTGACGAACAGTTGCTGGACGATGGTAATCGCGCCCGTGTGCACCACGACGGCGAACGTCTGCTTGAACGACGAGTCGCCCCCGAGGGCGGCGTTGAAGACGGCGAAGAGGATGCCCGCGACGATGAGCGTCATGAGCGGCTGGAAGATCACCATGTTGACGGCGGTCAGCACCGGCGCCCACGGAGCCATCTTCTCCAGTTGCGCGTACGCCTCGTCGGTGACCTGGATGCCGAACGCCTCCTGGCTTCTGACGCTCTGGTCGATCCAGGCCTGCTGGCCCACGTCCGTATACAGGAACCCCCCCATCCCGACGACCGTGACGAGGATGACGAGAGCCATCATCCCGAACCACCGCGGCCGGGCGACGACATCGGCGAACGTCTCGCGTGGCGAGGTCAGGATGCCCCAAACGCGCTCCGGCAGGCTCTTGCCCTTCGGAGCCGGGGGAGTGGCAGACGCTTCAACCATGGCGGGTCCTTTCTGTGTCGAGAATCTGCACACGCCACCGGGGGGCGGTCCTCCCGCCGGGAGGCTCGGCATCGCGCGCAAGTCTCTAAGTGTAGACGATTTCCGGCCGAGGGGAGTTCCGGTGCGGCGGCCGCGGGACTCATGCCCGGGGGCCGTTCGGCCGAAATACCGGCTTGGAGCGGTCGTTGCACGCCGACTCCACACTGGTTGTCTGCCCGGAACGGTCCGGAATGTTTGGCCGAATGACCCAATGGCGCGGATTGGTCAGCTGGCTGCCAGTGGACGGGAGAGGCAGACCCCGGCCCGCCGAACGAGCGGCGCCGGATGTTCGGACCTCCCGGATCGTGCGCGGATGACAGAAACGTAACTCCCCATGGCCGTACGCATTGGCGAGCTCCTCCTGAAGGAGCAGCGGATCACGCCCGAGCAGCTCCAGCAGGCCCTGGCCCACCAGAAGTCGAACGGGGGCAAGGTGGGCACGGCCCTGGTCAAGCTGGGGTTCATCCGTGAGGACGACATCACGGGGCTCCTGAGCCGCCAGTACGGGGTGCCGTCCATCAACCTGTCCCAGTTCGACATCGATCCGGCCGTCATCAAGCTGGTGCCGGTCGAGACGGCCCAGAAGTACCAGATCATCCCGCTGAGCCGCGCGGGGGCGACGCTGACGATCGCCATGACGGACCCGACCAACGTGTTCGCCATGGACGACCTCAAGTTCATGACAGGCTACAACGTGGAGCCGGTCGTGGCGTCGGAGGGGGCGGTCCAGGAAGCGCTGCAGCGCTACTACGGCGTCGGCAAGACCGAGGAGCCGAGCACGCTCGAGATGGCGTCGCGCATGCTCCAGGAGATACCGACCGCGGCGGAGGGCGAGGTCGAGGTCCTCGAGGACCTCGAGGAAATCAACGTCGACGCGCTGATGAAGCAGGGCGAGGAGGCGCCGGTCATTCGGCTGGTCAACGCCCTGCTGATGTCGTCGATCCAGCGGGGGGCGAGCGACATCCATATCGAGCCTTACGAGAAGGAGTACCGGATCCGCTACCGGATTGACGGCGTGCTCTACAACATCATGTCGCCGCCGATGAAGTTCCGCGATCCGGTGTCGTCGCGGCTCAAGATCATGGCGAAGCTCGACATCGCCGAGAAACGCCTGCCCCAGGACGGGCGCATCAAGATCCGGTACAGCGACCAGGGCCGCTCCAAGGAGATCGACTTCCGCGTCTCGGTGCTGCCGACGCTGTTCGGCGAGAAGATCGTGCTGCGGCTCCTCGACCGCGACAAGCTCATGCTCGACATGACGAAGCTGGGGTTCGAGAGCCACTCGCTCGCCCGGTTCGAGACGGCGATCCGCAAGCCCTGGGGCATGGTGCTGGTCACGGGTCCGACGGGCAGCGGCAAGACCAACACGCTCTACTCGTCCATCTCGCGCATCAACACGCCCGAGACCAACATCATGACGGCCGAGGACCCGGTCGAGTTCAACCTGCCGGGCGTGAACCAGGTGCAGGTCCGCGAGAACATCGGCCTCAACTTCGCCGCCGCCCTGCGCGCCTTCCTGCGCCAGGACCCGAACATCATCCTCGTCGGCGAGA
>CAYZYG010000109.1:0-16421 GCA_964481395.1 uncultured Vicinamibacterales bacterium
ACCCGCGCCTGCGCATCTACAAACCCTGGCTCGACGACGCGTTCATCCGCGAGCTGGGCGGGCGGGCGGAGATGTCCGCGTATCTCGAGGGGGCCGGCCTCGAATACCGCATGAGCGCCGACAAGGCGTACTCGACCGACTCGAACATCCTCGGCGCCACCCACGAAGCCAAGGATCTGGAGTTCCTCGATCGCGGCGTCTCCATCGTCAATCCGATCATGGGCGTGGCCTCGTGGCGCGACGACGTGGTGGTGAAGCCCGAGACGGTGAGCGTCCGCTTCGACGAGGGTGAGCCGGTCGCGCTGAACGGCCAGACGTTTCCGACGCCCCTGGCGCTGTTCATGGAGGCGAACGCCATCGGCGGGCGTCACGGCCTGGGCCTGTCCGATCAGATCGAGAACCGGATCATCGAAGCCAAGAGCCGCGGCATCTACGAGGCGCCTGGCCTCGCGCTCCTGTACATTGCCTACGAGCGGCTGGTGACGGGGATCCACAACGAGGACACGATCGATCAGTACCGGGTGAACGGTCGCCGCCTCGGACGGCTGCTCTACCAGGGACGCTGGTTCGACCCGCAGGCGCTCATGCTGCGCGAGACGGCGCAGCGCTGGGTGGCGCGCGCGATCAGCGGCGAGGTCACGATCGAGCTGCGCCGCGGTAACGACTATTCCATCCTCGACACCACGAGTCCGAACCTCACCTACCACCCCGAGCGGCTGACGATGGAGAAGGGGACGGAGGTGTTCTTCACGCCGCAGGATCGCGTCGGGCAGCTGACGATGCGGAACCTCGACATCCTGGATACGCGCGACAAGATTCGCGTGTACCATCGCGTCGGCCTGATGGGCACCAAGCCGCACGAAGGCCTGCCGCTCCTGCCGGCCGCCAGCCCCGAGCACGATTCGGGCTGGGCGGAGTAGTCGCGATCCTGCGACTGCGCTCTCCGCGACCAGCCTTGACGCCGGACGCCTGCCGCCGGGATACTCAGACGGCATCCAGCCACAGAGGCTCACCATCGCGCGCGCCGTGGGACTGGCTGGGGCCGGGAAGACCGTTGCGCCGCAGGGGGCCCACACATGACGCTGTCACGCCGCCGCTTTCTCGAACGCTCGACCCTCGCCGGTGCCCTCGGCCTCGTGTCGGGCACGCGGGTCTTCGGGCAGTCGGCCCCACAGAACCCGGCTGTCCTGCCGCCGTTCGCGCCCGCAGCCGCGGACGGCGACGCGGCGGTCTTCGCCGCGGCGCGCAGGCGGCTGCTGTTCCCCGAGACCATCACTTACTGCAACACCGGCACGCTCGGCGCGTCGCCGTGGGACGTCGTCTCGGCCATGAACCGGCACGTCGAACAGCTCGAGCGCGAGCTGCCCGACTGGCCCTACTTCCAGGCGGACGGCGAGCCGCTCACGGGATACCAGCAGCTCGTCGACGCGCGGACGAAGCTCGGCGCCTTCATCAACGCCTCGCCCGAAGAAGTGGCCATCACGCTGAACGCCACGATGGGGATGAGCTTCGTGGCGAACGGGCTGGACCTCGCCGCGGGCGACGAAGTCGTCACGACCGACCAGGAGCACAGCGGCGGCATCGGCAGCTGGCGCCTCCGCGCGAAGCGCCACGGCATCGTCGTCAAGGAACTGCCGCTGCAGGCGGCCGTCGACGCCGGACCCGATGCGGTGGTGAGGCTCTTTGCCGACTCCATGACGCCGCGTACGAAGGTCGTGATGTTCAGCCACATCACGTCCGGGCGCGGCATTCTCATGCCGGCGAAGGAACTGTGCGCGCTCGCGCGCGACCGCGGCGCTCTCGCCGTCGTCGATGGCGCGCAGGTGATCGGCCAGCGGAGGCTCGACGTGAAGTCCATCGGGTGCGACGCCTACGTCAGCAGCCCGCACAAGTGGCTGCTCGCGCCCAAGGGCACCGGCGTGCTCTACATCCGGCGTGAGGTGCAGCCCCGCCTCTGGGTGACGCTGGCCAGCGGGCGCCTGGACCACGACGACGAGACGGGCGCGTTCCGGTTCATGCAGTACGGCACCGGGAGTGTGCCTGTCGTGGACGGGCTGCTCGCCGCGCTGCAGTTCACGCAGGCCCTCGGCATCGACCGCATCGAGCGCTGGGATCTGATGCTCGCCAATCGCCTGCGCGACGGGCTGGCCCGGATCAAGACGGTCAAGCTCCTCTCTCCGGCGAACGGGCCGTTGGCGTCCGCCATCACGACGTTCTCCGTCTCGGGCGTGACCGGCCGTGCCCTGCAGGATGCGCTGTGGGACCGGAAGATCCGCGTCCGCGCGCAGGGACAGACCGCCGACCGACCCGTGCGCCTGTCTGCGCACTGGTACGTCGCACCCGGGGACATCGATCGCGCCCTCGAGGTCGTGGCCCGGCTCGGTGCGTGAGCCGGCCCGCCAGGCCCTGCCGAGCCTCGGTCGCGGGCCGTGCCGGTCGCCATCACGCTATTTCACGGGCGGACACCCGCGGCTCACATCCCTCCGGACCCGGAACGCGTCTCTATCGGTGACAATGCCAACTGCGGCATGCCCTGGAGGGTATCGATGCGCCGACTGCTGACCTCGTTCGTGACGGTTCTCGCCGCCGTGTCGCTGGGCGGCTGCTACGTGTCGCTGCGCCCGCTCGTGACCGATGACATCCGGGTGTTCGAACCGGCGCTCGCCGGCACGTGGGAGGGCCGCGACGACGCGGACGACGTGTGGACGTTCAAGGCCGCTGGCGGGCCGTCGCCCGACCGCTTCGACATCGTCATCGTCGAGGACGGGCGCTCCGCCCGCTTCGCGGGCGAACTGGCGCGCATCAACGGCCTGCTGGTGCTCGACCTCAGTGTGGCCGACAACGAGGAGGCCTGCGACCTGCTGCAACACGACTGGATCCGCCTGCACACGGTGGGCGTCCACACGTTCCTGCGGGTCGGCCTCGAGGGCGACCGGCTGACGCTGAGGATGCTCGACGCGGAATGGCTCGACAAGGCCATCGGCGACGGGAAGGTCCGGATCGCGCACGAGCGTCTGGGCGACCGCGACCGCACGCTGCTCACGGCACCGTCACGCGAGCTGCAGGCCCTCGTCCGCGCCCACGGCGCGTCGGGACTCTTCGACGTGGACGACGCGGGAGAGTTCGTCCGGCGGCGGTGAAGACGCGGGCCGGCCGGTGAGGCGCGCGCCAGCCGGCGATCGCCGCGTCCGCCGCGCTCCTGGCGGCCGTCTCGCTCCTGGCGGCCTGGATTCCCGCGCGCCGCGCCGTGACGGCCTCACCGTTCCGGGCGATCCGGCAGTAGGGACGCGGCCCGGGCCCCGGACTCCGGCGCAGGAAGGCCGCGGCCCGATCCCGGCCGGAACGCAACCGGGATGAGTTGCCAGGTATGGTCATGTTGGTCATAATGACCATATGGAGTATCCCCCGCCATCAGAAGCGAGCACGTTGGCCGTCGCTGAGGCCAAGGCGACGTTCGGCGAGTGTCTCCGGCGTGCGGAACGCGGAGCGCCTGTCGTCGTGACGCGGCACGGCACGAGGGTGGCGGCCATCGTCTCGGTGGACGACTACGAACGGCTCCTGCGCCTCAAGGCCGCGGGACCGCAGGGCGGGCTGGCGAGCGTGGCCGGCGGGTGGAAGGACTCGGATGGCCTCGTGGATGCCATCCTGAGCGTCCGCCGGACCGAACCTCGGCGTCGGCGCACGCCGAAGCGCTGACGCCATGGGGTTCCTGTTCGATACCGACACGCTCTCGGAGCCGCTGCGGAAGCGGCCGTCCGAGCCGTTCCTCGCCTGGCTCGCGTCCGTGCCGCGCGAGGACCAGTTCACGAGCGCCGTGTGCATCGGGGAGATGTTCAAGGGGGCGTACCGGGTTCCCGACGCCCGCCGACACCTGCGCAACATCGAGTCCCGCGTGCTGCCGGCCGTGACGGTCCTACCTTACGACGTGGCCGTTGCCCGGGTCTACGGCGCGCTCGAAGCCGCCCTCGCTGGCGAAGGCCGTGGCCTGGCAGATGCCGATCTGCAGATTGCCGCGACGGCCGTTCATCACGGCCTGGACCTGGTGACCGGCAACGTCAGGCACTTCGCGCGTGTGCCCGGGTTGCGGCTTCGTCCGATGGTGGATCGGCGCTGACGGGCGGCTCTGCGGCAGGTGTTTCGCAGGGCCTTGGGCTTCCTGAGCTACTCGTCGTCGGCCGGCTGCGTGCCCGCGGGCGGTTGCTTGTCCGGGTCGGCGCGCCACACGAGGTACGAGTACACGAACAGCACCACGACAACGGTGATGACCGCGACCATGACCACGTTGGCGAAGGGCGCGACCTGGATGGCGGCGGCCGTGATGAACATCAGGCCGAGGGCCATGAACAGCCAGCCTCCCAGCCGGTGCGTGCGGATCCACGACTGCTTGCTCGAGAGCGTCCAGGGCGTGCGCACGCCGACGAACCAGTTGGGCCGAACCTTGCCGAGCAGCGACCCGACGAGCAGGAAGAGCCCGCCGACGGCAAAGGGCACGACGGCGGCGACGTTCACGGGTCTGCCGACACTCCAGAGCAGCACGGTGGCGTGGATGATGCCCATCACCAGGAGGATGCCGGTCCGGAGCGCGCTGTACGCGCCCCTGAACCTGGCGTAGTTGGCGCGGCCGGGATCGATGCGCGGCAGGTAGCGCATGCCGAGGTAGATGCCCAGACCGATGAGGGGCACGAGGAAGAGTCCCTCGACCTTGCCGCCGTAGCGGTCCACTTCGCCGCTCGCGTTCCAGTGCATGGGAATCCGATCGGGCGCCGTCGGCCACACGGCGGCGCTGCCGGCGAACATCGCGGCGACGATGAGGAGGAGGGCCAGTTCGAGGCGCCAGTTGGTCTTCATGATGAGCGCTCCTTCCGGCGCCCGCCGACCTTGAGCACGTCCATGACGAGGCCGACCGCCTCTTCGACCGCCGACACGTTCAGGCTGTAGCGGATGGTGGTGCCGCGCTTCTCGGGGACGATGAGGCCCGCCTGCCGGAGCAGGCGGAAGTGGGCGGAGAGCGTGGACTTGGCGAGGGGGAAGCGGTCGGCGATCTCTCCGGCGGTCATGTCGGTTCGGCGCAGGAGTTTGAGGATCTCGCGCCGGGTGGGGTCGCTCAAGGCCTGGAAGATGTCGTTGACGGCCATGTTCTATCGTTCGCTTATAAGCGAAATATAGAACATCGGCGGGGCGCTGTCAAGGGAGAGGTCCATCCGCCGGACATCGGCCCGTGCCCGTCGTCGCCGAGACGCGCGGGGTGCCCGGCGCAGCCAGGTGGTCCATAATGGGGCCACTGGAGGATGCGATGGGAATCTTCGACGATCTGACCAAGCAGGCTGGTGGACTCGGCAGTCTCGGTAATCTCGGCGGCCTCGCCGAGCTCGCGATGAAGAACCCACAGGCGATCGCGGCGGTCGCGAGTCTGCTCAGTTCGAAGGACAGTTCCGTGGGAGGCACTGGCGGCCTGGGTGGATTGATTCAGGCGTTCCAGGGCAAGGGGCTGGGATCGGCAATTTCGTCGTGGATCTCGACCGGCCCGAACCCGCCGATTTCCGCCGGTCAGATCACCGACGTCCTCGGCGCCGACACGCTGAAGCAATTCGCGGGCAAGGCCGGTGTCAGCTCGGGCGAGGCGGGCGGTCTGCTGGCGAGCCTGCTGCCGACGGTGATCGACCAGCTCACGCCCGACGGCAGCGTCCCCGATTCGAACAGCTTCGAATCGGCGATCGGAGGCCTGCTCAACACGCTCGGACGGTGATCGGCCGCGCGGCGGACGGGTCCACGACGGGAGGGCGATGCCCGCATCGGGCTCGCAGAACCCCTCCACCTCGACCGGCTGCGGCAGGCGGCGGAGCCGACGAGCCGTCGAGGATCTTCGCGCGCGGATCAGCGTCCGGGCCAGCGGTGCCGCACGGAGGCCGAGAAGCGGACTCGGCCGTCGCGTGCGCCGTACGCGACGTCGAGTCCGATCGTGTCATTGCACCAGGGAACCCTGAATCGAAGGCCGGTGCCGAGATCGACGTGCAGGGTGCTGCGGTGCCCGAGTCGGTGAGAGATGCCGGCGACATCGACGAACGACGCCCACCACACCTGACCTCGCGCGCCGGACAGGACTGGCCGTGTCCCTTCGAGGCTGACGAACACCACCTGCCGGCCGAGCCCCACGCCCGATACGACGCCGTCCCCTGTCAGTGGATGCGCGCGCAGGGGCGCCTGAGAATCCGATCCGGTCCCCGCTGTGGGCCAGAGGATGAGCGGCGCGCGGGAGGTCGCCAGCGACGCGCCGGCGCGGGCGGACCAGCCCGGCACGTCGCGCGCGGATGATCGCAGCGCGACCACGGCGCTCGCGCGGCCGAATCCTGATGCGCGGGCGCGTGGATCCACCCAGCCTTCGACTACCGCGCCGATTGACGCGCGATCGTGATGCAGGCGCCGGTCGAGGCCGGCTGCAGCGGCCAGGTACGCCTGATCGTCGATACGCTCCAGTCCGAGCATCGCCTGCCAGCGCAGCGAGCCCGAGGCCCAGTCCGACAGACCGGCAGCCGCCCGCTGGCGGGTCTGGCGCCGCGCGGCCGGTCCGGCCGCGAACACCTGCTGTTCCCAACTGCCCTCCACCGTGGCGATGCCCGGCAGCCCACGGACGGGTGTGGCCAGCGCAAACGCCGCGCGCGGGCGCGCCGCCGCCCACCGCCCCTCGGCCCGCCAGAGTTCGCCGGATCGCGTCGGACTCGCGACCGCCACCGCGACGGAGTCGGTGAACACCGCTCGTCCGCCAAGCACGCCCAGCGCGAGCCAGCCCGACGCAGACGCGTCGCGCTCGGCGACGGCGGCACGAACGACCACGGCATCGCCTTCGCCGGGGCGATAGGTGAGCATCGCCTGGCGCACGGACGGGAGCGATTCGAGGCGGCGCGCCGCGCGCCGGAACGCGGCGGCCGTCAGCATCTGGCGCGGGCGGAGCCCGGTCGATCCGATGACCACCGGATCCGGCGTGCCTCGGGTGCCGTCCACCAGCACGCGGTCGATCACGGGCTCACCGGCGCGGTTGAGCGCCTCCAGCGCGCTGGCCGCGTTGCCCCGCATGAATCGCGAGGCGCCGGTCAGCCGCCACGCCTGCGTATCGGACGGGTCGAGGGTGGTGGCCCGCTCCGCCAGCCGCTCGGCCCGGGCGTACTCGCGCTGCAGAAACGCCACGCCCGCGCGCTCGCGCCAGAGGCGCGCGTCAGTGGGGCAGATCTCGAGCGCCCGGTCCAGGACACCCGCGGCCAGATCGAGATGTCCCGCGTCAACGTGCCGGATGGCCTCGTCGACCGGCGTGACACACGGGCCCCCGTGCGCATTCACGGGCGGCATGACCGTGGCGTCTGTCGGCTCCAGCGGATCCGAGCCCGGCGCGGGAAGGACCAGCAGCATCCAGCGGCCGGTCGGCGCCCATCGGCGGTCGAACTCGTCTGCGGCCATGCTCGCCAACGGTCCACGCGCCGGATCGTGAAAGATGACGGTTTCGGCAGTCCACCCCACGATCACGACGTAGTGCAGGACACCGGGCCGGTCGACGATCAGCGCGATCACCGGCCGCCCGCGTGCGACCTGGCCGGCCGCACCTGCGCGCCCGGCCGCGTCGCCGGACAGCGGTAGAGCCGTCCACTCGCCGGCCCGGGCCGCCTCGCGCAGCCGGCTCGTAGTGATGCCGCCGGTCCGCGCGTCCACCAGGCCGGCGTAGTCCTCCGCGACGGCCCGGGGATCACCCCAGTAGCGGCGCACCATGGCCAGCGCCGCGCCGCCGCACAGGCGCTCGGTCTGCGCCACGAAGGGCACCGCCAGCAAGCGCCCGGCGACGGCCCGCACGTCGCCACCATGCGGCGCGGCCGATTGCGCGGCCGCGGGCCCAGCCGCCACGATCGACAGCACGAGAGGAGCGAGAAGCGAGAGGCCTCGGCCGCGCATGACCCCAGCGCCTCAACGGGCCAGCAGGATCACGATGATGAGGATCAGCAGCAGTGTCGTCACGGAGAAAGTGACGGTGCTGGCCTCACCGGAGAGGTCCTGCTGGATCGCAGACGCAGCGCTCGCCGCCGCCTCGAGGTCCTCTCCACTCAGCGTGGCCACGGCTTGCTCGGCGCGCGTGTGTTCCAGCGAGAGGCGTCCGACCAGGCGGCGCACCCGCTCATCGCGAAGCACCGACCTCACCAGATCCCGGCGTGCGTCGTCACCCTCGGACCGTTCCAGCATGGCCTGCCGAAGGTCGGCCGCGGACACCACGCTGTGCTGAGCCCGGAGCGGCTGGGTCAAAAGCAGCGATACGATCACGCCGGCGATGATTACGAATCGGTTGCGCATGAGCGTCCTCCTCGATTTCAGAATGGATTCAAGTCGCTGAGCGACTCCGGTACGTGCCGCAGACCGTCGAGGCGATCGGCCACGACCTTTCCGGCTCCGACGACACCGGGACCCCGGTACTACTGGCGCCGGCCGGCAACCAGCAGGACGAGGCCCGCGCCGAGCACCGCGCCGCCGACGATGGGCGGCAGTGGAATGGTCCTCTCCTCGTCCGCGGTCACTTCGAGCGGACCGACGTCGACTACGGTCTTGGGGGAGGTGTAGGTGATCGCCGGATACGCGAGCATCAGCGCGCCGCCGATCACGAGCAGGATCGCCAGGAATCTCGTCGACATGTGACTCTCCTCTATCAGGGCCGCTCCGCGTGAGCCATCGACGCGGGACGGGGCCTGCTGCGAGCCGTCAGACAGGTCGGCGCCCCTGGATGATGCGGATCAGGACGACCGCAATCGCGACCAGGAGCAGCAGGTGGATGAACCCGTGGAGGGTGTACGCGCTGACGACACCGAGCAACCAGAGGATCAGCAGCAGGACGAAGATCGTCATCAGCACGGGAACCTCCTGTGGTTTCAGCCTGGAGGACACCCAAGAACTGTGCCAGCCTGAGACTCGGGAAGTTCTGGCCCGGATTGCCGTGCTTGCAGTTCAACGGCCTCGCGGGACCGGGCCAGTATTGCAGGGTGGGGTATCGCGCCGTGTAAAGTTTACCGGGGCTGCAGCGCGCCGACACGCTGAAGCAATAGGCCGGCGAGGCCGGTGTCAGCGCGTCGCGCGTTCGTGCGGCGGCGTGCGGGTCGCCTCAGCCTACTTCCGGTAGTCGAGCGGCGGCGGACGGTTGCCGAGCAGAGGCCGGTAGACGAAGTCGGGCCCGACGCGCGTCTTGTACTCCGCCGTCGCCTCGGCGATGAGCTTGGGATCCGTGAAGAGGTCGATGGCGGTGAGCGTCAGGGTACGCGCCGCGTTCATCATGCCCTTCACGCCGATGCTCGTTCCGCCGGCGGCGACCGCCTGCCAGGAATGCGAGGCCGTGCCCGGCACCCAGGTCGCGACGCGCAACCCGGTCGTCGGCACCACCCAGCTCACGTCGGCGACGTCGGTGGAACCGCCCGCGTCCTTCATCTCGAAGGCGGCGATCTCGGCCGCGCGCTCGATCGGCGGCGCGCCGGGTTCGAACGTCGTCCGGATCTTCTCCGCGAACGCGCGCTCCTCGGTGGTGTAGGTCACGCCGCCGACCTTCCGCAGGCTGCGGTCCATCAGGCGCGCGAGCGCGTCGTTGGGCAGCAGCGCGTACAGGCCGTGGATGACCTCGTGCTCGACGGTCGTTCCGGTGCCCATGGCGGCGCCCTCCGACGCCTTGACCACGCGGTCGAAGAGCGACGCGACCACGGCCGGGTCGGGGTGGCGGACGTAGTAGAAGACCTCGGCGAAGTCGGGGACGACGTTGGGGGCGGAGCCGCCGCTGGTGATGACGTAGTGGATGCGCGTGTCCTCGGGCACGTGCTCGCGCATCAGGTTGACCATGTAGTTCATCGCCTCGACGCCGTCGAGGGCCGAGCGGCCGCGCTCGGGGTCGCCGGCCGCGTGCGCCGAGACGCCGCGGAAGCGGAACTTCGCCGACTTGTTGGCGAGCGACTGGCCCGGGCTCGCGTCGTTGCGATCGCTCGCGTGCCAGTGCAGCGCGATGTCGACGTCCTTGAAGAGACCTTCGCGGACCATGTACACCTTGCCCGCGCCGCCTTCCTCGGCTGGCGTGCCGTACAGGCGGATGGTGCCGGACGCGCCGGTCTGCTCGAGCCACTCGCGCACCGCGATCGCCGCGGCCGTCGAGCCCGTGCCGAAGAGGTGATGGCCGCAGGCGTGACCGGCCGGCTTGTCCTCGAGGAGCTTGCGTTCCGGGACGCGGTCCTGGGTGATGCCCGGCAGCGCGTCGAACTCGGCGAGGATGGCGACGACCGGCGTGCCCCGGCCGTAGCTGGCAACGAAGGCCGTGGGCATGCCCGCGACGCCGGCTTCGATGGTGAATCCTGCCGCGCGGAGCTGCTCCTGCAGCAGAGCCGAACTCTTCGTTTCCTGGTAGCCGACCTCGGCCCAGTCCCAGATCTGCTGGGAGACCTTCTCGTAGGTCGCTCGCTTCGCGTCGAGGGAGGCCAGAGCCGCCTGGCGGGCGTCCTGTGCAGACAGGATGCCGGCTGCTGGCGCGAGAACAAGCAAGAAGAGGACCAGGGCAACTCGGGTTCGAATCATATCGGGTCTCCGGTCTCGCGAGGTGAGGCGCCCTATTGTATCCGCGTCAGGCGCCGCGAAATCGACGTCCGGGGTGGCTTGCCGCGGTTTGCCGCTCTTTGCCGCTTGAACCGGCGCAGGTCCGGCGGTAGCCTCGGGCCGTCCAGTCCTGCCGCCCCCACGCTCGTGGTGCGCGAGCCCAGCCGCGAGCCCACGGCCGAGCGACGCCAAGGAGGGCCATCCCATGACGACGTGCACCCGCGCCCGTTTCTTCCCGGTCCTGGCGCTGGCCATGCTCATCCCCGCCGCGACGGCGGCCGCGCAGGGCGGTGGCGCCGGACTCGACCGGGTGGCCCAGGCCATCCTGGCCTGGGACGGCGAAAACCCGGGCGACCTGTTCAAGGCCGTCAAGGCCGCCAACCCGGACGCGCCGGCGATCGTGTCGATGCGTGAGCTGAACGCCGCCATCGAGGCGGGGACCGTGCCGGCGGAGGTGCGCGCGCAAGCGGAGGCCATCACCTCGAGGCAGAAAGCCGCGCAGGCGAAGGTGCGGCAGCAGGTCCTGGCATCCCAGCAGCGTGCCTTCCGGCAGTGGATCGCTGACCACCCCGGCGCGCTGCTCACCATCTACGGGTACGGAGACATCGGTTCCTGGGTGACCGCCGACAATCCCGACATCTCGATGGACGTGGACTGGACCGTTCTGGGTACGAATCCCGATGCGACGGCGGCGCTGCGCGACGCGTGCAAGGCAGACCTGCTACGCACCCTTGCCGGCGAAGGGTCGGGCCTCGATCTGCCCGACTTCGACGTCGTCATTACGGCGCAGGGGCACGAAGCGCAGGCGAAGGTCTTCGAGACGGAGGGTGGCATCGACTGGGCGAAGCGAAACGTGAGGCGCGTCGCCATCGTGCACCCCGACGGCACCGTGCGGCTCTACGAGCTGGGTGGCGCGAACTGGCAGACGGGGGTCGGCGGCGATCCGGTGGCCGAGATCGCCTACGCCGAGCACATGGCCACCTTCCGCGAGCTGGCGATCAAGAACGGTGACTACAGCGCCCTGTTCGACGACAAGGGATTCCTCAAGGAAGGGCTGTTCGACAACCCGGACGATCCGAACGTCAAGGCGCTCTGGGACAAGTACACGCGGCTACTGGCCGACTCGGGCGTCGACTACTACCGCAGCCGATCCGAGACCGCGGCCGGCGGCGCCCTCGACATGGCGAAGCACCTTCAGGAAGAGGTGCTCACGAAGAAGGACAAGGCCCCGGCGAAGTTCAAGAAGACGCTGAAGTACGTGGAGCGCGCCGACAACATCATCCGTGGGGTGGCGGACCTCGGCAGGCTCGCCGCGGTCGACCCGATCCTGGGCGATCCGGCCTACCGCGAGGTCGTCGAGATGTCGCGGAAGATGAAAGGCGCGCCCGAGGCGGCGATTGCTGCCGCGCTCGCCGAGCACTTCGGCAATCCGCCGGACGCGGGCCTCGCCGAGCTGGGTAACAAGGCGCGCCGCACGATCCTCCGCATGTCCGAGCTGGCCTTTCAGGCCGAGATGGACCGCATCATCCTCGAGCTGAGCGACCCGAACGCGAGGAAGATCGCGCTCGACAAGCTCGCGAGCGACTTCGGGATCATCGCCAACGAGGGCGGCGACTACAGCGACCTGTCGCGAGCGGCACTCGACCAGATCGCGAAGATCCAGGACGCGAACGAGACCGGCGCGATCGACGAGATCCGCAAGAACTACCAGTCGCTCGAAGCGATACGGCAGTCCGAGCAGGGCCTGGTCTCGCGGACGGTGGAATTCCTGCGGCAGACGAACCTCGGCAGCAAGATGCTCGACATGGGCGGCAAGCTCCTCGAGATCGGCAACAAGTCCATCACCCAGGCGCTTCACGAGGCGGGCGGGCCGAAGATCGAGTGGGCCGAGGGGATGTACAAATCGGCGACAGCCGAGTACGTCAGCAGCGTGGTCGACTCGGCGCGCGCGACGGGGCAGACCGTCGTCACGGTGCTGGGATCGGCGGCCATGTGGGTGGAAGTGATCGACAGCGTGCGCCGGGCGAAGAGCGACGCGGACCTGGCAATTGCGCTGGGCCGCACGCTCATCAACAACACGTTCTTCGGGATGGTCCTCAACTCGGCCTACGCGGGCATCGTCCTGGGCGACAACGACGCCCTCGGCAAGGCGGTCATGTACATGCTGGTGCCGGAGGCGGCACTTCCGGCACTGGTCGAGGCTCTGGGCAACTCGGCCATCAACATGAGCGCGCAGATGCTCTTCGACGCGCAGATGGAGGACGTGTACCAGGCCACGACCTTCGACGAGAACGGCATCACGGACTTCGGCGGCTTGGGGGAAGCCGGGATCGCAGGCGCGACGTACTACGTCGACAAGATGGCGGACGGAGAGCCGAGGGCGGTGGCGCAGGACATCGTGTCCCGGTCGAAGGCGACCGACATGGGCAAGGGCGTCAACGCGATCGGGATCACGATGCTCGCGGCGTCCATCCGGGCGACGGTCGAGAACGGGCGGCCGCTCATCTTCACGGAGGACGGGCCGCTCCGGGCCGCCGGCGCGGGCATCCAGCAGATCACACAGGAGATCAACGACTGCGCGAAGATCTGGGGCGTCGAGGTGGCGCTCTCGGCCGACTTCGCCGAGCACCTGCCCGGGGGGCTCGACGGCGCCCAGGTGCGGGCCCTGGCGAAGCTGCTCGAGAAGCGGCTCGCCAAGCGCACGGAGGCGCGCGCCGCGCTGGCCAACGCCATGGTCCGCACGTTTCTCGAGCGCCACCGCGCCGAAACGTCCCTCGACACGGGCAAGGCCCGGGCGGAGTACGACGCCCTCCTGCAGATCTTCCAGGAACTGAACATCGTCCGGGAAGGTACGCGGGCGCTCAACGAAGAAGGCGCGCCCAGCCGCCTCGGCACGGACCTCATCCGCACGGGGATGGGACCCATCGCTCTGGCGAGCTATATCGCGGACATGCTCAAGCCGGGCGGCAAGCCGCCGTCGCGGGAGGCGCTGGTCAAGGCGGTGACCGCCGTCGAGAAGTTCCTGGACGCATACCGGGATGTGCTGCAGATGCGCGAACGGGCCGAGGAGACGGCGCTGCCCTACCTGGGCGCCGGCGGAGGCGGCGGGCTCGGCTCGGTGGCGGCCGGCGCGTCGGCGTTTGCCGAGCGGCCGTTGACGGGGTCGCTGCCGCTCACGGGGAGGCCCGAGTCCGACGTCCAGATCGCACGGGCGTACCTGGGCGAGCTCGGTCCGCTCGGCCCGGGCCTCGTGCAGACGATGGAGCTCATCAAGCAGGCGAAGCTCGAGGGCGACTACGACCTGGGCATGCTGTCGCGGATGTACGAGGTCCGGCTGCGGGAGGCCTACCAGAAGAGCGTGGCCATGGGCGCGTCCGAGGCGCAGCAACTGCACTGGGCCCTCGAGATCTTCGACAAGCAGGCGCTCTACAACACGGGTGACGAGGCCAGCAGACAAGCGAGAGCGCTCCACGAGGAGTACCGCGCGCTCGAGGAGGAGTTCCGCGAGCACTACGCCGTCCGCGGCGAATTCGTCGTGGAGCTGACCGGCCCGGCCGAGATCCAGTCGGGAGACGATGCGGCGCTCGTCGCGAAGGTGTTTCTGCGCGCGGCGGACGGCACGATGTCTCCCGTGCCTGCCGACATCGACAGCCAGCTCTCGTACTCGTGGCTGTCGGGCAAGGCGAGCCTCGGCGACAGCCGTGAGCCCACGAGATCGTACCGCCTGGATACGCCCGGGACGCACACCTTCACCGTGGCTGTGAAGCGGCGGATGATCAAGGGCGACCGCGAGGCGCTGACCGACGTCGGCTCGCGCGCGTCGTGGTCGGTGAAGGTCGCGGCGCCGCCGGGGGCCCCGGTTGGGGGAGTGGACGATCCGGCTGGCGGCGGCGGCAAGCCTCCGGGCGGACGGGAGAAACCTCCGGGCGAACCGGTCAAGCCGCCCGGACCGGAGAAACCTGGCACGAAGCCGGACACACCTGGCGTCGATCCGCCACCGCCCGTGCCGGGTACGCCGACGGGCGGCGGCGCGCCGTCCGCGCCGGCTGCCGCTGGACACTGGCTGTTGAGTGGTGTCCAGGAGCAGCGCGCCGGCTGCAGGAGCGAGTACTGGTCGCTCACGAACTGCTCGGTGACACTGAGCGGCAACTCCGTCGTGACCAGCGCGGACTTTTCCCCGGACTCGGAGGAGGGCGGCGTCAGGGGCGCCCCGGCCAAGAGCATGACGGCCAGATCGACGACGATGGCGGGCGAACTGCCGAAGAGCGTAGCGCCCGGCGTTGCCGTCAGTACCGCCCTTCGCGCCGACGGCGGGTACGTGGCGCCGAGCGAGGGCAACATCCCGCCGCAGGGCAGCATGGTTCCCTACGTCGAGCTGCGCGCGGGCAGCGGTTCGGTGTCGCGTGTCTCGGCGGGGCAGGCCGGCACGCACCAGTGGAGTCTCGCGGCCGGCTCGGCGACCGACGCCACGCGCGCGATCACGATCACGCACTGGGGCCCTGGCGGCAGCCTGACGCGGACCTACTCCTACACATGGACGGCCGGCGCGCCCGCGCTCGTCGTCGACGTCACCCGAGACCGGCAGGCGCCGACGCTGGGTGAGACCGTGACGCTGAGTGCCGCGGTGACCGGCGGCACGCCGCCGTACACCTATGCGTGGACCGGTCCGGCGACGGGCACGGCGACGAAGCTGCCGTTCACGGTGGCGAAGCCAGGCCGCCACGACTTCACCGTCATCGTGACCGATGCGACCGGCGCGAAGGTGAGCGCGGCCGCGAGCGTCGAAGCGGCCGCATTCACGGCGACCGTCAGCCTCGCGTCCGGCCAGGCGCGGATCGTGCCGGGGCAGTCGCTGACCTTCAGCGCGCAGGTGAACGGCCCGCCCGGCGTGTCGCCGCCCGCAGGCCTCGTCTACCGGTGGCAGCCGAACACCGAGGTGACGTTTCCGCCGGAGAGCGCCGCGCGGCAGGTGAGCGGGCAGTTCCCGACGGTCGGGAAGTACAAGGTGTGGGTCGACGTCATGCAGCCCGTCGGGACGACGTACTCCACGCTCGCCGTGTCGAACCAGATCGAGATCGAAGTCGTGGCGCCGGAGATCTCGCTGAGCGTGGCGCCGTCCGATCCGTACCCAGGCCAGGAAGTTCGTGTCACGGTGTCCGAGCGGCCGGCGGTCGGCGATGCGCTCATCAGCTACTGGTGGGAGTACAAGGGCAACGCGACGAACCCCGGTGCCGGATCGAATCCCCGTGTCTATTCGTTCAGGCCGAAGGACACGACGCCGGTCACCGTCATCGCGCACGCCAAGGCGGTGGTGGGCGACGCCGAGCTCGGCACCAAGGAAGTCGTCGTCACCGCGCGCGCGCACGACGTGAAGGTGAGCGGGCCGACGGCGCGCGGACCCAAGCCTCGCATCTGGGACCCGAAGCGGCGCGAGCTCGTCGAGGTCGCCACCGGCCTGGCCGTCTTCCAGGACCTGGGCATGCGCGTCGATCTGGAGCCGGCGGCGGCGAACGCACCGGCGCGCTACGCGTGGAGCATCACGCCGGAGGGCTGCACGCTGTCGAACCCGGCGTCGCAGGAGCCGACGGTCAACTGCCGTCAGACGGGCAGCTACACCGCATCCGTCTCGGTGCGCGACAGCCAGGGAGCGGAACTGGGCAAGGGCGCGGGGCAGATCTCCATTTCCATTTCGCAGGCGGATCTGCAGAACAGTCAGCAGCAGGCCGAGGCGGAGAAGCAGGCACAGGCGCAGGCCCAGGCGGCGCGCGAGACGGCCGGGAAGCTGCGGGCGGAGGCGCAGGCGCTGCAGAACCAGGGCAAGCTGCGCGAGG
>CAYZYG010000110.1:0-16389 GCA_964481395.1 uncultured Vicinamibacterales bacterium
TGTGCCGGCCGACGCTCGAAAATCACCTGGACGCAGGTGGAGACCGGGTCGGCCATTACGTGGAAGTACCCGAGCTGCATCCTGCGCGGCGACGACTCGGTCGGCGAGTTCTACTCGGTCGCCGTCACGAACAACCGCCAGCAGGCCGACACCGGCACGAAGATGATCCACCTCGGCCGCAACACCAAGAGCACCATCGTGTCGAAGGGCATCTCGGCCGGTGAGGGGCAGAACACGTACCGCGGGCTGGTCCGAATCGGCAAGAACGCCGTGAACGCGCGCAATTACTCGCAGTGCGACTCGATGCTGATCGGCGACCGGTGCGGGGCCCACACGTTCCCGTACCTCGAGATCCGGAACACGTCGGCGAAAGTCGAGCACGAAGCCTCCACGTCGAAGATCGGCGAGGACCAGGTGTTCTACCTGCGCCAGCGCGGCCTCGCGACGGAGGATGCGGTCAACCTCATCGTGAGCGGCTTCTGTAAGGAAGTGTTCCGGGAGCTCCCGATGGAGTTCGCGGTCGAGGCGCAGAAGCTGCTGAGCGTGAGCCTGGAAGGCTCGGTTGGATAGCGGCTTCGCAGTTCAGTAGTCAGCAGTCAGCAGTCAGCAGTCAGCAGGAGCGACACCAGTGCTCGAAATCAAGAATCTGCACGTGCGCGCGGAGGAGAAGGCCATCCTCCGGGGGATCAGCCTGAGCGTCAACGCCGGGGAAGTTCACGCGATCATGGGCCCGAACGGGTCCGGCAAGAGCACGCTGGCCAGCGTGCTGGCCGGCCGCGACGGTTACGACGTCACGGACGGCTCGGTGACCTACAACGGTCACGACCTGCTCGAACTGGCTCCGGAAGAGCGGGCCCGCGAAGGCGTGTTCCTCGCGTTCCAGTACCCCGTCGAGATTCCGGGCGTCAACAACGCCTACTTCCTCCGGTCGGCGCTCAACGCCGTCCGCAAGCACCGCGGGCTTCCCGAGATGGACGCGGTCGCCTTCATGAAGTTCATCAAGGACAAGGCGGCGCTCCTCAACATGGACGCGGCCATGCTCAACCGGTCCGTCAATGAGGGCTTCTCCGGCGGCGAGAAGAAGCGCAACGAGATCTTTCAGATGGCGGTGCTCGAGCCGAGGCTCGCCGTGCTCGACGAAACCGACTCGGGCCTCGACATCGATGCCCTCAAGGTGGTGGCCTCGGGCGTGAACGCCATGCGAGGCCCGGAGCGCGCGGTCATCGTCGTCACGCACTACCAGCGACTGCTGGACTACATCGTGCCCGACTTCGTGCACGTCCTCTCGGAGGGCCGGATCGTCCGGTCCGGAGGCAAGGACCTGGCGCTGGAACTCGAGAAGAAGGGCTACGGCTGGCTCGACGCCGAGCCCGCGCGGGTCTGAACGGGGAACCGACGATGAACGAAGTCTTGGAACGAACCGACCGACAGGTCGGCGCTGAGGTCGAGCGGTATCGCTCGCACTTCGAGGCCGTTGGGTCGCGGCGCGCGATGGAACCGGGCTGGCTCGGCCAGAAGCGGCAGGCCGCTCTCGAGGCCTTCGTCGCACTGGGCTTCCCCACGACACGCGAGGAGGCGTGGCGGTTCACCCCGACCACCGACCTGGCTTCGCGCGATTTCGTGCCGGCGCCCCGCGGTGCGGTCGCCCGGCAGGCCTTGGAGGCCCTGTCGCTGGCCGGGCCCGCGACGGCCGAACTGGTCTTTGTGAACGGGCGCTTCGCGCCCTCGCTGTCGCGCCTCGGCTCGCTGCCTCCGGGCCTGGAGGCCGAGGCGCTGCACGCTGTCCTCGGGAAACGAAACGCGGCGGTGGAAGCCCGCCTCGGCTCCCTGGCGTCGACGGGCACGCACGCGTTCACGGCACTGAACACGGCTCTGTTCGAGGACGGCGCTGTCATCACCGTCGCCCCGAACGCCGTGGTGGATGGTGTGGTTCACGTGGCCTTCGTCGCCGATCCCTCGAGCGGCGCCGCCGCCATCCATCCGCGACTGCTGGTCCAGGTGGGGTCGAACGCCCAGGTCCGTATCGTCGAGAGCTACTACGCCGCGTCGGACGGGGAGTATTTCACGAACACGGTGGCGGAGTTCGACGTCGCCGATGGCGCCGTCGTGGACCACTACAAGGTCCAGCGCGAGGGCCGCTCCGCGTTCCACATGGGCAGCATGCACGTCCGGTGCGGGCGCACCAGCACCTTCGCGTCCCACTCGCTGTCGCTGGGCGGGGCCTGGGTCCGGAACGAGACGACGGCGACGCTCGAGGACGAGGGCGCCGACTGCACGCTCAATGGCGTGTATCTCGGCGATGGCCGAACGCTGGTCGACAATCACACGACCATCGACCATGCGAAGCCCCGCTGCACGAGCCACGAAGTCTACAAGGGCATCCTCGGCGGCGAAGCCCGTGCCGTCTTCAACGGCAAGATCATCGTCCGGCCGGATGCGCAAAAGACCGACGCCAAGCAGACGAACAAGGCCCTCCTCCTCTCCGACGAGGCGCTCATCAACTCGAAGCCGGAGTTGGAGATCTTTGCCAACGACGTGAAGTGCACCCACGGGGCCGCCGTCGGCCAGATGGATGCCGACGCGGTGTTCTACCTGCGCGCCCGGGGCATCGGCGCCGACGCGGCGCGGAACCTGCTGATTCAGGCGTTTGCCGGTGAGGTGGTCGACCAGATTCGCGTCGACGCCCTGCGCGAGCGGGTTACCGCTGTGCTGCTCGGCGATCTGGCGGATGTCCTGGCGCGGGGACGCTGACCATGGCGAGCGACCCGCTCAAGAAACTCGAACTCGAACCGAAGATCGTCGAGGCGATCTCGACGGTCTTCGATCCCGAGATTCCGGTCAACATCTACGAACTGGGCCTCATCTACGGCATCGACATCGACGCCAGCGGCGCGGTCTCCATCCAGATGACGCTGACCTCGCCCGCGTGCCCGTCGGCCCAGTCGCTGCCGCCGGAAGTGGAGTACAAGGTCCGCCAGGTCCCGGGTGTGTCGGCCTGCACCGTCGAGGTGGTCTGGGAGCCGCCGTGGGACGAGGACAGGATGTCCGAGGCGGCGAAGATGGCGCTGGGGATGTTCTAAAGACAGGGACCAGGGACCGGGGACCGGGGATCGGGGACCGGTTCAGAGCCACACTGGGGCCTGGGGCAGGAAACGCCAAGGCTAACGACAGCGGCCGGCCCGAGGACCACCGGCAGGCGTCCTGTGCGTGAGTCGCGACGATGGCCTACGAGTACCGGCCGGAGGTGATGGCGCAACTGGCCCTGCACGGCGTCAGGCCGGTGCCGTCCACCCGACCGGCGTTCGTGCAGCGATACCTCAACGCCTTGTACCGATACGAACTGCGGGTCCTCAAGTCGCGCCTCCAGGCGGGCATCGTTCCCCGACACGCCTACAACGCCCGCATCATCGACCTGCGCCGCCAGTACCCGCTGGTGTCGCTCCCCGTCTCGGCGTGGACGATCCCGGGCACCCCGGCTGATGACGCGCCGCTCTGCTGACGGCCGGCCGGGGTGATCCTCGCCGGGATTCGGGATTCGGGATGCGATTCAGCACGGCACACTTGCGCGCGGCAGGCGACGCCTGGGCTGGCACGGAACGCCCTGGCGGCGCAGGGTCACACATGAGCCGCACTGGACGTCAAGATTGCGAAGTGATATCATCTTGAAAGCATGGAGACGCCCATGATGCGGATGCGGTTCTGCGTGGCCCTCACTCTGTCGCTGGCCGTCCTCGCGACGGCGACTCCCGCCCTGGCCGCCAAGGACTATCGCGCCGAACGCTTCGACGTGAGGCTCACGGTGCAGGCTGACGGCTCGATGCAGGTGACGGAGACCATCAGATTCGTCTTCGGTCCGGATTCCTTCACCTACGTGTTCCGCGAAATCCCGACGCGGCGCACGGATGGTATTCAGGTCCTCGCCGTCTCGATCGACGGCCGGCCGCTTTCGCCCGGGAAGGACGCCGGGCAATACGAAGTAAGGCGGGCCGACAACGGCCGCCGGCGCGTCGTGTGGCACTTCGAACCGACGACCGCTGCCGCGCGAACGTTCGAGGTGACCTACCTGGTCAGGGGCATCGTCGAACAGCGTGTGGACGCGGATCTCGTCCGCTGGCGGGCGCTGCCAGCCGACCATGAGTACGTCATCGGCTGCGCGGGGTTGTCCATGAGCTACCCGCCCGGGGCTACCCTCCTGGCCCCGCCGATCCTGGAACCGCCGCCGACGCGCGTGTCAGGAGAGGGGCCTGGACTCGCCTTCGAGCTTTGCCCGGTCGATCGCGACGATTCCTGGGTGGTGAGCGCGCGCTTCGCTCCCCGTTCGCTCGCGGTCGCCGTTCCGGCGTGGCAGGAGCGCAGTCGGCAGCACGCCGCGTATCTGCCGATGTTCCTCGGCCTGGCCGGGCTGATCCTCGTCAGTGGCGTGCTCGGATTCGTCGTGTTCGGCCTCAACCACCGACCCGAGGTTCGACCGGACACCTCCGGTGAAGTGCCGGAGAAGCCCGAGAACGCTCCGGCCGGTTTGGGCGTCGCGCTGGCCCATGCGGGCAGCGTATCGGGCCCCACCGCCCTGGCCGCGCTGCTCGATCTCGCCGCCCGCGGCGCCATTCGCATCGAGGAGACCCCATCGACGTCACGGTTCACGAAGCACGAGTTCAGAATCATCCCTGCAGACCGTGCGGTCGCACGGATGAACCACGAGCGCGCGCTCCTCGATCTGCTGTTCACGTCGAAAGCCGGTGCGCGTCCGTCGGTCAAGCTCTCCGAGTTCGGCAAAGTCCTCCAGAGCCCAGGCCGGTGGAAGCGCTTCACGAGCGCCGTGCGGACCGACCTGCGCTCGGCGGGCCTGATCGATCCGGACCGCGAGCGGACACGGTCCTCCGTCACCAGGGTGTCGGTCGGCATGATCGCGCTGGCCATCGTCGGCTTCGTGGGACTGATCCCGTTCATTGATCGGTTCGGACCCGCCTCGCTCCTCATCCCTGGGGCCACGCTCCTTGTCGCGCTTGCGGGGTTCATTACCGCCTCCGCGCTGCCCATCCTGACGAACGAGGGCCAACGCCGTGCCGGGCTGTGGGCGGCGCACGGCCGCCACCTGAAGACGCTCGCCAAGAGCGGAGCCCCTCCGCCGAGCGCCGAGACGTTCGGCCAGGTCCTGCCCTACGCGGCCGGCTTCGGGGCGGCCCTCGGCTGGGCCAAAGCCCTGGACAAGCACGGCATGAAGACGGGCGCGCCGTGGCTGCAGGCGCTGGCGCGCCACGAGGACGCGGGCGGCTCGATGGCGGCGACGATTGCCGTGCTGTCGGCCGGCCACTCGGCCAGCGGCCATACCGCCGGCGGGGCTGGCGCGGGAGCGGCGGGCGGCGGCAGCAGCGGGGCCGGGTAGGAACTGACGCGGGTCAGAAAACAAACGACAGAATTCAGAAGACAGAAGACAGCATCGGGCCAGCGGGAGCCGCTGGCCCGCCTGTGAGAGGAGTGCAGTTCCTGGATTCCGTCTTCACAACCGGTCCCCGGTCCCTGTCCTTACACGTACGGCTTCCTCAACTGCACCGGCTTCGCCCTCGAGCGGATCCGCAGATTGAGCATCTCCACGAAGACCGAGAACGCCATCGCGAAGTAGATGTAGCCCTTCGGGATGTGGTGGTGGAGCCCATCCGCCATCAGCGAGACGCCGATCAGCAGGAGGAAGCTGAGCGCGAGCATCTTCACCGTCGGGTGCTTCTCGACAAAGGCTGACACGCCGTCGGCCGAGACCATCATCACGATCACGGCGATCACGACGGCCGAAATCATGACCGCCAGGTCGTTGGCCATCCCGACGGCGGTGATGACGGAGTCCAGCGAGAACACGATGTCGAGAAGCACGATCTGCACCAGCACGCCGGCGAACGACGCCGCGACCTTTGCCGAGCCGTGTCCCCGCTCCCCTTCCAGCTTGTCGTGGATCTCGTAGGTGGCCTTGGCCAGCAGGAACAGCCCGCCGACGAGGAGGATCAGGTCGCGGCCGGACAGGGCGAATCCCGCGACGGTGAAGAGCGGCGCGGTGAGCTTGATCATCCACGCCAGCGACGCCAGCAGCGCGATGCGCATGAACATCGCCAGAAAGAGCCCGACACGCCGCGCCCTCGACTGCTTCGACGGGTGCAGTTTGCTGGACAGGATGGAGATGAAGATCACGTTGTCGACGCCGAGCACGACCTCGAGGGATGTCAGGGTGACGAGCGCGATCCAGGTCTGGGGGTTGGCGAACCACTCGATCATGCGGGTGTTCCTCGTGCCGGACGGCGGCTGGGGCGACGGCGAGCGACGTGGCCCTCCGCGCCTTCGGCATCATTGAACCACGCTGCACCGGCTGTCAAACCCGCGGCTTCGAACCAGGCGGCGAGAGCGCACCGGGCCGACGCGGGAGGCCGGCGGCGACGCGGCCGGGCAGCCGGTCGGGTGTAGACTCCCCGCATGAAGTACCTCGGCAGCCAGCTTGCGTATCTGGTCAGCGAGCGCGAAATGCGCGGCAACCTCCGCTCGCTCCTCCACTACCTGCTGTTCCTGACCGCACTCGTCGTCACCTACGCCGTCCTGTTCCACGTCATCATGGTCTCGGTCGAGGGCCGGCAGCACTCCTGGATGACCGGGTTCTACTGGACGCTGGTGGTGATGAGCACGCTGGGGTTCGGCGACATCACGTTCACGTCGGACATCGGGCGGCTCTTCAGCATCGTCGTGCTGGTGTCGGGCGTGGTCTTCCTGCTCGTGATGCTGCCGTTCCTCTTCATCCGCCTCCTGTACGCGCCCTGGCTCGAGGCCCGCGTCAAGCTGCGGGCGCCCCGGCGGCTGGCTGCGAGGACGTCGGGGCATGTGATCATCGCCCGGTACGACGACCTGGCCGAGGCCCTTGTCGAGCGGATGGCGACAGAGGCGCTGCCCTACGTGGTCATCGAGTCGGATCAGGCGAAGGCGAGCCGGCTGGTCGGCGACGACGTGCAGGTCATCTCGGGAGAGAGCGACAGCCGGGTCACCTACGAGGGCGCGGCGGCCGGGTCGGCCCGCCTGGTCGTGGTCAACGATCGGGACACGACCAACACGAACATCATCCTGACGGTGCGCGAGTGCGCGCCGGACGTGCCTATCGTCTCCATCGTCGAGGAGGAGGACTCCATCGACATCCTCGAACTCAGCGGCGCGACGACGGTGCTGCCCCTGAAGCGTCGGTTGGGAGAGTATCTGGCGAATCGGGCCGCGGTGGGCCGCGCCGAGGCGCACGTCATCGGCTCGTACGGGTCGGTGCAGGTCGCGGATCTGCCGGTCCGGAACACACCGCTGGCGGGACTGGCCGTCCGCGACACCCGCCTGCGCGAACGCACGGGTGTGAGCATCGTCGGCCTGTGGGAGCGCGGGCGCCTGCTGCCCGCGTACCCACAGACCCACCTGGCTGACAACGTGGTCGTCGTACTGGCCGGAACCGCGCCCCAACTCCAGGCGCTCGACGCCCTGCTGCCGCCCACCAGCGCGGCCGCGACACCGGTGATCGTCATCGGCGCGGGGAAGGTCGGTCAGGCAGCGGCCAGGGCACTCAAGCGGCGCGGCATCCCCGTGCACGCCCTGGACCGGGATCCCCGCGCAGTGGAGGCCATGGCCGCCGAGGTCGACGCCATCACGGCCGGAGACGCAGCCGACCGGAGGATCATCGGCAGCGCCGGTATCGTCGGAGCACCATCCGTGCTCCTCACGACCAACGACGATGCGATGAACATCTACCTGGCGGTGTACTGCCGCAGGCTCAATCCGGACATCCGGATCGTCAGCCGCATCACCCACGAGCGCAACGTGGAAGCGATCCACCGGGCGGGCGCCGATTTCGTGTTGAGTTACACGTCCCTCGGCGTCGAGGCCATCATGTCCCTGCTCCGGGGCCACGACCTCCTGGTGCTCGGCGAGGGCGTCGAACTGTTCGCCATTCCGGTGCCGGCGTCGCTCGCCACGCGGCCGCTGCGCGAGACCGGCGTCGGCTCGCGGACGGGCATGAGCGTCGTCGCCGTGAAGCACGGCTCGCGCATGGACACGAACCTCACCGGCGAGACCGTTCTGCCGACCGACGGGGTCCTCGTCGTGCTGGGCAGCCTCGAGCAGAGGCGGCAGTTCGCCGAAGCGTTCGAACCGGCCTCCCCGGGCCGGCGCAACAGCCGCTGGCGCCGGGCCGCGCGAGCGTAGCCCCGGATCGCCCGCCGCAGACAGGGCGCGCCGGACCGTCACCGATTCAGAGGTAGAATTCTCCGTCCAGATGCCGGGGAGGCTGCATGCGTTCAGGGTTCCGCACGATGATGCTCGCGTCGGTGGCCGTCGCCGCAACGGTGGCGCTCGCGGGCGCGCAACAGGGTAAGAAGAACTTTACTTACGAGCAGGTGTTCGGCGCGCCGGGCGGGCCGCCGGGCGGGGGCGCCACCAGCCTGATGAGCCCGCTTCCCCGCGTCACCGGGTGGCTGGACGACGACCACTACCTGGAAATGCGCGAGGACCCGGCCGACAAGCAGGTGAAGACCTTCAAGGTCAGCGCCGCGGATGGCACGGCGACCGTGCACGCGGCGGCAGGCGGAGGTGCGCCGGGCGGCGGCCGCGGGGGCTTCGGCGGCGGCCGCGGAGGCGGCGGTCAGGCGGTGCCTGGCGGCCGGTGGTCGGTGTCGACGCGGCAGGGCGACCTCTTCGCGCTCGACTCGGAGACGAAACAGACACGCCAGCTCACGGCCACGGCCGATGCCGAACAGAACCCGCGCCTCTCGCCCAACGGCAAGCTGGTGGCGTACACGCGCGCGGGCAATCTGTTCGTCTACGACCTGGAGAAGAGCCTCGAGCGCCAGCTCACCACCGACGGCAGCGACGTCGTCTACAACGGCTGGGCGTCGTGGGTCTACATGGAGGAGATTCTCGGCCGCGCGAGCGCCTACGCCGCCTTCTGGTGGTCGCCCGACAGCACGAAGCTCGCCTTCATGCGCTTCGACGACACGCCGGTGCCGGTCTTCCCGATCTACCACGCCGACGGCCAGCACGGCGAGCTCGAGCGGCAGCGCTACCCGAAGGCGGGCGACCCGAACCCGTGGGTGGCCATGGCCGTGGCCAACGTCGCCGACGGCAAGGTGACGTGGATGGACTTCGACGAGAAGGTCGACCACTACATCGCCTGGCCCTTCTGGACGTCCGACTCGAAGACGCTGACCGTGCAGTGGATGAACCGCGGGCAGGACGTCATCCGGTTCTACAACTGCGACCCGGCCACGGGCCGGAAGACGATGATCTTCGAGGAGAAGCAGAAGGCCTGGGTCGAGTGGTTCGAGGATCTGGCCTATCTGAAAGACGGCAGCTTCCTCCTGCGCAGCGGTGTGGACGGCTGGGAGCACCTGTACCTCTACAACGGCAACGGGACGATGAAGAAGCGCCTCACCTCCGGCGAGTGGCGCGTCAACGGCGTCGTCCGCATCGATGAGGGCGCCGGGTACGTCTACTTCACCGGCAAGCCGACGAAGACCTGGGACTCGCACCTCCTGCGGGTGAAGCTGGACGGCACGGGCCTGGAGACGCTGACCAAGGGCGACGGCGTCCACCGGGCCCAACTCTCGCCGAACGCGAAGTACTTCATCGATACCGTGAGCACCATCGCCACGCCATCCGTCATGAGCCTGTACCGTGTCGACGGCACGCTGGTGCGGAAGCTCGGCGAGCAGACGCCGTCGGCCGAGTACGCGTGGGGCAGGGGCGAGATGCTGACGATTCCCTCCGAGGATGGCCAGTTCCAGCTCCCGGCCTACTGGGTGCTGCCTCCGGATTTCAATCCGAAGGACACGAAGAAGCAGTATCCCGTGATCGTCACCATCTACGGCGGGCCGAACGCCGGGCAGGTCAACAACGCCTTCCCGTCGATGCAGGCGCACTACTGGGCACAGCGCGGCGTCATCACGTTCAGCGTCGATCACCGTGGCAGCGGGCACTTCGGCAAGAAGGGCGTCGACCTGATGCACCGCCAGCTCGGCAAGTGGGAGATGGCCGACTACATCGCGGCGACGAAGTGGCTGCGGTCGAAGCCCTTCATCGCCAAGGATCGGATCGGCATCACCGGCAGCTCGTACGGCGGCTACACCACGATGATGGCGCTGACGTACGGCGCGGGCGACTTCAACTACGGCATCGCCGGATCGTCCGTGTCCGACTGGCAGCTCTACGACTCCGTGTACACCGAGCGCTACATGGACACCCCGAAGGAGAACCCCGAGGGGTACAAGAACGGCGCCGTCCTCACGTGGGCCGACCGCTACAAGGGCGGCCTGCGCATCACGCACGGCACGATCGACGACAACGTGCACGCTCAGAACTCGATCCAGGTCGTGGACTGGCTCACGTCGCACGGGAAGAGCTTCGAGTTGATGCTGTACCCGGACAGCCGTCACGGCATCCAGGCGAACCAGCGGCCGCACCTCACGCGGGAAGCGCACGATTTCTGGATGAGGAATCTGGTCAGGCGCTAGGCGATAGGCGACGGGCGACTGGGAGAGAGTCGGCCACAGTGCGCGGTAGGGCGCGTTCAGCTTGTCCACCAAAGCCCGGGCAGGGCGAAGGCGGGCCGAGCGCGCCTGGACGATCATCGATGATACGTGTCTTTGCACCGGCAACGGTCTCCAATCTGGGCCCGGGATTCGACGTCCTGGGCCTCGCCCTCCCCCGCCCGGGCGACATCGTCGAGGCCGAGGCGTCGAATGAACCCGGCGTCCAGCTAGCGGACGTCAGCGGAGACGATGGGAGCCTGCCGCGCGACGCGGCGCGGAATGCCGCCAGCGTGGCGGCGGCGGACGTGCTGCGGCGGGCCGGCGCGCTGGAACGCCCGCGGGCCGGGACCGCTGCCCGGGTCGCCGGCATCCGCATGCGACTGCACAAGCAGATGCCGCTCGAGAGCGGCCTGGGCAGTTCGGGAGCTTCGGCGGCCGCGGGCGCGTTCGCCGCAAACGAACTGCTCGGCCGGCCGTTGTCGCCGACCGACCTCGTGGCGAGCGCGGCCGCCGGCGAGCGGGTCGCGTGCGGGGCGGCGCACGCGGACAACGTCGCGCCGTCGATCCTCGGCGGCATCACCCTCGTCCGCAGTTACGATCCGCTCGAAGTCGTTCAGCTTCCCGTCCCGGATGGTCTCCACGTCGTCGCGGTCCACCCCCATTGCGAGGTTTCGACCGCGCAGGCCCGCGCGCTGCTGGCGAACCGGACGTTCCCATTGACCGACGTCGTGGCCAACGCCGGCAATCTGGCCGCGCTCGTCGCCGCCCTGCATCAGGGGAATCTGCCGCTGCTCGGCCGGGCCATCGAGGACCGCCTCGTCGAACCCGTCAGGGCGCCGCTCATCCCGGGCTTCCAGGCCGTCCGGGCGGCGGCACTCGACGCCGGCGCCCTCGGGTGTTCCATCTCGGGTTCCGGACCGACGCTCTTTGCCCTTGTCGAGTCCGACGTGGATGCGGCCGCCGTGGCGCTGGCCATGCGTGCGGCGTTCAGGTCCGCCGCGCGACTCGAGAGCGACGTCTGGATGGGTCCCGTGAGCCCTCACGGCGCCCGCGTGCTGGCCTGACGTCATGAGACTTGCCAGCACTAGCGGACGGACCCCCGAAACGACGTTCAGTGACGCGCTCGTCCGAGGCCTGGCACCGGATGGCGGTCTCTATGCGCCCGTCGACCTCCCACGCTTCGCGCCGGCCACCATCGACGCCTGGCGCGGCCTGCCGTTCGGTGACGTCGCAGCCGGGTTGGCGCGCGCCATTCTGGCCGGCGAGTTTCCAGACGAGGTCATCGAGCGGCTCACACGCGACGCGTTGGACTTTCCGGTTCCGACCAGAATTCTCGACGATCGCCTGTCGGTGCTGGAACTCTTCCACGGTCCCACCCTCGCCTTCAAGGATGTCGGGGCGCGGTTCCTGGCCCGTTTCTTCGGCTGGCTGGCCGCCGAGCGGGGCGACACCGCGACCATTCTCGTGGCGACGTCGGGCGACACCGGCAGCGCCGTCGCTCGCGGGTTCTGGAACGTGCCGGGTATCCGAGTCGTCGTGCTCTACCCCGCCGGCAAGGTGTCGCCATTCCAGGAAGCACAGATGGCGACTATCGGTGGGAACATCACCGCCGTCAGGGTGCCCGGTGTGTTCGACGACTGCCAGCGCCTCGTCAAGACGGCGTTCCGCGAACCAGCACTCGCCCGGCTGGGCCTCTCGTCCGCCAACTCGATCAACATCGGCCGGCTCCTGCCACAGAGCTTCTACTACGTGGCCGCGACGCCTGCCGCCGCGGCGCGCTCGACGGATCCCATCACGTTCGTCGTGCCGTCCGGCAACCTGGGCAACCTCACGGCGGGGCTGCTCGCGTCACGCATGGCCATCCCGCAGGCTCGGTTCGTCGCCGCGTGCAACGCCAACGACGTGCTCCCCGAGTATCTCGACACGGGGACGTACCGCAGCCGGCCCTCGGTGCAGACGATTTCGAACGCGATGGACGTGGGCGATCCCAGCAACTTCGCGCGGCTGCTCGCCATCGCCGGCGATGCGGCCGGCATGCGGCCGATGATTCGGGGTGAGCGCGTCACCGACGCCGACACGCGGGCGGCCATCAGGGACGCCTGGCGCGCGCACGGCGTGGTGCTGGATCCGCACACCGCGGTGGGCTACCGAGCGGCCATGCGGCTGCTCGAGGCGGGCAGAGAGGGCCCGGTCGTGGTCCTGGCGACCGCCCACCCGGCCAAGTTCGCCGACACCGTGCGGGAAGAACTGGGGTTCGAGCCGGAACTGCCGGAAGCCGAGCGCGATTGGCGGTCGAGACCGCTCCAGGCCGTGGATCTGCCGGATACACGCCTGACCTCGTTCGTTGATCTGCTGAAGAGCCTGTCGTAGGAAGCACGGCCGGCGCCGGTGGGAACCGGCCCGTACGGCATGAGGCGCCCGGCCTGCCGCAGGTGGATCTGCGCGGCTAGGCGGAGAGTGCCGGACCGTCGGATGGCCCGGCCACGCGCCCCGCTGACGCTCCGGGCACCGCAGGGACGTCCCGCGGGAGCACGACCGCGCCGGTCCGGTGATCGGCCCGCAGGCAGCCCGGCCCGCGGACGTCGAGGAGCCGAACCACCACGCCGTCGTAGCGTTCGTAGACGCCGACGGCACACCCGCACGGCAGGTGCTCGCCCTTGAGAACCCGGTAGATCCTGAACATCGACCCGTCCTGTCTCGGCAACCAACGGCGCTGGCGGCCGTGTGCCCGGTCCCTGGCAGAGGACCCGTTGCCTCTGAGAAGGGTTAGACAGGCAGGGAGGACTCGAAGATACGTGCTCCATCCCACTGACTGCGAACGGTGAGTTGTGAGTTCTGAGATGTGAGTTCTGAGATGTGAGTTCTGAGATGTGAGTTCTGAGTTGTGAGTTGTGAGTTCTGGGTGGTCAGGCCACGCGTGGCCGCCTTCTGACTCCTGGCTCCTGACTCCTGACTCCTGACTCCTGATTCCTGTCTCCTGACTCCTATCTCCTGACGCCTGTCGCCTGACCCCTGGCCCCTGTCTTCTGTCTTCTGTCTTCTGTCTTCCCGATCCCCGGTCCCTGGTCCCCGGTCCCTGTCTTCCTACTGTCTACTATCTACTGCCTACTGATCTTCCCCCTCGCCGCCACCGCTACGATCCCGCTCAGACCAATGAGCCCGATCAGGTTCGGAAACACCTGCAGGCCGTTCAGCAGATCGCCCCAGGCCCAGACGAGATCGACGCTCAGCGTCGCGCCGAGGGGAATCAGCAGGCAGTAGGCCCAGCGGTATGGCACCGCGACGCGCCGCCCCAGCAGGTATTCGAAGAATTGCTCGCCGTAGTAGGCCCAGCCGATAAGCGTGGTGTAGCCGAAGAGGAACGCGCAGAAGGCCACGACCCAGCCGCCGACCGCCGGAATGGCCGTATCGAAGGCGGCGGCGACCGCAGCCGTGCTCGTCAGCCCCGCGCCGCCGGCCCGGATGAGTTCGATCGACTCCTGCGCCACGCCGCTCACGAGGATCGTGAGGGCGCTGATCGTCGACGTCACGAACGAGACGATGAACACCTCCATGACGGCGTTCAGTCCCTGCTGCGTGGGCTGCGTGCTGCGCGCCGTGCCGTAGGCGACGGCCGCCGTCCCGTACCCGGCCTCATTCGCGTAGATGCCGCGCGCCAGGCCGTACCGCATGGCGATGATGATCCCGATGCCCGTCGCGCTGCCCGCCGCCGCCTTAAACGAGAGGGCCTCGCGGACCACCGTCGCCAGCACCGACGGCAGCGCCGACGCGTGGCTCAGGATGACGAACAGCCCGCCCGCCAGGTAGAGCGACACCTTCAAAGGCGACAGCTTCTCGGCGGCGCGGCCAATTGACTTCACGCCGCCGATGATGACGAGCCAGGTCAGGACGGCGATCGCCACGCCCGACACCCAGGTCGGGATGTCGAACTGGCTCTTCAGGACGATGGCCATCGAGTTGGGCTGCGTGAACGGCGTCGTGCACAGCGCGGCCGTCGCGGCGATGAGCGCGTACGTGCCCGCGAGCCAGCGTGACTTGAGGCCATCGCGCAGGTAGTACATCGGGCCTGACGAGCTGCCCTTCTCGTGAACGCCGCGGAAGGTCACACCGAGCACGGCCTCTGCGAACTTGATGGCGGTCGCCACGAAGCCGTACACCCAGATCCAGAACAGCGCGCCAGGTCCGCCCGTGACGATGGCCGTCGCCACGCCCGCGATGTTGCCGGTGCCGATGGAGGCCGCAAGCGCGGTCATGAACGCCTGGAAGGGTGAGAGCGCGCCAGCGGCGCCGGCCTGGGCCTTGGGGACGACCGTCCGCACGGCCTCGGGCAGACGGCGGATCTGAACGACGCCGGTTCGGATCGTGAGGAAGATGCCCGCGAGGATCAGGAGCACCATCAGCGGACCGGGCACGGGCCCGATCGGCGTCTGCCACGGCCCCCAGACGACGTCGGCGCTCCAGAAGATCGCCCGGCCAATCAGATCGAACATGCGAGGGGTCTCCCGAGCGGCATCCTACCACACGGCCGCGCAGGAGCCCGGCCTCTGTGCTGCCGCGGCGGCGGCGTCCTTCACGACCCCGACTCCCCGGACCGGTCCGTCCGGACGCCGGGGTAAGATAGAGAGCTTCGGGATCCCACGGAGCTTCATGTCGTCAACAGCGCCCCGCGCGTCGAAGTACGATCGATCGATCGTCGATGGCCCGCTCGCCCCAGCCGTCTGGAAGCTGGCCTGGCCGACGATGCTGCAGAACGTCATCGCGGGTCTGCAGGGGATGATCGACCATGCGATGGTCGGTCACTTCGTCGGCTACACGGCGAACGCGGCCATCGGCGTGAGCTGGCAGATCTTCCTCGTCGTCATCGTCTTCATTGCGTCGCTGTACGCGGGCATGGGCGTGCTGGTCGCGCGCTTCGCCGGCGCGGGCGAGGCCGACAAGGTGAACCGCGTCGTTCACCAGGCGTTTCTGACGACCATCGGGCTGTCGGTGGTGCTCGCGACCGCCGGCTACGTCCTCGCGCCGTATCTGCTCGATGTCGTGCGGGCCGCGCCTCCGGTGAAGGAGGCCGCCCTGCCCTACCTGCGGACCATGTTCGTCGGGAACGTGGGCCTGCTGGTGTTCTTCATGCTCGGCGGCGCGTTCCGGGCCGCCGGCGACCCGCGCACGCCGCTCCGGCTGGGTGTCGCGGCCACGATCCTGAACGCCGTGCTCAACGTCCTGCTCATCCCGACGCTCGGGACGTTCGGTGCCGCGCTCGGGACGGTCGCCGCGAATCTCGTCGTCGCCGCGGTGGGCAACTACATGGTGCTCTCCGGGCGCCACGTCATCCATGTGCCGCGCCCGGTCACCTTCACGCCCGACTGGGGCATCATCCGCTCGATCTTCAGATTCGGCCTGCCGACCGGCTTCCAGGGCATCGCCATGAACGTGGGCGGCGTGCTGCTCCTGCGCTTCATCGGATCGCTCCAGGCGAGTGCGGAGGCGCAGGCCGCCTACGCCGTCGGCTACACGGAACTGTTCTCGCTGATCACCTGGACGTCGGTTGGCCTGATGGGAGCCGCGGCAACCGTCACGGGCCAGAACCTCGGTGCCGGTCAGCCCGCGCGCGCGATCGAGGGGACGCGCGTCGCCGCGGGCATCGGCCTGCGCGTGGCCGCCGGCGTTGGCATCGCCTTCCTGCTGATCCCGCAGTACCTGCTTGCGATCTTCGGAATGACCGACCCGCGGGTGCTCGGCATCGCCACGCTGCTGCTGCGGGTTCTGAGCGTCTCCGGCTTCTTCATCACCGTGGCCCTGGTCTACACCGGCGCGCTCCAGAGCACGGGCGACACGCGCAGCCCGATGTACATCTCGATCGCGT
>CAYZYG010000111.1:0-16269 GCA_964481395.1 uncultured Vicinamibacterales bacterium
AAATATGGGCCAATATTCTCGCGTCTCGCGCCTTGCGATCCGGGCGCCGCGCTCCTGGACTTACGCAAGGCATCACGGTTCCGGGGGACTAGGGCCGCCGGCCGGGAGTGGCGGCCTCAGAAGCGGAAGAGCCTCGTGAACTTGAGCGCGATGCTCCGGTTCGCGAGGCGGGCCCGCTCGGTCGGCAGCGACGTGTCGCGGCCTTCCGAGTACACGAGGAACAGGTCGCTCCCCGGTCTGTACTCCCACCGGAACCGCGCGCTGGACGTCACGGAGTTGCCTTCCGAGTTGTACTGCACCAGGCCGCTGACGATCATCCGTGGCGAGATCGCGTAGTTGACGCGGGCCGAGACCAGGTCGGCGCGGTAGACGGCCACGGGCAGGTCGATCCAGTTGAAGGCCAGCCCAGGTTCAACGGCCAGCTGCGGCGTCAGCTCGACTCGGCCTCGGAACGAGGCTTCGGTGCGCGTCCCGTCGAAGAACTGGCCGTGGCTGGCGGACACATGACCGGTGACCCTGCGCTGCGGCCCGAGGCGCCAGGACGTGCGCACGTCCGTGAACCGGTACCCGCCGACAGGGATGAAGGCCTCTTCCCTGATCTCGAACGGCTCGTCCAGGTACTCGAAACTGTTGGTGACCTCCACCCGCCACTCGTCGCCATTGGCGAAATCGATCCCGAACTGCCCCTGAAACTCGCGGGTCTCGACCACACCGGCGGTGCTTGCGAAGTAGTCGGCCGAGGCTTCGATCTGGAACTTGCGGATACGGGACGGGCCCGCCGGCCGCGGGCTGAAACGCACCTGCGCGTACGACCGATCGACGTCCTCCCGGCGCAGGTGCCCGATCTCGGGATTGAAGGCGGGGCCGACGTGCAAGCGCTCGATCCTCAGCCCGTACCGATCGCCGGTGTAGTCCAACGCCCCGAGGTAGCTCGTCGCGTCCCCGTCCAGCCCTGGCGTCTCCGTCCGGGCCACGAAGGCGTCCAGCGTCAGGTTCTGAAAGAAGATGAAGTTGCCGTCCAGGCCGAAGGCGTAGTTGGGAGACAGCCCGTCCTCGGACGGCCCGCGCCGGGTGAAGATGGCTCCGATCGAACTCCGCCGGAGGATGTCCCGCTTGACGCGGGCGACCAGGAAGTTCGTCGCGTACGCGTGTCCGTCCTCCAGGGCCCGCTCGCCGGTCCCCGCGTCGAGGAACCCGATTGAGTAGGGCCCGGCCTTCCCCGTGAGACGCGCTCCGTAGTGCATCGGAATCGTCTCGTCTTCCTGCAGGCCAATGCGGCGGCTGTAGAACAGGACCGGCGTGTTGGACGGCGGACCGCCTCCGCCGCCGCGCGGGCTGCCGCCGGCGCCGCCGAAGGCGAAGATGCCCTGCCCTTCGAGGAAGAACTCCCGACGCTCGGGAAAGAAGAGGCTGAAGCGCGTCAGATTGACCTGCTGCTCGTCCTCCTCCACCTGGGCGAAGTCGGTGTTCACGCTGAAGTCGGCCGTCAGACCTTGCGTGACCCCGTACTTCACGTCCACGCCCACGTTCGGGTCGAGGTCGTTGTCGATGGGCGGCACCGCCTCCCGGTCGGTCAGCACCGTCGTCGCTGCGTAGGGCTTCACTTCGAGGTTGAGGGAAGCGGGCGGCGCGACCAATCCCACGAGCGTGGCGGCCGACGACAGGCGCTGCATGCCCCGTCGTCCGTACGCCGCGGGAATCCGGGTCAGGAAGCTATGCTCGTTCCGGCCCTGCACCACCCGACGGAAGTTGATGCCCCAGACCTGGGGCCCCGGTCGCGTATACCGCAGCGATCGGAACGGGATGGCCATTTCCACGCTCCATCCCTCGTCGCTTCGCGAGGTCCGGCACTCCCACACGGTATTCCACTCACGATTGGACTCCCGCTCGTCAGTGATCGACTGGTCCGCGAGCGCCCCGAGCGGATTCGTGTAGAAGAACAACCCGTTCCGCCGGTCGCGGAAGGTGTCGAAGATGACCCCGAAGTTGTCGTTCTGGGCGATGGTCATGCTGTCGCGGCGCATTTCGTTCGCGACGATCTCCGAGGCGCGGCGGTCGCCCAGTCGGGCGGCGACGTAAATCGTCTGGTCGTCGAAGAACACCCACACCTCGGTTCGCTCCGACGCCGGGTCGCCTTCCCGGGGCTCCTGCTGGACGAAGCCTTCAATCGGGGGCGTCCGGAGGTACACCTCCTCGGTGAGGCGGCCGTCGATCGTGAGCGGCCCCTCCAGGCGCACCGCTCGAACGGTCACCCGCCCCTCCTCGTCCCGTGCGACCGTGGCCGGCGGCACGGGGATCGGGCCCTCGATGCTCGCCGCCGGATCAGCCCCGTTCTGCGCCCACACCGGGGCGCTCAGGCCCGAAAGGGCCACCACGACACAGCACAGGTAGAGCGTGAGACGGCACGGCACGAGATAGACTTCTCCCGAGGCACACGAACGCCGGAGGGCACGACGACGCAGGCCGGTTTAGTGCGGCTAGTGTAGCAGCCGGTTCCTGGCGGGTCGCCCCTGTAACCGTTACGTGGGTGCTTCGGCTCGCACGTGCGGCGACGTCTGGCATTCGACCGTCGGAGAGGGCCCGTTCGCTCGGCACTCGGTCCTGAGGGCGCAAAAGGCGCGGCCGCGCCTGCGCATCGAACGACTGGGGATGCGGTCCCCTCGGGCGCGCCCAGATGCCCATTCGCTTCGCGGGCCAGACCGGATAGACTGCGAAGACGCACCTTCGGGGCCCCTGTGGCTGAGACGACGCCCGACCACTTCGTGACCTTCACCCTCAACGGCCGCCCGTTCACCGCGGCAGTCGAGCCCGGGATGTCCCTGATGGACGTCCTCCGGGAGCAGGCGGGGCTGATCTCGCCCAAGAACGGGTGCGCCCCCCAAGGCTCGTGCGGGTGCTGCACCGTGCTCGTCAACGGCCGGGCGCTCTCGTCGTGCGTGGTCCCGGCACGCCAAGTCGAGGGCGGCAGCGTCGTCACGCTGGAGGGCTTCGAACCGCGCGAGCGCGACGTCTTCGCCCGGGCCTTCTCGGTCGCTGGCGGCCTCCAGTGCGGCTTCTGCATCCCCGGCATCGTCGTCGCGGCGAAGCACCTGATCGACCGCAACCCGACGCCATCGCGGCAGCAGATCGCCGAGTCGCTCAACAACCACATCTGCCGCTGCACGGGTTACGTGAAGATCGTGGACGCCATCGAACTGGCCGCGCGCGCGCTTGGCGGCGAGGCGCTGCCGGAGCCCGACTACTCGGGGCGGATCGGCACCAGCCTTCCCCGGCAGGACGCGGAGGCGTACGCCCTGGGCGAACGGCCGTACGTCGACGACATGGCGGTGCCCGGGATGCTGCGCGGCGCGTTCCTGTTCTCGCCGTACCCGCGCATCCGCGTCACGCGCATCGACACCGCAGAGGCCGGGCGCCAACCCGGCGTCGTCCGTGTCCTGACGGCGGCTGACGTGCCCGGTGAGCGCTGGCAGGGCCTCATCGACCGGGACTGGCCCCTCTTCGTGGCCGAAGGCGAGGTGACGCACTGCATCGGCGACGTCCTCGCTGCGGTGGTGGCCGACACGGAGCGGCACGCGCGGGCCGCCCTGAAGCGCATCGTCGTCGACTACGAGCGACGGCCTGGCGTGTTCTCACCCGAGGACGCCCTGAAGCCGGGCGCACCGCGGGTGCATGCCGATCGCGACAACCTCCTGTCGCGATCCGTCATCGCCCGCGGGGACGTGGAGGCGGCGCTTGCAGCCTCGGCCTTTGTCGAAACCCGCACGTTCCGGACGCAGTTCATCGAGCACGCGTTCCTCGAACCCGAATCGTGCCTGGCGATCCCGGGGGCTGAAGCCCCCGGGCTCCACCCACATCTGGCCCCTGGTCCCGGGTCCCTGGCCCCGGACGGGGTTCTTGTCCGTGTTTTCTCCCAGGGCCAGGGTATCTTTGACGACCGTCGCCAGATCGCCTCCGCCCTCGGACTCGCCGAGGAGCAGGTGTCCGTCGAACTCGTCTCGAACGGCGGGGCCTTCGGCGGCAAGGAGGACCTCAGCATTCAGGGCCAGGTCGCGTTGATGGCCCTGCTGACGGGTCGGTCCGTCAAGGCCACGCTCACGCGCGAGGAAAGCATCCGGCTCCATCCGAAACGACATCCACTGACACTGGCCTATACCGTCGGCTGCGACCGTGACGGCCTGCTGACGGCCGTCCGGGCGCGGATCGTCGGCGACACGGGCGCGTTCGCGTCCGTCGGAGCGAAAGTGCTGGAGCGCGCCGCCGGCCATGCCTGCGGCCCGTACCGCGTGCCCGCCGTCGACGTCGAGTCTCTTGCTGTCTACTCGAATAATCTGCCCTGCGGGGCCATGCGCGGGTTCGGCGCGAACCAGGCGGCGTTCGCCATCGAGGGCATGCTCGACATCCTCGCCGAGCGCGCGGGCATCGACGGCTGGGAGATGCGCTGGCGCAACGCCCTCGACGTGGGCGACACGTTCTGCACCGGCCAGGTGTTCGAACACGCGGTCGGACTGAAGGACACGCTGCTGGTCGTGAGGGACGCGTACCGCTCGTCGCCTTTCGCCGGCATCGCGTGCGGGATCAAGAACGTCGGCATCGGCAACGGCATGCCGGAAGCGGGTCAGGCCGTGGTCGAGGTGACCGCCAACGGTCGGATCGCGATCCACACCGGCTTCACCGAGATGGGCCAGGGCTTCTGCACGGCGATGATTCAGTGCCTGGGCGAGATCACGGGAATCGACCCGCGTCTCATGCGCGTGGACGTCTCGACGCGCTTCCCCACGCCCTGCGGCATGACGACGGCGTCGCGGGCGACGGTGCTCGCCGGCCGCGCAGTGATGGCAGCCGGCGCGAAGCTGAAGGCCGACCTCGACGCAGGCATGGCCCTGGCAGACCTCTCGGGGCGTTCCTATGCGGGCGAATTCGTCGTCGACTGGACCAACGCCATCGAGGATGACGTCGAGCGTCCCCGGACGCACCTGACGTACGGATTCGCCACCCAGGTGTGCGTGCTCGACGAGCACGGACGCCTGAAGGAGTTCGTCGCCGCTCACGACGTGGGCCGCGTGATCAACCGGCACCTCGTCGAAGGCCAGATCGAAGGCGCGGTACACATGGGACTCGGCTACGCGCTGACCGAGGAACTGCGCCTGCGCGATGGCGTGCCCGAGTCGTTCAAGCTGCGCTCGCTTGGGCTGCTGCGCGCCCGCGACATGCCGCCGGTGCGGGTCATCCTCGTCGAATCGCACGAACCGGAAGGCCCGTTCGGCGCCAAGGGGGTCGGTGAAATCGGCCTCGTGCCGACCGCGCCGGCCGTTGCGTCGGCGCTGTACCGTTTCGACGGCGTCCGCCGCTTTTCGCTGCCCATGAAGGACTCCCCCGCCGCCCGCGCGATCATACGCACCGGCGGGCAGCAGGAGCAAGAGCGCGCGCGACCGGCGCGCGACAGTCATCGGGTCCCGGATCCCGGATCCCGGGTCCCGGGCGAGGAGAACCCCGAATGCCCGTGAAATGGCACGCCGCCCGCAAGTACCAGACCTCGATCTTCGACACCATCGGCCGAACGCCCATGTTGCAGCTCGGGCGCATTCCGGCGTCGGAGGGCGTCAAGGCGAAGGTCCTCGTCAAACTCGAGTACTTCAGCCCGTCCGGCAGCCTGAAGGACCGCATCTACTGGAACATGTTCACGCGCGCCGAGAAGCGCGGCGCGCTGAAGAAGGGCATGACCGTCCTCGAGTGCTCGACGGGCAATGCCGGCATCGGCTGCTCCTTCGTCGCCGCCGTCAAGGGATACCCCTGCATCATCGTCATGCCCGAGGGCATGTCCGAGGAACGGAAGAAGCTCGACATCGCGTACGGATCGGAGATGGTCTACACGCCGGGGGGCGAGAGTGACGTGGACCTCGCCCTGGAGAAGCTCGAGGAGATCCGCCGGAAGAATCCGAAGAAGTACTTCGTGCCCGCCCAGTTCGACAATCCCGACAATATCGACGCCCACCTGAAGACGACCGGGCCTGAGATCTGGGAGCAGACCGGTGGCCGAATCGACGCGTTCATCATGACCCAGGGCACGGGCGGCACCCTGACCGGGGTCGGTCGCGTCCTGCGGCGGCACCGCAAGACGGTCAAGCTGTACGCCATCGAGCCGTCCGAATGCCCGCTGCTGAGCCGCCGCGAGTGGGGGCCGCACGGCATCGAGGGCATCGGCGACGGCTTCGTCCCCCGCAATCTCGACGTCAGCCTGCTGGACGGCATCGTCACGACCTCGACGAAGGATTCGATCCGCATGGCCCAGCGCCTCGCCACGGAAGAGGGGATCTTCTGCGGCATTTCGTCGGGTGCCAACGTCCTCGGCGCGCTGAAGCTGGCGAAGCGTCATCCCGAGATGAAGGTGATCGTGACGGCCATCTGCGACACGGGCCAGCGGTACTTCTCGACCGACCTCTGCGGGAGCCCGAAGCACTTCGAGGTGCCCGAACGCGAGCACCCGATGGACGACTACACGATCAGGAAGCTGGACCGCTATCAGAAGCGTTGGGAGATCATCGACTGACATGCCGACACCACTGCCGAAGCTGCCCCGCAGCGTCCGGGGCAAGGACTACATCGAAACGCGCGACTGGACGGACAGGGAGATCGATCTGCTCCTCAGGACGTCCGCTGATCTGAAGAAGGCCTTCAGGGCCGGGCGCTCGACCCGCTACCTGCCCGACAAGACGGTCTTTCTGTTCTTCTTCGACAAGTCCACGCGCACGCGCAACTCCTTCGAGGCCGGCGCCACCCAACTCGGCGCCCACGCTCACTTTATCGCGGCCGAGACGTCGCAGGCCGCGCACGGCGAGTCGCCGCGCGACATGGGCGTCATCCTCTCGAGCTACGGGCACGCCATCGCCATCCGCCACGATCTCGTGCCGGGCGAGGGCAACGCCTACATGCGCGAGGTGGCCGAGCATGCCACCGTTCCCGTCTTCAACATGCAGTGCGACATCGACCATCCGTTCCAGACGCTGGCCGACCTGATGACCATCCGCGAGGAGTTCGGGAGAAACCTGCGCGGCCGGAAGATCGCCGTGACCTGGGCGTACGCGCCGAGCTACGCCAAGCCGATGTCCGTGCCGCAGGGCCTCATCACCCTGATGCCCCGCTTCGGCCTCGACGTGGTGCTCGCACACCCGCCCGAGTGGAAGCTCATGAAGGAGCCCCTGGCGTTTGCGCAGCGGATGGCGAAGGAGCACGGCACGTCGTTCGAGGTGACGGACGACATGGACGCCGCGTGCGACGGAGCCGACATCATCTACGCGAAGTCGTGGGGCATCGAGGAGCTGTTCCACAAGCCCGAGCAGGCGCTCAAGCTTTCCCGCAAGCACCGCGACTGGATCTGCGACAGCCGCCGGATGAAGCTGGCGAAGAAGACGGCCATCTACATGCACTGCCTGCCGGCAGACCGCAACAATGAGGTCACCGACGAGGTGCTCGACGGCCCACACTCACGTGTGTTTCCAGAAGCCGAAAACCGCCTCCATACGTGCAAGGCGGTCATGGCGCTCACGATGTAACGGCAGGGGCCGGGGACCTGGGACCGGGGGCCTGTTCAGTCACACGATGCCGCTGAGCAGTGCGCCGCGGACTCAACCGGTCCCTGGTCCCCGATCCCCGGGCCCCGACGTCAAGGATGATCATGCGCACGCTTTTCGATCCCGTCCCCTTCGGCCCCCTGACGCTGCGCAACCGCATCGTCTTTCCCCCGCTCACGACGTCGTACGAGGAGCGCGGGTTCGTCACCCCGCGCGCGAAGCAGTTCTATGCGACGCTCGCGCGAGGCGGCGCGGCCATGATCGTCATCGGCGACGTGACGATTCAGCCCAGCTTCGCCCAGACACCGTACCTCTACGATGACGGGTTCATTCCCGGCCTCCGAGAGCTGACCGACGCCATCCATCGGGAGGGCGCCCTGGCGGCCGCCCAGATCTTCTGCCAGGAGTACGACGTGGCCGAGGCCGGCCGGCTGCTCCAGACGAAGGGGCGCGGCGCGGCCGCTGAGTACGTCCATCACGCGATGGAGACGTACTGCAACGAGGTGAGCATCGCGGACATCGCCGCCATCCAGGACCGCTTCGCGGCGACCGCCGTACGGGCCAGGCAGGCCGGTTTCGACGTCATCCAGGTGCACGGCGACCGCCTGATCGGGATGTTCTCGTCGCCCATCCTGAACAAGCGCACGGACCACTACGGCGGCGACCTCGAGAATCGGGCCCGCTTCGCCCGCGAGGTCGTGCGTCGCGTCCGCGCGGCTGTGCCTGACATGGCCATCGACTACAAACTCGCCATCATCCGCACCGACCCGCCGATGGGGCGGGGCGGTCCGACCCTGCCGGAGGCGCGGCAGATGGCCCCCTGGCTCGTGGAGGACGGGGCCCAGGGCTTCCACGTCTGCCTGGCGAATCATGGTTCCCTCGCCGAGACCACGCCGGCCATGGGCACGCAGCCCTTCGGGTGTTTCCTCGACCTGGCAGCCGGCATCAGGCAGGTCGTGAGCGTACCGGTCACGGGCGTGGGGCGTATTGTGTCGCCCGCGCTCGCGCGCCGGGCCGTCGAGGACGGCACCGTCGACCTCGTCGGCATCGGTCGCGGCCTGGTCGCAGACCCGGAGTGGCCCCGCAAGGTGCAGGCCGGCCGGGATCATGACGTCCGGCAGTGCATCATGTGCAACTACTGCACGGACAGCATCATGAAACGTCAGCCGCTCGCCTGCGCCATCAACGCCACGATCGGGTCTGCCGAACCGGTCGAGGTCACGCCCGCCCCGGCGCCCAGACGCGTGTTCGTCGTTGGCGCGGGCCCGGGCGGTCTCGAGGCCGCGCGCATCGCCGCCGAGCGAGGACACCACGTCACGCTCTTCGATGCCCGTGACAGCCTGGGCGGACAGTTGAGGCTCTGTTCGACGCCATCGTTCAAAACCGAGATCAACAACGTCACCGACTTCCTCACCCGCCAGGTGGACGCGCTCGGCGTCAACATCCGCCTCGGTACGACGGTGACGGCTGATTTCATCTCAGGCGAAACCCCCGATGCAATCGTTGTGGCAACCGGGTCCACACCGACGTGGCCCAGGGTCCCGGGTCACGATCTGCCTCACGTCGTCACCGCCTGGGCCGCTCTCGACGGCACGCCCGTCGGCGCGCGCGTGGCCGTGATCGGCGGCGGGTCGGTCGGGATCGAATCGGCCCTCTTCCTCGCGGAGCGTGGAGCCCAGGTCACCATCGTCGAGATGCTGCCAGCCATCGGCGAGGGCGAATCGGCCACCATCAAGCCATTCCTGCACAGGCTCATGGAGAAGTACCGGGTGCGCGCCATGCCCGGCCACCTACTCGTCTCGATCCATCCCGGCCACATCGTCGTGGCAGACGAACGGCGCGACGAGCACGCGCTCCCGTGCGACACGGTGGTCATGGCCACGGGCGTGAAGCCCGACGACAGCCTCGCGCGCGAACTCCAGTCGCGCGGCATCGCGTTCACCGCCGTCGGCGACTGCACGGGAACGGACGGAGGCACGATCGCCCACGCGATTCACGGCGGGTTCAGGGCGGGGAACGGGGTATAGGTCGGCGCAGAACTGGACGCCGGATAGTAGATAGTAGACAGTGGATAGTAGACAGTAGCGACAAGCGATCGCGGCCGGCCCCATTTGGAGCGCTTTGGAGCGAATCCCATGACCCGACGTGTCCAGTTCCTCTTGCTCGTTGCCCTGGTCTCGACGCCGGTGGCGTCCGCCGGCCAGGGGCCCCAGTCCGGTCCGCTGCACGAGCGCATCGACAAGGCGGCCGAGGCGGTGCTGCCGAAGGTCGTCGGCTGGCGACGCGACCTTCACCAGCACCCCGAACTCGGCAATCGCGAGTTCGACACCTCCAAGAAGATGGCCGCGCACCTGGCGTCGCTCGGCCTCGAGGTCCGGACCGGCGTCGCGAAGACGGGCGTCGTCGGCGTGCTGCGCGGCGGGAAGCCCGGCCCGGTGGTCGGGCTGCGCGCGGACATGGACGCCCTCCCGGTGGTCGAGGAAACGGGGCTGCCGTTCGCATCGACGGTCAAGACCGAGTACAACGGCCGCGAAGTTGGCGTCATGCACGCCTGCGGCCATGACTTCCACATGTCCATGCTGATGGGCGCCGCCGAAGTGCTGGCCGGCATGAAGGCCGACCTCCCCGGCACGGTCGTGTTCATCTTCCAGCCCGCGGAAGAAGGCGCGCCAGCCGGCGAGGAGGGCGGCGCCGATCTGATGGTCAGGGAGGGCGCGCTCGACAACCCGAAGGTGGAAGCCATCTTCGGCCTGCACGTCTTCCCGAAGGCGCTGAACAGCATCGAGTACCGGCCGCGCGGCCTGATGGCGGCGAGCGATACCTTCACCATTCGGATCCACGGCCGTCAGACGCACGGTGCCATGCCCGCCGCCGGGGTCGATCCGATCGTCGTGGGTTCCCAGATCGTCCTCGCGCTTCAGACGATCGTGTCCCGTCAGATCGATTTGACGACGGCGCCGGCCGTGGTCACCGTGGGCATCTTCGAGGGCGGCAACCGGTCCAACATCATTCCGGACACCGCGACGCTGACGGGGACGATCCGGACGTTCGACACCGAGATGCAGCAGCAGATTCACGCGCGCATGAAGCGGACCGCCGAGAGCATCGCCGCATCGGCAGGCGCCACAGCCGAGGTCACGATCGGCGAGGGCAACCCGGTCACCTGGAACGACCCCGATCTCGCCCGAAAGATGGAGCCGTCACTGCAGCGCGTCGCCGGGGCGCGGTTCAACCCCAACAGCCAGCCGACGACGACCGCCGAGGACTTCGCCTTCTACCAGAAGAAGGTGCCGGGTCTGTACTTCTTCCTGGGCGTCGCGCCCGAAGGCGCGGACCTCGCGGCGCAGGCAGCCAACCACTCGCCTCGCTTCAACCCGGACGAACGGGCGCTCATCACCGGCGTGCGCGCGCTCGCGTCGGTGGCGGTGGACTACCTCTCCGGCATGGGACGGTAAACGGGGACCGGGGACCAGGGACCGGGGACCAGTTCTGTCTGTCTGGACGCTTTCACACCTGATCCCCGATCCCCGGTCCCAGGTCCCTGCTATGAAGCCCCGGCCCAGGTCGCGGCGCCGAGCGCGAGGGCCAGTACAAAGTTCGTCCCGAGGTTCCAGTACACGTTCCCGGCGAGTGCCGGGATCGGGACCGGCTCGGACGGCTTCGTGAACGCCCACTGCACCGCCGGCACCGAGAACCGGAACGGCAGAATCGCCACGACGGCGATAGGCGGCAGCGCGTGCAGCAGGACGCCGACCACGATCGACAGCGTTGAACCGATGGCCGTCAGGGCGTAGACGATCGCCGCCGCTCGTCGTCCGAACATCAGCACGAGGTTGCGGCGTCCTCCCTGTCGGTCCGCCTCCTCGTCGGGGAACTCATTCAGCAGCAGCAGATTGAAGGTCATGCAGAAGGCCGGCACGCCCGCGGCCCAGGCCGCCGGCCCGATGCGGCCTTCCTGCACCAAAGCCGTGCCGACAACGGGCAGGAGGCCCAGTCCGAGGCCGGCGAAGATCTCCCCGACGCCCGTCCGCGCGAGCACGTCGGTGTAGATCAGCACGGAGAGGGCGCCCAGCCCCATGATGAGGCCGAGCGGCCACCAGCCGATCTGCAATCCGAAGTACACGCCGACGGCCAGCCCGACGACGGAGCCGGCGATGCCGACGCCGACCGCACCGCTCACCGCCAGGGCACCGGACGGCAACGTGCCGCTGCCGCCGCTGAACGGCGTCCGCTTCGTCATGAGGTCGATGCCCCGCTTCATGTCGCTGGCCTCGTTGAACGCGTTGACCGCCGCGTGCAGGGCGACGAGGCCCACGAGCGCGAGCAGCGACGCCAGCACGTTCGCGCGACCGTCGTGGGCGGCTGCGGCGACGCCGACCGCCACGAGCGTCACGGGCAGCAGCAGGAACGGGGCACGTGCGACACCGGCGTAGGCAGCGATGGTGGACATGTTGGCCAGAGTGTATCAGAAGGTCCCGTTCGCGGTATCAGAATAGTGATAGAATTACGCTGTCCATGCCGACGATCAAACCCATATCCGATCTCCGCAACCGGGCGAGCGAGATCTCCGAACTGGCACGCACGCTGGATGCCCCGATCTTCATCACCCGCAACGGCGAGGGCGACATGGTCGTCATGTCCATGGCGCACTACAGCAAACTGCAGTTGAAGATCGATCTGTACAGCCGGCTCGCAGCCGCGCAGGCTCAGCGGGCGGCCGGCGATCGCGGCCGGTCCCTGCCAGCGGTGATGAAAGACCTGCGGAAGCGCATCCGTGAGTCGGCCTGACCACGACGTTCGACTCCTTCGGGTCGCCGAGGAGGATCTGGCGGACATTCTGTCCTACATCGCGGCCGATCGCCCGGCAGCGGCCGACGCGCTGGCCTCCAGGTTCGAGAAGGATCTGTCGCTCCTCGGCGGCGCGCCTCTTCTCGGACGCATGCCAAAGGAAGCCGACCTGGCCAGGCAGGGATACCGCTACATCGTCGTCGACACCTACCTGGTGTTCTACACAGTGGAGCCCAAACTCGTTCTCGTCCATCGCGTCCTGCACGGAGCTCGGGACTACCAGTCGCTCCTGTAGGATACGGGCACCGCCATGCACGATCACGCCTTCGGCCAGGACCGGGTCAGCCCCGGCGAGCGGCGCACATTCGTGGTCATCGCGCTCACCGCCGTCACGATGGTGGTCGAAATCGCGGCAGGCATGCTGTTCGGATCGATGGCCCTGCTGGCCGACGGTCTGCACATGGCCTCGCACGCGGTGGCGCTCAGCGTCAGCGCGTTCGCGTACGTGTACGCGAGGCGTCACGCGCGGGACTCCCGGTACAGCTTCGGGACGGGAAAGGTCAATACGCTGGCCGGCTTCACCGGCGCCGTCTTGCTCGCGGTGTTCTCGCTGATGATGGCGGCCGAGAGCGTCGGGCGTCTGATCAGCCCCGTCGCGATCGTCTTCAACCAGGCCATTCTGGTGGCCGTCCTCGGCCTGGTTGTGAACGGCGTCAGCGTGTTCGTACTCGGAACGGATGATGAAGACGAGCACGACCATCACGGCGAGGAGCATCACGATGCCGACGAGGAGATCGGCGGCCACCTCGGCCACCGCCATCACGATCACAACCTGACATCGGCGTACGTGCACGTCCTCGCGGATGCGCTGACGTCCCTCCTCGCCATCGTCGCCCTGCTGGCTGCGAAGTACCTGGGCCTCGTGTGGATGGATCCGCTGATGGGTATCGTCGGCGCCGTGCTCGTGGCCCGGTGGTCGTACGGGCTGCTCCGGTCGAGCGGACAGGTCCTCCTCGATCGTCAGGCCTCCGAGGCCCTGACGCGTGGGGTGCGCGAGCGCATCGAAGCCGACGGCGACAGCCGCGTGACGGACCTGCACGTCTGGTCCATCGGCCCCGGCATTCACGCGGTCGTGCTCACCGTCTCTGCACGCGAGCCTGCGACGGCAGACCAGTACCGGGCGCGCCTTCCGAAGCACGCCGGCCTCGTCCACGTGTCGATCGAAGTCCACCGGCAACCGCCCGGCTGACGTGTCCGAACCCCGGTCCCTGGTCCCCGGTTCCTGTTCTCCGTGTCATGATGTCCCGCATGCTGCCCGCCGTCCGCCGTGAGTTCCGTCCGATGCTCGGGATCGCCGTCCCGATCGTGCTCGCCGAGCTGGGCTGGACGGCTATGGGCGTCATCGACACGCTGATGGTCGGGCCGCTGGGCCCGGAGGCCATCGGCGGCGTCGGCCTCGGCAGCATCCTGTTCTTCTCGGTCGCGATCTTCGGAATGGGGCTGCTGCTGGGCCTCGACACGCTCGTGTCGCAGGCCTTCGGCGCCGGGCGTCTCGATCAGTGCCATCACTGGCTCTATCAGGGCGTGTACCTGTCCGTCTTCATTGCGATCCCCCTGACTGCCATCGCGTACCTCGGAATCGAGTCGCTCTCGACCTGGAACCTCAACCCGGCCGTCGTCCCGATCGCGCGTCCGTATCTGTACGTCGTCACGCTCAGTCTGCTGCCGCTCCTGTTCTACGCGACGTTCCGCCGCTATCTGCAGGCGATGAGCTGCGTCCGGCCGATCACCGTGGCGCTCCTCGCCGCCAACATCATCAACGCGTTCGTCAACTGGGTGCTCATCTACGGGAAGCTCGGGTTTCCAGCGCTCGGGGCGACGGGCGCTGCGTGGGCTACTGTGTGCTCGCGCATCGTCATGGCCGGCACGCTGCTGGCCGCCATCGTGCTGCGCGAGCGACGGGAACGCTCGGGGCTCCGCCACGTCGACCGGCGCGTCGACTGGCCGGCCCTGCGCCGGCTCGTGGGCCTCGGGCTGCCGGCTTCGCTGCAGATCACGCTCGAGGTCGGCGTGTTCGCCATGGCTATGGCGCTGGCTGGCCGGCTGTCGGCCGCCGCGCTGGCCGCCCACCAGATCGCCCTGAACTACGCGTCCACGACCTACATGGTGCCGCTAGGCGTCGCCAATTCAGGGGCGGTGCGCGTCGGCCAGGCCGTGGGGCGACGCGACGCTGAGGGCGCCAGGATCGCGGGCTGGACGGCGATCCTGCTCGGCGTCGGGTTCATGGGCTGCGCGGCGCTCGCGTTCGTCGTCATGCCGCGCGTGCTGATCGGGTTCTTCACGACCGATCCAGCCGTGCTCGCCACCGGCGCCTCGCTGCTGCTGGTGGCTGCCGTCTTCCAGATGTTCGACGGGCTCCAGGGCGTGACCACCGGTGTGCTGCGCGGTCTGGGCGACACGAGGACGCCGATGGTGATGAATCTGATCGGCCACTGGCTGCTCGGCCTGCCAGCCGGCTACGTGGCCTGCTTCTGGTGGGGCTGGGGCGTGCAGGGCCTGTGGATCGGCCTCTCGCTGGGCCTGGTGTTCGTGGGCATCGCCCTGCTTCGCACGTGGCGGCAGCGCATCGCGGCGCTGCGGAAGGCCGTACCCGCGGGCTGAAGCCGGCCGGCTACGAAATCGAATCGGGTCCCCGGTCCCAGGTCCCCGGCCCCTAACACCCTTCCTTCTTCTTGCGGGTCGGCGGCCGCGCGCCGGTGCTCGGCGGCCCCACGACATTCGGCGTTGGCATGGCGCCCGAGACCATCGGCAGCGCCAGCGGCCCGCCGGGCGCGCCGATGCGCGGCTGCCCCCCGAAGAACGCGGCCATCGACTTCAGCCGCTCGTCGCGCGCGCGCTGGAAGTCGTTCGGGTTCTCGGTCAGGATCGGAAACAGTACCTGCTCCTTCCACTCGTCGAGCCCGCCCTTGAGCACGTACACGGTCTGGTACTCGCTCGCCCGCAGGAGCAGCCAGGCCTGGACCGAGTGGATGCCGCCGTCCGAATAGAGGACGATCTTCTCGTTCCGCCCGAGCCCCGCTCCGGGCAGCGTGGCCAGCGGCACGTTCTCGGCCGTCGGGATGTGGTACTGCGCGAACTCCGTGTCGGTGCGCAGGTCGACGAGCCGGTAGTCGGCCCGTCCGGCGATGATCCACGACGCCAGATCGAGCGGCTCGACGTGATCCGCTTCCGTCGCGACCTCGAGGGCGAGCGCGCGCGTGTCGACGGTCGCCTTCGTGCCCGTGTAGGGCGTGGCGGCGATGGCCACGGCCCCGAGCACGAACGCCACGAGGGCCAGTTTCTGGTTGAGCGTCAGTCGCGCCAGCAGGGTCTTCACGTCCTTACTCCTTCGCCGCAGCGAACTTCTTCTCCAGCAGGCTCGCGCCGTAGAATCCGCCGACGGCCATCAGCACCACGGCAAACACCACGAGCCCGTACGGCAGGCCGAACTGCTGCGGAATGGTCAGTTCGCCCATGGGCGTGGCTTCGTAGAACCCCTTCACGAGCGGGTAGGCTTCGGCGAAGAGGAACAGTCCGGCGAACACGCCGAGCACGTACGCCATGCCGTCGAGCTTGCCCGTGGCCGACGCCGCCACCGACGTCCCGGGGCAGTATCCGCCGATGACGAAGCCGAAGCCCAGCACCAGCCCGCCGACGATCTGGGGCACCAGATAGGTCGGTACCAGGTAAACCAGCGACAGGTCGAGAATGCCCATCCAGCCGAGGTAGGTCACGCCCAGCATGGCCGTCACGATCGCCGTGAACATGACTTTGAAGACCGCCATGTCGTTCAGATAGAACTGCGACACGAGCTTGCGGGCACTGCCGAATCCGGCACGCTCGAGGAAGAACCCGAACCCGATGCCGATGACAA
>CAYZYG010000112.1:0-16073 GCA_964481395.1 uncultured Vicinamibacterales bacterium
GCTCCGCCTCACCACCCATGAACGCCACGGGCACGAACACGACGACGATCGAGAAGGTCGTCGCGGCCACGGCGAGGCCGATTTCGCTGGTGCCCTCATGTGCGGCTGTGACATGGTCCTTTCCCATCTCGACGTGCCGGACGATGTTCTCGCGCACCACGATCGCGTCGTCGATCAGGATGCCGATGGCCAGCGACAGGCCCAGCAGCGACATCGTATTCAGCGTGAACCCGAACGCCAGCACCGCGATGAAGGACGCCAGCACCGAGATCGGCAGCGCCACGCCGGTGATGACCGTCGACCGCCACGAATTCAGGAACAGGAAGACGACGAGCACCGTGAGGACGGCGCCCTCGACGAGGGCGTACTGCACGTCGCCGACCGACTGCGCCACGCGCTCGCCCGCGTCCCGTACGATGCGCAGCGTCACTTCGGGTGGAAGCGTCGCCTGCAGCCCCTGCAGTTCATCGCGGATGGCCTGGGCCACCGCGGTCGTGCTGTACCCCTTCGCCTTGACGATCTCGATCCCGACCGCCTCCGACCCGTTGAAGATGGCCGCCGATCGCGCCTCCTCGGTGCCGTCGCGCACCACCGCCACGTCGCCGAGACGCACGAGCCGGCCGTTCGACTCGGCAATCACGAGCGCCTCGAAGTCACGGGGCGAGTCGAGCCGGCCGCGCAGACGGATCGTGCGCTCGTCGAGGCTGCCGAGGAGCCTGCCGACGGGCGCAGCCAGGTTCTGCGCCTGGAGCGCGCCGACGACCTGCGCGACGCTCACGCCCGTGGCCTGGAGCGCGGAGGGCCGCAGTTCCACCGTCAGCTCGCGCTCGATGCCGCCGACCACGGTCGCCTGCGCCACGCCCGGCAGACCGCGCAGCCGCCGCACGATGCCCGGATCCGCCAGCAGCGTCAGTTCCGGCCCGCTGAGGGTCGGCGACGACAGCACCAGGGACACAACCGGCAGGTCCGCGGGATCGAAACGCGTCAGGACCGGCTCCTCCATCTCCGCCGGGAGGTCGTTCCGGATGGCGTTGATCTCGTCGCGGATCTGCTGCGTCGCCTCCTGCAGGTCCTTCTCGTAGACGAACTGCACCAGGAACACGCCGAAACTGTCGAGGGCTGACGAACTGATCTGGCTGACGCCGCTGATGCTCGACACGACGTCCTCGATCGGCTCGATGACCTCGCGCTCGACGTTCTCCGGCGCCGCGCCCGGATAGAGGACCGACACGACGACCAGCGGCGGCTGCACGTCCGGGAATTCGTCCGTCTTGAGCAGGACCAGCGACGCCAGGCCGAAGACCACGAGCGCCAGCATCGAGACGACCGTGATGATGGGACGTCTGATCGCGAAATCGGAGATGAACACGGCGGGCGGTCCTCGTGAAATCCGATGGTCTACCGGGCAGCCGCCGCGGCCGGCTGCGGGTTCAGGCTCACCGGCGTCCCGGGCGTGATGCTCCGGGCGGCGCCGATGAGCAGGACGTCGCCCGTGAGCAGGCCGTCCCGGACCTCGACCCGTTCGCCGCGATCGTCACGCACGCCGAGCGTCACCGGGACGCGCTCGGCCTTACCGTCGCGCACGCGCAGCACCCAGGGGCTCGCGGCGTTGAACTCGACCGCCGTCGACGGGACGACCATCGTTTCGCGGACGAGGCTCGCGACCCGCCCTTCCGCAAACAGTCCCGCGACGAGATTGCCGCGGAGGTTCGGAATCGCCACGAAGATCGTCACCTGACGCGTGACCGGGTCCGCGGCCGGACTGATCCGCTCGACCCGTCCCTGGAACAGCTCGCCGGGATAGCCCCGCACTTCGAACTCGACCGGCAGGTCGCGCTTGAGAATCGAGAGGAACTCGGACGGAACCGAGGCCTCAAGGCGCATGCTGGACGGATCGATGATGGTGGCAATGGGCGAGCCGGGTGAGACGACGTCTCCCTCGTTGACGGGACGGTCGGACACGACACCGGAAATCGGCGCGACGACGGCCGTGTCGTCGAGTTGCTGGCGCACCGACGCCAGCCGCGCGCGTGCGTCCGCCAGCTGGGCCTGCGCGCCGACGACTGCGCTTTCGGCCAGTTCCCGGTCGCGGTCGGCGAGCGCCCCGCCCTTCACGAGCGTCGCCACGCGATCGGCCTCGCGTTGGGCCACCGACAGGGCCTGCTCGGCCGAGCGGACGCCGGACTGCGACGACGCGAGGGCGTCTTCCAGCGGACGCGCCTCGATGCGCGCCATGACCGTGCCCCGCGACACCCCCTGCCCTTCTTCCACCGTCACGTTCAGGACCGACCCAGCGAGCTTGGCGCGCACGGTCGCCTCGCGCGCGGCCCGGAGTTCACCCGACAGGCTCGGGCCCGATCGGATCTCGGACACCGTGACACGGGCGACGCTCTCGGCTCCGACGGACACCGCCGCCGGCCCGGGCACCGTCGTGGTGTCCGCCCCCGGCGCGCTGCAGGCCGTCACGAGCGCGCCCAGCACGACCGCGCCCACGCTTCCCCATGCTGTTCTCACGCTTCTGGTCATCTGTGATACTCCGCCACGGCGTCTCGGCGCGTTCGGCCCGCCTTCGCCCGGTTGGGCTGCAGCGCCGCACGGTGTGTCCCACCATGTGACGTACAGCACGGCCGGTTCACCATGCCCGACGCCCTGCGGCCCCTTTGGTAGCCTGCGCCAAGTCCTGCTGCGGTGCTGACCCCGGATCCCGTTGGGGCCTATCCCGCTCCGCCCGCCGTAGCCCCGCCGCCGAGGGGCAGATCCGACAGGAGCGCGAGTCGCGCGCGCGCGACCTGCAGATCCCGAGCCGCCTGGGCGCGGGTAACCTGGGCCTGTTGAAGCACGAGTCGGGCATCCAGCAGTTCAAGCTGGGTTGACAGCCCTTCGCGGTAGCGCAGTTCGGCGATGGCATATGCCCGCTCCGCCTGTTCGACCGTTCCAGCGCTCGCTTCCCACGTGGCCTGCGCGGCCTCGAACACGGCGAACGTGCCCTCGACGTCGGCAAGGGCCACCTCACGCGTCAGCTTCAGGCGTGCCTGGGCCTCGCCGAGCCTGGCCTGCGCGGCCACCTCCTCCGCCTTCAGGCGCCCACCAGTGAAGAGCGGTACCTGCACGAACGCTCCGACCGTCCAATTGGCGCGCCACTCGTCGAATCCTGGCAGGCCCTCGTAGTTGACACCGCCCAATGCCGAGTTCACCGCGACGTACGGAAGCCTCGCCGCCTGCGCGATCGTGAGCGCTTCCTCTCCGAGACGAACGGAACCCTCAACCTGCCGCACGACCACGCGCTCGTCGGTCGCCGCTGCTCGATCCCGCGCGAGCGCGGCGGCCAGCGCCGCGGCGAAACGCGACTCCGGCGGCAGCCCGGGCTCATCCAGATTGGCGTGTACCGCGAGAGGCTCGCCGACCGGGATTTCGAGCAACTGCCGGAGCCGCAGATAGGCGATGGTCCGCTGCGCACGAGCGCGAATCAGCGCCGGCTTCTGGTTGTCTCGCGCCACGCGCGCCCGCAGGAGTTCGAACTCCGGCAGTCGTCCAGCCTGGCGCGCCAGTTCGACCTGCGCGAGGGTCGCCTCAGCCTGCGCCAGCGTCGCGTCCGCGATCGACACCAGGCGGTCGGCCAGCGCCGCGTCGTAGAAGGCCTGCACGACGTCGAGGACGAGCTGCGCCCGGGCAATCCGGACGCCATCTTCCGCGACGGCCCGCCCGACCCCGGCTGCCCGTTCCTGCGCGTTCAGGCGGCCACCGGCGTAGAGCGCCTGCGAGATCGCGAGGTTCACCCGCCACGTATTGGCCCTGCCGAACGGCAGATCCGAGAATCCGCCCGCACTGAACGGACTGCCGACGGCGCCGCAATCCAACGCTCGTTCGATCTCCGCCACGCGGGCGTCGAGCGGCGACGCCGGATTCAGCACGAAGGGGTCGCACGCCGGCCGGCCTCCGCCCTCGTCGAACAGTCCGGAGAACTCCGACTTCAGGGTGCGGTCGTAAGACGCCAACCCGGACACCTGGGGCAGCTTCTCACTGCGGGCCCGCTTCTGGTCCGCGAGGGCGCGTGCCACGCCGAACTGCGCGATGGCAATCTGCTCGCTGCGCAACTCGGCCGCTTCAATGGCGCGTTCGAGCGTCAACGGCTGAGATCCGGCCGGAAGACCCGGCCCCTGCGCCGCGGCTGGGCTGGCGACGAGCCAGAGGACGGCAGCGGCCGGGAACCACACCCGCCCCCGTCCCGCGGGGGTGTGCTGAGCGCGTTCGATCATGGGGGACACATAAGGGCGCACGGCGCGGCCCGAGGCCGCCCTGCGCCATCGTTCACCTCTGTTAGACCCACTTGTCTTGGACGAGGGTTCCGGACTTCCCGTTCCGGACGCAGAGCGAGTCTCGGCGCGGTCGGCGACCGCGCCCTACGGTGAACCACGAACGGGGTCCCGGCGCGTTCGGCCCTTCGACGTCGCCCGGGATCAGCGCACGCCCCCTGGTCGGGATCACGAATGGACACGGGGGACATCCACAACTGGTCCCCGGTCCCCGATCCCCGGCCCCAGCAGCGGTCTCACCCCGCCGCGAGCGCGGCGTCGAGATCCTCCGGCGAGGTCAGCGGACTGAGGCACACGAAGTCCCGGCAGACGTACGCCGTCGGTCGGCCATCCTTCGCGACGAACTGGCCAAGCGCGGGCGCGAAGCGGGCGATCGCCCGCTGGTGCGCGCCCGGTTCGACAATCAGGTGCCAGGCGAAGGGCGTGTATCGGGCAGACGCGGCCGAGGCGAGCCGGCCGAGGCCGGGATCGCCCCGCTCCCCGATCAACACGATCTGCTGAGAACCGCCGTGGTAGGCGGACAGGGCGGCGAGCATCATCGGGACGCCCCGGCCCATCCTGGTAATCCGTTCGCTGAAGGCCCCCAAGGTCCGGTCGATGCGGTCCCGCCAGACGGAGTCGCCGGCCAGATGGGCCAGCACGTGGAGGTTCATCACCCCGACGGCACTCGCCGACGGCTCCGCGCCGTCGTAATCGTCCTTCATCCGGATGAGCACCGAGGGATCCGCGCCCGTCGTGCTGAACCAGCCGCCGCCGTCGTCCCAGAAGAGCTCGTCCTGACGCCGCTGCAGCTCGATCGCCCATTCGAGCCACTGCGGGTCGCCATCGGCACTGAACAGCTCGAGCGCACCCCAGATGACGCACGCGTAGTCGTCAGCGTAGGCGTCGACGGCCACCTCGCCCGAGCGGAACCGCCGCGCGAGCGTCCGGGTTTCCGGATTCCACATGCGTGCCTTCACGAATGTCGCTGCCGCGCGCGCCGCCTCCAGGTACTCGGCCGACCAGCAGAGGCGGCTGGCCCGCGCCAGGGCCGCGATCATCATCCCGTTCCACGCGGACAGGATCTTGTCGTCCAGGTGAGGCCGGGGGCGGCGGGCGCGCGCAGCAAAGAGTCCTTCACGCGCGCGCGAGAGGCGGCGGGCGATGTCCTCCGGTTCGCCGCCGAATGCCTGTGCCAGCGCCGGCACCGACCGCGCGATGTACAGGAGGTTCTTCACGCCGAACTCGCCCTGGGGATCGAAGGGCGCGTTGCCCTCCGGCTCCATGCCGAACCGAGCCCGCACGAGCCCCGCGTCCTCTCCCAGCAGCGCGTCGACCTCGTCACAGCCCCAGATGTAGAACGCGCCTTCGGACTTCCGCGCCCCCGGCTGCGAGGCCTCATCAGGAGGCAGGCTGTCGGCGTCTTCGGCGGAGCAGAACCCGCCCTCGGCGTCCCTCATGTCACGCAGCACGTACCGGATCGTGTCCTCGGCCACCTCGCGGTACGACCGCTCTCCCGTGATCTGCGCCGCTTCGAGATACGCCAGGACGAGTTGAGCCTGGTCGTAGAGCATTTTCTCGAAGTGCGGGACGCGCCAGTCCGCATCGACCGAGTAGCGATGGAAGCCGCCGCCCACGTGGTCGCGCATCCCCCCGAGTGCCATCGCCTGCAGCGTCTGCAGCGCCATGTCGCGGGCCTCACCGTTGCCCGTGCGCGCGAACTCGCGAAACAGGAACAGCAGCTCTGACGGGCGCGGGAACTTCGGGGCACGGCCGAAGCCGCCGCGTTCGGCATCGAAGAGTGCCCGGAACTCGCCGACGACCGCATCGAGGGCCTCCGGCCCAGGGACGCCGCCCGGCGCCGCGGGCCTCGCCATCTCCGCCAGTCTGGCCGTCAGGTGGTCCGCAGACTGGCGGATCGCGTCACCGTCTTCCCGCCAGAGCCGGGCGAGCCCAGTCAGCAGTTCCGCAAATCCCGGTCGGCCGCCGCGCGAGGTCGGGGGGAAGTACGTGCCGCCGTAGAACGGCTTCAGATCCGGCGTCAGCCACACACTCATCGGCCAGCCGCCGGACCCGGTCGTGGCCTGTACAAACGTCATGTAGACGCGATCGACGTCCGGCCGTTCCTCCCGGTCCACCTTGACGGGCACGAAGTGCGCGTTCAGGATCGCCGCGACCTGCGCGTCCTCGAACGACTCGTGCTCCATGACGTGGCACCAGTGGCACGTCGAGTAGCCGACCGAGAGGAAGATGGGCAAGTTCCGCTCCCGGGCCCGCGCGAACGCCTCGTCGCCCCACGGGAACCAGTCCACCGGGTTGTCCTTGTGCTGCAGCAGGTACGGGCTTTTCTCGAACGCGAGGCGGTTGGGCATGGGAATCTCGGGACCCGGGACCCGGGATCCGGGACCCGGGACCGAAACACGGTTATGGACGCGACACGTTCAGACTATCAGGATCCGGGCTCGTGGCGCTCAGGCCAGGGACGCGTCTGCGGCGGGCGGACGGGAGGCAGGATGGCGTTCGCGGCGCATGCGCGCGTAGGAGGCCGTGTACTCGACGCCGTAGAGGAGGATGACCGACGAGATGTAGACCCACACGAGGAACACCACGACCGTGGCGATCGATCCGTGCACACTGAACCTGGCCGGATTCCGCACGTAGATCGAGAACACTTCGAGCGCTCCGCGCCACGCGAGCGCCGTGAGCACGGCCCCCGGCCACACGTCGCGCAGCCGCACTTTCGTGTTCGGCACGAAGTAGAAGATCAGGCCGACGACGACCACGAAGAACAGGAACCCGCCCGTCCGTCCCCCCCACTCGGACAGCGGTACGATCCACGGATGGCGGCCGGCCATCTGGCCGAACCAGATCGTGGTGCTGGCCTTGGCGAAGCTGATGAGGCCAAGGCCTGCCACCAGCACGATGCCGGCCGCCAGCATCATCAGAAACGAGAACCGGCGGTGCCCCCAGAAGCTGCGCGGCTGCTCAACGGCCCAAGCGTGGTTGACCGCCGTGGAGATGGCGCCGAAGACGCCGTTCGAGGCCCAGACGAGGGCGAGCAGCCCGCCGACGCCGAACGTGAAGCGGGCATTCCGCAGGTACTCGAGCTGGGTGTCGGCGGACTCCACGTAGTTGGGAAAGTACGCGCGGATGAACTCGAGGATCGGGCTGTACGCATCGGCCGCCCCGGTGACGAACCCGATCACCGACAACAGCAGCAGCACGAACGGGAAGAACGACAGCAGCGCGTAGTAGGCAATCGCCGCGGCGTGCGTGAGGTCGTCGCTGTTGAACGCGACCTCCACCACCCCGCGCCAGGCGGCGCGGGACATCAGTTCGGCGCCTTCGCGGGCCTGTGCCGCCAGGCGACTCAGGCGGCCGCCGACCCAGTCGGCCATTTCCGGCAGGGGGTCGAGGGAATCAGCCATCCCGTGGGCTGGCCCGGCTTGCAGGCAACTAGAACGCCGGCGGTCTCCCCGAACCGCCCCATCCGTCACGGGCCCGCGGGGCCGGGCGCGTCAGATCCTCGATGGTCTGCCAGCCCTCCGCGGCCGCCACGCGCGCGCGGTCGACGGCTCCGCGCAGCCGCCGCAGTTCACGACCGACATCGTCGAGTCCCGGCTCCAGCCGCTCGCGCACGCGACGTCCGTCCTCGGTCAGGTAGAGATACCCGGCCAGTCCGCCGGCCAGCGCGCCGAGCACCGCCGACAACAGGATCCTGCCCCGATCGTCCACAACGCCTCCCGCGCGCGTACGCGCCCTTTCGCAGATGGCGACACGATACCCCAACCGGCGGCCTCGCTCCAAGACCGCGGCTGCCGCCCGACGTGGCGGAAGCCGCAGGGGCGCACGGAGGGGTCAAGTATAATCGTCCGGATTCCCATGGACGTCCTCGACACCCACGTCGACACCCGCAGCCCCGAATTCGAAGCCAACAAGGCGGCGTACGACCGCCTGGTCGCGGACTACCGCCAGCGGCTGGCCGTGGCCCGCGCGGGAGGCGGCGAGAAGTACCTCAAGCGCCACCAAGAGCAGGGCAAGCTCCCGGTGCGCGAGCGGATCGAGCGGCTGCTGGATCCGCAGTCGCCGTTCCTGGAGTTCTCGCCGCTGGCCGGCCTCGATCTGTACGACGGCGACACGCCCGCCGCCGGGCTCGTCACCGGGATCGGGCGCGTCTCGGGCCGCGAGGTACTGGTCGTCGCCAACGATGCGACGGTCAAGGGCGGCACCTACTTCCCCATCACAGTCAAGAAACACGTGCGCGCGCAGGAGATCGCCCTGCAGAATCGCCTGCCGTGCCTGTATCTGGTCGACTCGGGCGGCGCCTTTCTCCCCCTCCAGGACCAGGTCTTTCCCGACCGGGATCACTTCGGCCGGATCTTCTACAACCAGGCCCGGATGTCGGCCGAACGTATCCCGCAGATTTCCGTCGTCATGGGTTCGTGTACGGCCGGCGGCGCCTACGTGCCAGCGATGTCGGACGAAACCGTCATCGTCCGGGGCACAGGCACGATCTTCCTGGGAGGGCCGCCCCTGGTCAAAGCCGCGACCGGCGAAGAGGTCACGGCCGAGGAACTCGGCGGGGCCGACGTGCATACGCGGCTGTCCGGGGTTGCCGACTACTTCGCCGAGGATGACGACCACGCGTTGCGGATCGCCCGGACCATCGTCTCCACGCTGAACACCACGAAGTCCCTGCCGGCCGACACCGCGGCCCCCGAGGATCCGGCGTACGACCCGCAGGAGATCAACGGCATCATCCCGGCCGATCTGCGCCGGCCGTACGATGTACGGGAGATCATCGCGCGGCTGGTCGACGGGTCACGGTTCGACGAATTCAAGGAGCGCTATGCGACGACGGTCGTCACCGGCTTCGCGCGGCTGCACGGGTTCCTCGTCGGCATCGTCGCGAACAACGGGGTGCTGTTCTCCGAATCCGCGCTCAAGGCGACCCACTTCATCGAACTCTGCAACCTGCGCCAGATCCCGCTCCTCTTCCTCCAGAACATCACCGGCTTCATCGTTGGCAAGCAGTACGAGCAGGGCGGCATCGCCAAGGACGGCGCCAAGATGGTGCACGCCGTGGCCAACTCTCTCGTGCCGAAGTACACCGTGATCATCGGGGGATCGTTCGGGGCCGGCAACTACGGGATGTGCGGCCGGGCGTACGATCCGAGACTCCTCTGGATGTGGCCCAACGCCCGCATCTCGGTCATGGGAGGCGAGCAGGCCGCAGGCGTGCTGGTCACCGTCAAGCGCGACCAGCTGGCTCGCGAGGGTCGCGCGATGACGTCAGAGGAGGAGCAGGAAATCCGGCGACCGATCCTCGAGCGGTACGACCGTGAGGGCTCCCCCTACTACTCGACCGCGCGTCTCTGGGACGACGGCATCCTCGAACCCGCACAGACGCGCGACGCGCTCGGGCTCGCGCTCTCAGCGGCCTTCAACGCGCCCGTGCCCGACGCCCGCTTCGGCGTCTTCAGGATGTAGACATGGACGACGCGCACCTCCTGCTCCGCCGAGTCGGCGCCGTCGAGTACGTCACCCTCAACCGGCCCGACGTGCGCAATGCGTTCAACGAGCATGTCATCGCGGCGCTCACGGCCTGGGCTGGGCGCGCCAGGCACGATGGGGATGTCCGGGTCGCGGTCCTCGGCGGTGCCGGCAAGGTGTTCTCAGCCGGGGCCGACCTGTCGTGGATGTCACGGATGGTCGGGTACACCCGCGACGAGAACCTGCGCGACGCCGGAGAGATGGCGCGCATGTTCGAGGCCCTCGATACGCTGCCGTTTCCCCTCATCGGCCGGGTACAGGGCGCGGCCCTGGGCGGCGGCGCAGGACTCGCAGCCGTCTGCGACATCGTCGTCGCCGCCGAGGACGCCGTGTTCGGGTTCACCGAGGTGAAACTGGGCATCATCCCGGCAGTCATCTCGCCGTTCGCGCTCGCGAAGATCGGCCGTTCCGCTGCGCGCGAGCTGTTCCTCACCGGCGCGCGGTTCAGCGCGGCGCGTGCGAAGGAGATCGGGTTGGCGCACACGGTCGTCGCGCCAGCGGATCTCGATGCCGCGGTGGCCCGGTACGTGAACGACCTGCTGTCGTCCGGCCCGGAGGCCATCGCCACGGCCAAGGCCCTGGTCTCCACGGTGTGGCCGCGCTCGGCAGCCGATGCGGCCGTGCTGACCGTCGATGCGATCGCCACGCGCCGGGTCTCGGCCGAAGGCCAGGAAGGCATGCGGGCGTTCATCGAGAAGCGCCAACCCGCGTGGAGCGGCAAGTGAGCGCCGTGCCAAGTCGGCCCATCACGCGCCTGCTCGTCGCCAACCGAGGCGAAATCGCCCTGCGCGTCATGCGAGCCTGCGACGAGCTGGGCATCGACACGGTCGCCGTCTACTCGGACGCCGACGCTGACACCCTGCACGTCCGCCAGGCCGGTCGCGCCGTGCGCCTGGGCCCGGCCCCGCCCGCCGAAAGCTATCTGGCCATCCCGCGCATCATCGACGCGGCCAGGTCGGCCGGTGCCGATGCCGTGCACCCGGGCTACGGATTCCTCGCCGAAAACCCGTCGTTCGCGGCCGCATGCGAGGATGCGGGGCTGACCTTCGTCGGCCCCAGCTCGACCGTCATGGCGCTCATGGGCTCGAAGATCGAAGCGCGCCGCGCCATGCGGGATGCCGGTCTGCCCGTAGTGCCGGGCGAGACCCCCGGCGACCAGTCGGTGGAGGCGCTGGCCGCCGCGGCCCAGCGTGTCGGCTATCCGCTGCTCGTGAAGGCGTCCGCCGGAGGCGGCGGCAAGGGCATGCGGGTCGTGCGGAGCGCCACGGACTTTGCGACGGCCGTGGCCGGAGCGCGCCACGAGGCGCAGGCGGCCTTCGGCGACGGCACGCTGTACATCGAGCGGTTGATCGAACGCCCGCGTCACATCGAGATCCAGGTGCTCGCGGACGCGCACGGCCGGGCTGTGCATTTGTTCGAGCGCGACTGCTCGACGCAGCGGCGCCACCAGAAGATCATCGAAGAAAGCCCATCCCCGTCGGTCACGCCCGCGCTGCGCGAGCGGATGGGCCGCGCCGCGGCCAGGGCCGCTGAAGCGGTCGGCTACCGCAACGCCGGGACCATGGAGTTTCTCGTCGAGGGCACAGGAGACGGGGCGCACTTCTACTTCCTCGAGATGAACACGCGTCTCCAGGTCGAGCACCCCGTCACCGAGGCGGTGACCGGCGTCGATCTCGTCCGCGCCCAGCTCCTCGTGGCGGCGGGCCAGCCGCTCCCGTGGGCGCAGGAGGACCTGCGGCAGAGGGGCCACGCCATCGAATGCCGCGTGTACGCGGAGGATCCCGCGCAGGGATTCCTCCCGCAGGCCGGGCAGGTCCGTCTCTATCGCCCCCCAGTCAGACCTGGCATCCGAATCGACTCGGGCATCGAAGAAGGCTCGGACGTCACGGTCCACTACGACCCCCTGATGGTCAAGGTGATTGCGAGCGCCGAAAACCGTCCGCTCGCCATCCGGCGGATGTGTTCGGCGCTCGAGGAGTTCGGGCTCCTGGGCCTGGCCACCAATATCCCGTTCCTGCTGCGCGTCCTCCGGAGCCCGGCCTTCACCGACGGGCGCCTCGACACGGCATTCCTCGACGGTGAGGGCGCCGACCTTGGCGAACGGCTGCCGCTGCCCCTGGCCGCGCTTGCGGCCGCCGTGGTGCATGCGGCCCCGACAGCCGCCGCCGCTTCGCACGCGGCGTCGTCCGACGACGTCCCGGATCCCTGGACCCGGCTCGAGGGGTGGCGGGCATGACCGCGACACCGGCGGGACGATTCTCTGCCGAGCGGTACCTCGTGCGCGACGGCGCGCGGACGACCGGGGTCGAACGCCTCGCGGACGGCACGGTCAAGGTCGACGGAGCCGAGCGGCCGTTTCAGGTCACGCCCGCAGGGCCGGGCTGCTACATCGTCAGCGACGGCGAGTCGGCAGTCCCGGTCTTCGTCGCCGGCCCGCGCGACGCCCGTTACGTCTCGGCCAGCGGGTGCACCGACGTCGTCGAAGTCGAGTCCGCGACGACTCGGCCGCGGCGCAAGGTCCGCCCAGGCACGGGGGACGGCACCGTGGCGCCCATGCCGGGCACGGTGATCGCCATCGTCGTGTCGGAGGGCCAGCAGGTCGCGGCCGGCGACGTGCTGCTCAAGCTCGAAGCGATGAAGATGGAACTGCCGCTTCGGGCCCCGCGCGACGGTGTCGTGAAGGCCATCCGCTGCACCGCCGGCGAACTGGTCCAGCCCGGGACCACGCTGATCGACCTCGCATGACACGATCCCTCCCCGCGCGCGTCGAGGTCGTCGATGTCGGCCCGCGGGATGGACTGCAGCACGAGGCGGTGCTCCTCACGGTTGAGGACAAGGTCCGCTTCATTGACCTCATCGCCAGCGCCGGCGTGCCTGTGGTGGAGTCCGGCGCGTTCGTGAGCCCCAGGTGGGTGCCTCAGATGGCAGACACGGATGCCGTGTGCGCGCGGATCCCGAGACGCGCTACGACGCGGTACACCGCGCTCGTACCGAACCTGCGCGGCCTCGCGCGCGCGACCGCGGCCGGGCTCACCGAGGTCGCGGTCTTCGCCGCGGCGTCCGAGAGCTTCAGCAGGCGCAACATCAATCAGTCGATTGCCGAATCGCTCCGAACGTACGCCGCCGTCTGCGATCAGGCGGCGCGCGCGACGATCCGCGTGCGGGGATACCTGTCCACGTGCTTCGGATGTCCGTTCGAAGGCCGGGTGGAGCCCGCCCGCGTCGCGGACGTGGCCGGTGCCCTCGTCGACATGGGTGTGTTCGAGGTTTCCATCAGCGACACCATCGGCGTGGCCCATCCAGGGCAGGTCTGGCAGGTGCTCGACGCCCTCCAGCCACGGGTGCCAGTCGAACGGACGGCCCTCCACTTCCATGACACGAGGGGAACCGGCCTCGCGAACGTCCTGGCGGGGCTGCAAGCCGGCGTGACCACGTTCGACAGCTCCTGCGGCGGCCTCGGCGGCTGCCCGTACGCTCCGGGCGCCACCGGCAACCTCGCGACGGAAGATCTCGTGTACATGCTCCAGGGGCTCGGCATCGAGACGGGCATCGATCTGGACGCGCTCGTCGCCGCATCCACCTTCATCGCGGGCCGGCTCGATCATCCGTTGCCGTCCCGGTACTACCAGGCCGCCCGTCGCGGCCAGCCCCCCTCCGGGGGCCACTCACCCTCGGTCGCGTAACGTTCAGGGCGGATTCCGATGCGCAACATTCTCGTCAACGGCCGGCGCCTCGAGTACGAGCTGAACGAGCCCGTGGTCCGCGGCGCCCCGCTCGTCGTGTTCCTGCACGAGGGCCTCGGGTGCGTGGAAGCCTGGCGCGACTTCCCCGCCCGCGTCGCGGCGGCTACCGGCAGCGGCACGCTCGTCTACAGCCGATGGGGGTACGGTCGCTCGGAAGCGAGGCCAGGTCCCTGGCCCTTGTCGTTCATGCACGACGAAGCGTCCGCGAGCCTGCCCGACCTGCTGGGCCGGCTCGGCGTGGAGCACGCCGTGTTCATCGGCCACAGCGACGGCGGTTCCATCGCCCTGCTCTTCGCCGCGCAGTTCCCCGACATCGCCCAGGCGATCGTCACCATGGCGGCCCACGTGGTGGTGGAACCGGAGACGGTTCGGGGGATCGAGGACGCGCGGGAACGGTTCGCGCAAGGCCCGTTGAGAGAGGGACTCGAGCGGTATCACGGGTCCAACACGACCTCGATGTTCGAGGGATGGTCCGGCGTCTGGCTGGATCCGGCGTTCCGTCACTGGGACATCAGGGGTGAGCTCCGCCAGATCCGCTGTCCGCTCCTCGCCATTCAGGGAACGGCCGATCAGTACGGCACCCCGGCCCAGCTCGACGCCATCCGCGAACACGCCGGCGGACCCGCCGCCGTCTCGCTGCTCAGCGGCTGTGGGCACCTGCCGCACCGCGACGATCCCGAGGCGGTCATCACGGCGGTGTCAACGCTGGTGGCGCGGCTCGGCTGACGGGCTCGCCCCGTCCGCCGGCGCTACCCGCCGTAGAGCTCCTCCAGCACGACCCACTTGATGTGCTGTGCGGCGGTCGTCTCGAAGACAGGGTACACCCCGCGTCTGGTGTTCCAGCCGACATCATCGTAGTGGCCCACCAGCGAGGCGTCGTCACACACGACCAGGGCGTCGCAAATCTCGACCGCGTGTTGCAGTTCGTGCGCGAGCCAGGAGACGACGTCCAATTGCGTGTCGGGCCCTGGCGCACGCACCGTGACTCGAACGTAGCGCCACCGAAGCGTCGCCTCGACGAACTCGGTCTTCCCTGGCATGGGGAGGAACGGGTTGGTGAGGACGTACACGATCACATCGCTGCGCTCGATCCGGTCGATGAGCGATCGGAAGGTCTCGGAACGACTGGTGCCGATGCGGAGGAGCTGCGACGCTCTCGCATCGCCCGCTCGGACCTGAATCATGCTCCGGCGCTCGTCGGCGCCGGGTGCCATCACCTGAAGTGAAAACACCGTCACGAGCGTCAGCAGCGCGTTCACCCCATGTCCGCCTCCCCGTCCAGCACCCGGCACGCCAAGGAGTCGCCGCGGTCGCCGGGTGTGATCGGCCGAAGCGTATCGGGCATCGGGAACCTGCGCACTCGGGTGTACACGTGAAATGTGCCTGGGATCGTGAGGAACGGCGCCGAGGTTGAACATGAGATCCACACCCTGAACCGGAGTTCGGGCCTCCAGCGAGCGCCCGTCGCGCGCGGCGCTCCTGCCCGCAGCCGGGTTGCCCGCTCGTGCCGGGACGGCTATGCTGCGGGAACGACTTGCTGTCGGCCCCGAAAGGACGATGACGATGCGCGGATTCCCCCGTGAGGCCGCCGTGTGGGCGGCAGCCGCCTGTGCCCTTGCCTGGTTCTCCCAGCAGCCCGCCGCGCGAAGCGCCGGAACGTTCACCAGTGACGACGTCCTCCGTGTGCGGAGCGTGGGTGATGCGCAGATGTCCCCGGATGGCGGACGGATCGTCTATACCGTGCTCGCGAATACCCGTTCCGGCCGACCGACCTCCGAGCTGTACGTCTGGAATGCAGCCGACGGCTCGACGCGGCGCCTGGGCGGAGAGGCTGACACGGGCACGAGTCCCCGCTGGTCGCCCGATGGCCAATGGGTCGCGTACGTCGGCCGCGCCGAAGACACGTCGGGACTCGCGCTGATCCGAATGGACGGATCGGCCCCGGAACATCTGGCCCGTATCGTCGGCACGAACCATCCCCTGCCGAGCACCGGGGACACCTTCGCGTGGTCGTCCGGCAGCTCGCGCATCGCCTTTGCTTCCGGCGTCCCCGGTCCCGAGGGCGACGATGCGAACGGCGATCCGATGGTCATTACGCGGTACCTCTACAAGCCGACCGCGTCCGAGGGGCTGACCCGGTTCAACGACAACCGGCGCCTGCAGATCTTCATGGTGGACCTCGTGACGCGCGAGCCCCGTCAGATGACCGACGACACGTTCTACAACCATTCGCTCGCCTGGTCTCCCAAGGGCGACGACCTGCTCTTCGTCTCCAACCGCGAGGCGGATCCGGATCGCACGTTCAACTACGACGTCTTCAACTTCAACGTCGCGAAGCGCACGATCCGGCGGCTGACCGAGACGAAGAGCGCCGAGTACCGCCCCGTCTGGTCGCCCGATGGGACCGCCGTCGCGTTCCTGGCGACGACGCGGTCGCTGACCTCGTCCGAGACGACGATGGAAGACACGCACGTCTGGGTCATGA
>CAYZYG010000113.1:0-16002 GCA_964481395.1 uncultured Vicinamibacterales bacterium
GAGGCGGGATGCAGCGTCGGTCGAATGCAGACAGACTTGCACCACGGGCTGCTAGGGCCGCTGCCGACGCCCGCCGCTTCCCGGCCGGAGGGACCTGGAGGTGTCCCACGGGGATGGGACACGAATCCGCACGCTTGGCCGTATAATATCGGATTACCCGTCCCGGCCTCCGCCGGGGGGCCGGACCCGCAGTCATGACACTTACCGACGCGCTCGTTCTGGGGGCGTACTTCTTCGTCCTGGTGATTCTCGCCGTCTACGGCTGGCATCGCTACTATCTGGTCTACGTGTACGTGAAGAACCGCGACCGCGTCCCGGGACCGCCTCCCCAGATGGAGGGCGACTGGCCCGTTGTGACGGTCCAGTTGCCGATCTACAACGAACGCTACGTCGTCGAACGGCTGATTTCGGCGGTCGGCGACCTCGACTATCCCCGCGATCGCCTCGAAATACAGGTGCTGGACGACTCGACCGACGACACGGTGACAGTCGCCCAGCGGGCCGTGGAACGGCTCGCGGCGCGCGGCATGGACATCAGCTACCACCACCGCGGGGACAGGAGCGGATTCAAAGCGGGAGCGCTCGATGCGGGCCTGCGAGTGGCCCGTGGCGAATTCGTCGCCATCTTCGACGCGGACTTCTGCCCGGGCCCGGATTTCCTGAAAAAGACCGTCCCTTACTTCCGCGATCCGCAGGTGGGGCTGGTGCAGGCCCGCTGGGGGCACCTGAACCGGGACTTCTCCCTCCTGACGCGGGCGCAGGCAATCCTGCTGGACGGTCACTTCGTGCTCGAGCACGGCGGGCGGAACCGGGCCGGCCATTTCTTCAACTTCAACGGGACGGCCGGCGTCTGGCGGCGCCGGGCCATCGGCGACGGCGGCGGCTGGCAGCACGACACGCTGACCGAGGATCTCGATCTGAGCTACCGCACCCAGTTGCGCGGCTGGAAGTTCCTGTTCCTCCCTGACGTGGTGGCGCCAGCCGAAGTGCCCGTCGAGATGAATGCCTTCAAGTCGCAGCAGCACCGCTGGGCGAAGGGGTCCATCCAGACGTGCCTGAAGCTGCTGCCCGGGATCCTGCAGTCGGACCAGCCGTTCGGCGTCAAGGCCGAGGCGTTCTTCCACCTGACCGCGAATTTCAACTACGTGTTGATGTCGATCCTGTCGATCCTGATGTTCCCGTCGATGGTGATCCGCTACAACATGGGCTGGTACGAGATGCTCCTGATCGACCTGCCTCTGTTCTTCGCGGCGACCTTCTCGGTGGTGAACTTTTACATCGTGTCGCAGCGCGAGCTGTACCCGGACTGGAAGACGCGACTGCGGTACGTCCCGCTCCTCATGTCCATCGGCATCGGCCTCGCCGTGAACAACACGCGGGCGGTCATCGAGGCCGTCCTGGGACGGCAGTCGGCGTTCGCCCGCACGGCCAAGTACGGCGTCGAGACATCGGGCGACGAGTGGGCGGCCAAGAAGTACCGGCAGACTTTCTCCGCCCAGCCGATCGTGGAGATTGCCCTCGGGCTGTACTTCACCGCGACGGTCTTCTACGCGCTGGCGAACGGCATCTACGGCACCTTGCCGTTCCTCGTACTCTTCCAGGTGGGTTTCCTGTACATGGGCGTGCTCTCCCTCCTCCAGCAGTTCGGAGGCGGATCACCGGCGCTCAGGGCCCAGGTGGCCGGAGGCAAGTAGCGAAGGGACAGGCCCGATCCCATGAGCGCCCGCCGACGGCCGTCCGGATCCCGCGCGGACGCAGTCTCGCGGCGCCGCGAGCCTCTCCCGAGGCCGCGCATGGACTTCCAACGCGTGGCGTTGGCCGCCGTCGTGGCGTGGGTGGTTTTTCTTGGCGTCACGACGCTCGTCAGCCCGGTGCTGATGGGCGACCTCTACCACCGGCATGCGTCGCTTCTGCGGGCCACGGGCGAGCAGACGACGACGCTGGGATTCGGGGCCGCGCTCTTCGGGTTTTTCGTCTTCGCCTACGCGTACGCCAAGGGATACGAGGGAGGCGCCGGGCCCGCCGAGGGCCTGCGCTTCGGTGTGCTGGTCGGCCTGCTCCTGGCGGCGTTTGCGATGGCCTGGGCGTACGTTCTGCTGCCGATCTCGGGCTGGTTCGCGCTGGCACTCGTCATCGACACGATCGTCGAGATGGCTCTCTACGGCGTGGTGGTGGGGCTGATCTACCGTCCCCTGCCAGTTCGTTCCCCTGACCGGCGGTAGCAGCCCTCGAATCGCGAATCCCGAATCCCGAATCCCGGATCCCGACCCTACCCGGGGTATGATCATGTGACCCCAGAGCCTGCATGGACCAGCGCTTCATCCGGAACTTCTCGATCATCGCCCACATCGACCACGGGAAGTCGACGCTCGCAGACCGGTTTCTCGAACTGACGGGGGCGCTCCAGCCTCGGGAGATGACCGAGGCCCAGGTGCTCGACTCAATGGACCTCGAGCGAGAGCGCGGGATCACCATCAAGGCCCACCCTGTGCGGCTGACCTACCGGGCGCTCGACGGCCCGGAGTACGTACTGAATCTGATCGACACGCCGGGCCACGTGGACTTCTCGTACGAGGTCACCCGCTCGCTGGCCGCCTGTGAAGGCGCCGTGCTCCTCGTGGACGCCTCGCAGGGCGTCGAGGCGCAGACGCTGGCCAACGCGTACCTGGCCGTGGACCACAACCTCGAAATCGTCCCGGTGATCAACAAGATCGATCTGCCGAGCGCCCAGCCGGAGGAGGCCAGGCGCCAGATCGCGGACATCATCGGACTGGATCCCGGCCACGCCATTCTGGCGAGCGCCAAGGCGGGGACGGGCGTGCAGGACGTGCTCGAGGCGATCGTGCGGCGGCTGCCGCCGCCGGCGGGCGTCGCGGACGGGCCGCTGAAGGCCCTCATCTTCGACTCGTGGTACGACGCCTACCGCGGCGTCGTCATCGTCGTTCGGGTACTCGACGGGATCCTGCGGCCGCGGATGAAGGTTCGCCTCATGGCCGAGGGTCAGGAGTACGAGGTGGAACAGGTGGGGGTGTTTACGCCGAAGCCGCTCCAGGTGGACGAACTGGGTGCCGGCGAGGTGGGCTTCCTCACGGCGGCCATCAAGAAGGTGACGGACGCGCGGATTGGTGACACGGTGACCGAGGCTGCCAGGCCCGCGGCCCAGCCGTTCCCGGGGTTCCGCGAGTTGAAGCCGATGGTGTTCGCCGGGCTCTACCCGGTTGAGGGGCATCAGTATCCCGAATTGCGCGATGCGCTGGAGAAGCTGCGGCTGAACGACGCCTCGTTCTTCTACGAACCCGAGACGTCGGTAGCCCTCGGATTCGGCTTCCGCTGCGGGTTCCTGGGTCTGCTGCACATGGAGATCGTGCAGGAGCGCCTCGAACGTGAGTTCGACATGGACCTCGTGACGACGGCGCCGGGCGTGCTGTACCGGGTCACCACGACGGACGGTGAGGTGCACGAGATCGACAGCCCGGCCAAGCTGCCGGACACCGGACGGATCGCCACCTTCGAGGAGCCGGTCATCACCGCGACGATTCTGACGCCGGCTGAGCACGTGGGCGGGATCCTGCAACTCTGCCAGGAGAAGCGCGGCGTCCAGAAGACGCTCGAATACCTCGCCAGCGACCGCGTGCTCATCACCTACGATCTGCCGTTCGCCGAAGTCGTGCTGGACTTCTACGACCGGCTCAAGACCATCTCGCGCGGCTATGCGTCACTCGACTACCACCTGAGCGGGTACTGGGCGTCTCCGCTGCAGAAGCTCGACATTCTGGTCAACGGCGACCCGGTCGACGCGCTCTCGGTGATCGTACATCGCGACTTGGCCTACGGTCGCGGGCGGGCCCTGGCCGCCAAGATGCGGGAACTCATTCCCCGTCAGATGTTCGAGGTGGCGATTCAGGCAGCGGTTGGCGGCCGGATCATCGCGCGGGAGTCCGTCAAGGCCCTCCGGAAGAACGTGCTGGCGAAGTGCTACGGAGGCGACATCACCCGCAAGCGCAAGCTGCTCGAGAAACAGAAGGAAGGCAAGAAACGGATGAAGCGCGTCGGGCGCGTCGAGATCCCGCAGGAGGCGTTTCTGGCCGTGCTGAAAGTGGGAGGGGAGGCCTAGTGTCCGCCTTCAGGAAGTCCGTCGTGCGCGAGTATTTCGAGTCCATCGTCATCGCGGTGATCCTCGCGCTGTTCATCCGGACCTTCGTGGTCCAGGCGTTCAAGATCCCGACCGGGTCCATGGAGCCGAACCTGCTGGTGGGTGACCACCTGCTGGTGAACAAGTTCGTCTTCGCACCGACGATTTCGGCGCCCGAGCGCGCCCTGCTGCCCGTGACCGGCATCCGGCGGGGCGACGTGGTCGTGTTCAAGTATCCGGAGGACCCCGAACGCGATTTCATCAAGCGGGTCGTGGGCCTGCCAGGCGAGACCGTCGAACTCAGAGATCACACCATCTTCATCAACGGCCGGCCGATCGACGAGCCCCACGCCCACTACCAGGACGATCGAGGAGGAGGCGAGCGGACGTCGGAGGACGTCCGGGACCATTACGGTCCCGTGCTGGTGCCGCCCGGTGCGCTGTTCGTGATGGGTGACAACCGGGACAACTCGCAGGATTCCCGCTACTGGGGGTTCCTGCCGCAGGAATACGTCAAGGGCCGGGCGCTCATGATCTACTGGTCCTGGGAGGACGCCCCCGGCGGGACGTGGAACGTCCTGGCGCGCACGCGCTGGTCGCGGCTGCTGCACCAGATTCACTGACGGGAACCTGGCGCCCCGAGGCGGCGCAGGCGCACCGTTTGCATCGAAGGACACTCGTGGGACGGGTGATTCGCATCTCGATCGCGGCGCTGGTGCTGTACGCCGTCTGGCAGACCGGGACGGCCTACTGGCAGTACCTGCAGCTGGCGGACCGCGTCGAGCGGATTGCCCAGTTCGGTGGAAATCAGGCGGACGAGCAGGTGCGGGCCGCAGTCGTGGAGGCGGCGGCCGCTCTCGGCGTGCACCTCGACCCTGCCACGATCGCGGTCAGGAGGAGCGACACCAGCCTGTCCATCGCCGCCTCCTACGTGCGTCCCATCGAGGTGTTCCCCCGGACGTCCGTGGACTGGACGTTCCGCCTCGACACGACGGCCTGGTTGATTCCCGCGGGCGCCATCCGCAAGTCCCCCGGCGCGCGGGCGCTCCGGCCCGCTCTGACGACGCTCTGAGCCGCAGGGCATTCCACACCAGCCAACCGGTCGTCCCGAAGGGTCCCGGCGCAGAGCGCAGGTGCGGTCCGTCACGGAGTAGCGCGGCGGCGGCTTGTATATTATTATATCAACAATACAAATTCGCCCCCGGCGTTGTCGCACAAAGGAGTCGACCCCATGAAGAAGCTGTCGTGGCCGATGGTTGTGGCGCTGATGGCCGCCGTGACGGTACCGCTCTCGTCCCAGGCGCCGGGCTTTGACGCGGAGACCTTCAAGCAGTTCGTCCACCTTCGCGCCGGGACGGGGGAGCCGGTGTACTGGTACGCGATCGGCGAGGTCTATTCCTCACCGGACGGCAAGCGCCTGTTCCGGATCGAGGGCTCGGATACGGCCCGCCTCCTGCCCGGCGAGAACCCGAACACCTACTACCAGCTGTCCCGCAAGGTCTTCGTCTACCGGGATCTGCAGACCAACGAGGTGCTCAAGACCTACCAGGGCCAGCCCGTCACGCGCATCGCCTACCCGTACCAGTACATCACCTACAAACTTGAAGGCGATCGCCTGACCACGTTCGTGGAACAGGGGGCAGGCGCCGGCCTCCAGAAGATCGGTCCCGGCGACAACTTCCTGCTCCGGCGGCTGGGCCCGAGCCTGGTCTATTCGTCACCGCTGTTCCTGAACATGGAGACGCCGCGCGGCAAGTACGAGGCGTACGAGAACTACGACTTCGTTTACCATCCAGGCGAAACGGACCCGGCCGCGAAGTTCCAGCTCGTCTGGAACCGGTTCGGCGATCTGCCGCCTTTCGCGGGGAAGGGCCGCAGCGTCATCCAGATGGTGGGCTGGCGCGTCGACCGGTTCGAGGATCTGCCGGCCAGCATCCGGGACTACGTCAAGGCCGAGGCGCAGCTCTGGATGGCGCCGCCGAAGGACCTCGCCGAGATCCGCCAGCTCCAGAAGTAGAAGCGGTTTCTGCGCGGCACCCGCTCAGGTGTCGAAACCATCGCCAGCGTCGGCGGGGCCCGGAGCGGCGGGTCCCGCCTCGTGTTCCGTCGTGACAGTGAACGTCGAGCCGGAGGCTCGGCCAAAAGGGGGGCAGACATGTTCGATGTGTGCGTGCGCGTCCTTCGGACGTGGCGGAAGACCGGCGCGGCGATCGTGACCGGCGCCGCGGCGGTGTCGGTCATCGCGGTCGCTGGTGCGCAGGCACCCCGCCTGGACCTCAACAACCCGGACGATGTCGTGAAGGCGATGCGCAAGTTCCAGTCGTCGCTGACGGACGGGAAGCCCGTCGTCTTCTGGTGGCAGGGCAGCATCTACAGCCGCATTCCGGGCGAGCGCGACCGCCTGCTGTTCGTCTACCAGGGGATGAACGTGCGGGCGTCGAAGGCCGTGACCGAGCCGGGGCGCGGATACGGCTACCGGCAGGTTTCGCGTGAGATCCTGCTCTACCAGGACCCGCAGACGAAGGAGATCCTCCGCACCTGGAAGAACCCCTGGACGGGCAAGGAGAACGAGGTGGTCCACGTGGCGAACGATCCGGTGAACTCGAGGCCGACGTTCGCGAACGGACCTCAAGGGCCCGCGAAATGGCCGGGGTTCTTCAAGAACGGCCAGGGTTTCCTGCCGATGGAGATCCCCCTCTTCTACGCGAATCCCCTGGCCGGGGACTATCAGCAGTACGTGGGCGGTGACTACCAGGCGATGGAGATCTTCAACTTCTACTTCCCGGAGAGCCAGTTGCTCGATGGCAACCCCGAGATGAGCGACGTGGCCGTCTCGTGGACGCGCATTTCCGGCTGGCTTCCCTGGATGGAAATGGGCTCGCGCGTGGGCACGATGATCTACAACGGCGTCGGCAGGCGCCTGGCCTCGTGGGACGATCTGCCGGACGTGTTGAAGGCCGAGATCAAAGCCAGCTACCCCGAGTACCAGGGACCGCCGGCGCTGGACGATGCGCGGCCGAACGAGACGTCCTGGACGTACTTCAAGAAGGTCATCGACCGGAAGCGGGCAGCCGAGAAGAAGTAGAACGCGAACGGCGGCAGGTGCGTCACGCACCTGCCGCCGTGCGAGGTGCCCGTCCAGCCTGGGCTAGACGTCTTGAAGGCCAAGATCCGCTGCAAACGAGTCAAGTGTCACAACGGCCTTCAAGACGTCTACGCCCCGCCGCAGGTGGGGCAACGAAATACTGTGATCTAGCGAGGTGGAGCCGCGTCCACATGCCTCGGCAGTCTGAGGCGCAGCCTCGCTAGAAGTCGATCTTCACGCCGATCCGCGCGGTCCGCGGAGCCTGGAACCGATCGACCATCAGGAACCGCGGGTCTCGTGCGGTGCCGCTCGAATCGATGATGGCCTGGTAGTCGTAGCCGCCGAAATAGGTGGCGGTCGGAACTCTGATGGACGTCGTGCCGCCCATCAGCATGTTCTGGTAGGTCCGGGTCGTCCCGCTCTGATCGAACAGGTTGATCACGTTGACGGTGACGGAGACGCGCGCGCGTCCCCCGAACTTGACCCCGTAGTTCAGGGCCAGGTCGGTCTGGTTCACCATCGGGTTTCGGCCGTTGCCGCCGCGGCCTTCGGGATGCGTGACGGTCGCGCTGTTGACGCCGAGGTTCGCCGTGATGGGCGTCCCGCTGAGGGCCTGGAAGAAGACGCCCGCGGTCAGACCCCACGGGAACGCGTACGACCCGTTGATCTTGAACTGGTGGGGCCGGTCCGCGCTCAGCCGGCCGTAGTCGACCGTGCCCTTCGACGTGTAGCACCCCTCGAGATAGTCACAGTAGATCCCGAGGTTGGGGTTGATGTCGGTGTAGATCTGCTGGTCCGGGTCGGCCAAGCCGTCGAAATTGCCCTTCAGGCGGCTGACGGTGTACGAGATCCCCCCGGTCCAGTTGTTGGCGAAGCGCTTCCGCAACTGGAAGTCCACGCCGTCGTAGATCCGCTCGAACTTCGGCAGGCTGGGATAGGCGGCCCCGTAGACGTTCGTGAGGAGACCGTACCCGGGATTGCCGAGGGTCTTCTGGTACGTGCCATTCGGCTGCAGGATGTACGAATCTTCCACCGCGTGCGCAACGTCCCGATGCACGTACCCAACGCCGAGCGTCAGGTTGCGGGCGAGTTCGATTTCTGTACCGGCGTCGTACACGTTCGTCCGGCTGGGCTTGATCCCGGGATCCAGCAGCCCGCCGAGTCCGCGCAGGTCGAGCGTGTAGATCAGGTTGCCGAGAGGAGCATCCTTGTTCAGCAGGGTGTAGTCGTACGTGGGCAGCGTGTAGTACTTGATCAGGAACAGGCCGCCGCCGAATCCGTCGCGTGGAGCGGAGTGCTTCATCATGTCGTAGAACATGCCGGCATTCGCGTAGAACTTCCACGTCGAATCGCCGCGCACGTCCCAGGCCGCCCCGATGCGCGGGGCGACCTTGTCGCCGAAGCCGAAGGAGATCTCCTTCGTCGGGTTCGTGGGCCCGGCGTACGGCGTGAGCTTCTCGCGCTCGGTCCGCAGACCGATGTTCAGCGTGACGCGGTCGAACGACCACGTGTCCTGCACGTACAGGGCCTGGTTGTCGCTCTTGACCTTGCCGTCCTGTCCGATGTCGAAGGCCCGCCAGAAGCCGTATGTGCCCCGCTGGCCGAAGAAGCTCGAGTTCCAGTGCACGTCGACCCGGCCGGCGGTGTAACCGAAGTTCAGGTACGATTCGGGCGCCGTGTACTGGAAGCCCAGCTTCAGCAGATGCCGGCCCGCGAGGTTGAACGACGTGCTCGCCGTCGCGCCGAAGCTGAGCCGCTCCTCGTCGTTGTTGAAGGTGTTCGTCGTGCCGGAGGCGGTCTCCCAGCCGGTCGGGTGCTGGTAGCTCTCGGGCACGCCCGCCATCCCGATGTTGGAGAGCACGTACCGGTAATGGTCGGTGACGGGCACACCCACGTCGTACTGCCGGCGGGTGAGATAGCCCACGAAAGCGTTCAGGAAGAACTTCGATGACGGTACCCAGTCCATCGCCAGCGAGTACGACGTCTTCCGGGTGTTGCGGCCGCGCGCCGCATAGTCGATGCTCGACGAGCCGGTGCCGTCCTGGGCCGGCAGCTGGCCGAGCCAGTTGTCCGGAGACACGTTCACGGCGAAGCTGACGGTCATCGACTGGGCAGCCCGCGCCGAGATCTTCGTCGTGAAGAAGTTGCGCCGCACTTCGTTGGTGTAGCTTCCCGACTTTCCGTCCGTGAAGTTCACATCGCGGTCGGTGTTGATCCATTGCGGCATGAACCCGGCGAAGAACCAGAGCCGGTCGCGCTTGATCGGACCGCCGACGGTTCCGCCGAAGTCCGTCTGGAGAACCGGGTCCTCCGGGTCCTGCACGTACTCGGCGACCCGGCTGTTCGTCGGATTCACGCGCAGGCGCTCACGAGGGGCGCCCGTCAGCGACGATCCGGAATACTGGAAGTTGATCAAGCCCCGGAAGTCGTTCGACCCGGATTTCGTGACGACGTTCACGATGCCGCCGAGGGCGCCGCCGTAGTCGGCGCCGACGAAGCCCGACTTCACCTGGACTTCCTCGACGAAATCCAGCACCACGTCCTGGCCGGTGGTCGCGGTCACCAGCGACGTCGTGTCGACCCCGTCCACGATGTACGCATTCTCGGCAATCGACGCGCCCCGGAACGAGATGCCCCGTTCACCCTGCAGCGTTTCCTGGTTGACCGCGGGCGCCAACTGCACGACCGAGCTCCACTCCCGCCCCTTGGGCAGGTCGTCGATGATCTCGGAGCTGAGGTTGTTGCTCGAACCGCTCGAGAGCGCGTCAATGACGGGGCTGGCGATGACGGTCACCTGCTCGCTCAGGCCGGGTGACATCTTGATGTTCGGTTTGATCACCGAGCCCGGCTTGATGTCGATGTTCTCGACGACGACGGTGATGAACCCGTCGAGGACGGCCTCGATCTTGTAGGAGCCGGGCGGCAGGCCCGGCACGACGAAGGCGCCGTTGCCTTCGGAGACGACCACCTTGCTTCCGACCAGCGCCGGGCTGGTGAACGTCAGGGTGACGCCGGGCAGAACGGCACCCGTCGCATCGATGACGACGCCCTCGATCTGTCCGGTCGTCTGACCGATGTTCTGGGCCGACACGACACCGCCGTGCAGGACCAGGGCTAGCAGCCCTGCCATGACGGCTACGCGATACCACACTCTCCAGTGCACTTCCGGCATGCTGTCCCCCCAACTGATGCGGGCGCGCGCTCGACGGTGGGCGCGCCGCCTGACCGTGATTGTCTGACCAGCACCGCCTGCGGTTCCGGGGGCCCGTTGCGTTCAAGAGTGGAATGGTTCTAATGTTAGAACATTCCGTCATTATGATATAAGGTGATCGAGCGGCCTGCAACCGAAATTCGCACGCTCGTGAGACGATGTTCGCCCCACAGACTGGCCGGTCCCGACCCGATCCAAGGAGCCGAATATGCCGATCCGTACTCTCGTCGCGCTCGCCTTCGCCACCGGGGCGATTGGCATGGCGACCTCGTGTGCCGCGCCACGCGCCGAACAACCGGGAGCCGACGATGCCCGGGCCGTCGCCGACCGGGCCTTCGACCGCCTGACCCAGGCGCTGGCGACAGGGACCTGGGAACCCTTCTTCGAAATGCTGGCCGACGACTTCACGTTTTCATTCCCGACCGGCAAGTACGTGGGCCAGCACACCGGCAAGGACAAGGCCATGGAGTTCTTTCGCTACGTCTCCACGGCGTTCCCCGGGGGCATCAAGGTCACCGAGGTCATGCGGCGCACGGGCTCCGACCGGACCTTCGTCTACGAGTTCCGCGACGAAGGCCTGCTCCGGGGCGAGCCCTACAAGAACCGCGTCGCCATCTCGCTCGATGTCTGCGGGAACCGGATCTGCGGGTACCGCGAGTACTTCGGCAGCGACGGCAAAACGAATTAGAACAGGGGCAGGCGACAGCGAAGAACGGGGACCCGGTCACCGGGGCCAGGGAACACTCGGCCTCAGGGATCCGGTCACAGGCGACCGAAGTGACCCCTTGAGGTTACAGAGCCAGTCCCACCCGGTGCCCGGCGTCGACCGCCTGCCGCACCCGCTGCGGCGTGTCGCTGTCGCCAATCACGTGAAGCTCAGGGACCCGGCCTTCCAGCTCGGTCTGCAAGGGGTTGTACGCCTGCGAGCCAATCGCGTAGACCACGGTGTCGGCCTCGATGAACAGCGGCCGGCCGTCCACCAGGATCCGCACGCCGCCCGACTCGATGGCCTGGGCGGTCGCGTTGACGATGGCCCTCACTCCAAGCGCCTCCAGACGATCCAGCAGCACCCAGCGGTTCCAGAAGTCCACGTCGAGCGCAATGTCGGCTCGAAGCTCGACGATGGTCACCTCCTTGCCCTGGACCGCCAGGAACTCCGCGGTTTCGCTGCCGTTGCAGCCGCCGCCAATGATGACCACGCGCCGCCCCGTTGGCTTCTTGCCGGTCAGGGTTTCGACGCAGGTGTTGACGTGGGGCTCGCGAATGCCGGAAATGGCCGGGCGGACCGGCCGCGCACCGGTCGCCAGCACCACGGCGTCCGGCGCGAGTGCCACGATGTCGTCCACCGTGGCTCTGACGCCGAGCCTGACATCCACACCCAGCCTGGCCACCTGGGTCGTCAGGTATGTGGTGAACACGCGCCACTCCCCCTTGTGGGGCGGCAGTTCGGCGTAGAGCAGTTGTCCGCCGAGGCGATCGCGGCGTTCGAAGAGTGTCACGCGGTGTCCGCGCCCGGCGGCGATGCGCGCCGCTTCCATCCCGGCCGGCCCGCCGCCCACGACGACGACCGACTTCCCCCGCGGCGCCGGTGTGGGGAGGTACACCGTTTCCATGCCGGCCCGGGCGTTGACGGAGCAGCCGATCGGCCGCCGGTGCCCGGCCAGATCGCTCCAGCAGTTGCAGCAGCCGGTGCACATCCGGACCTCGTCCAGACGCCCGGCGCGTGCCTTGACGGGCCACTCCGGGTCCGCCAGCAGCGGCGTGCAAATCGCGATGAAGTCCGCCCGGCCCTCCTGGAGGATCCGCTCCGCCAGTTCTGGGTCCGTGATGCGGATGTTGGCGCTCACCGGCACGCGGGCTGCCTGCTTGAGCCGCTCGGCCGCGTAGACGAACGCGCCCCGTGGCACGCACATCTGGTTGACGGCCTGCCTGGTCTCGTACCACCCGGGCATGACGTCGATGCCGTCGACGCCGGCGGCCTCCAGCAGCGGGACGAGCCCCGCGTAGTCATCCGGCCTCATCCCGCCGGGCAACAGATCGTCGCCGTTGATCCGGCACAGGAGCGGAACGGCAGGGCCGATCGCGGCTCTCACCGCGGCGATGGTCTCGACGAGCATCCTGGCGCGGTTCTCCAGGCTGCCGCCGTACTCGTCCGTACGCCGGTTCGTCAGCGGCGACAGGAACCGGCTGAGGAGATTGCCGCCGAGGGACTGGATCTGGACGGCGTCGAACCCGGCCCGCACGGCGCGCCTGGCCGCTTCGGCCACGTCACGCTGGATCATCCGCATGTCGCCAATCTCGAGGGGCTGCCCCTGTTTGACGAAGGAGAGCCGTTCAAGATCCGGACGGTACTGCGGGCCTTCCAGCAGCACACCCGACGGCGAATACTCGCTGGCGGGCGTGCCGTACCCGTCCCTGGCCCAGAAGCCGTACACCGCCAGTTGCACGCAGGCCTTGCAGCCGTGGGCCTGGATGGACGACGTCAGACGCGAGAGACGGGGGAGGTAGGCATCGTGGTTGATGGAGAGCGGCCCCTTTTCCCGGACCGACTCGTCCGGCACCCAGCCGCTCCTGCCCGCGCGGCCGGGGTACAGCGCCTGCAGATTGATGGTGATCATGCCCGCGCCGCCGCGCGCGCGCTCCTCGTAGAACGCGTTGAACCGGTCCCCGCCCTCGTACTCGTAGAGCGTCGTGATGGGCGGCATGACGATCCGGTTCCTGAGCGTGACCGACCTGAACGTCAGCGGTTCGAAGAGCCTCTCAAGCCTGGGCATGGGCAGTTCCTCACTGGGCGGCACCCGCGCGCCCCGTTGTCGCAGGCGGCCCGGGGTCCGCAGCGATCATGAATTGTACCGCCGCTCGTGAGCTAGAATGCGGCATGTCGTACGTGCTCGTCCGTGGTGGCGGCGATCTGGGCACGGGCGTCGTCATCCGTCTCCGCCGTGCCGGACTCCCCACCCTGATCACCGAACTGCCCCAGCCTCTCGCCGTCCGGAGGATGGTGTCGTTCTCCGAGGCGGTCTACGAACGCACGTGGACGGTCGAGGACGTGACCGCCCGACTCGTCCGGTCCCTCGACGACGCGTTCGCGGTCCTGCGGGAGGGAGACGTGCCCGTCCTCGTCGAACCGGCGCTCGCGGCATTCACCGATGCGCCGCCGGTGGTCATGATCGACGCGCGGCTGACCAAGCGCGAACCGGACGCCGATCTCGACGCGGCGCCGCTCGTCGTCGGCCTGGGGCCTGGATTCACTGCCGGGCGCGACAGCCACGCCGTCGTCGAAACGAAGCGCGGGCACACGCTCGGACGTGTGTATTGGGCGGGGGCCGCGCTCGCCGACACGGGCCAGCCGGAAGGTGATCCGCGTCGCGTGCTCCGGGCGCCGGCGTCTGGCGAGATGCTCGCGTACGCCTCCATCGGCGACGTCGTGCGGAGTGGGCAACTCCTCGCGGAGGTCGCCGGCCGGCGCGTGACGTGTCCGTTCGACGGCGTCCTCAGGGGACTCATCCGACCCGGGCTCAGCGTGCCGGCCGGCGTCAAAGTCGGCGACGTCGATGCCAGCGGCATTCGTGAGCACTGCTTCCTCGTGTCGGACAAGGCGCTGGCGGTCGGCGGAGGCGTCCTCGAGGCGATCCTGTCCAGACCCGACCTCAGAACCCTGTTCTCGAACTGAGGGCCGAGCGTGCTGAGGCTGATCGACGCGCTGGGCATTTCTGAGCGATCGGTCCTGGCGCTGGTCGGCGCCGGCGGCAAAACGAGCGCCGCATTCACGCTCGCGCGCGAGTGCGCATCGGCGATCGTGACCACGACGACTCATCTCGGGGCCGGGCAGCCTGGCCTGGCCGACGCCCACGCCGTCCTGTCCCACGGCGCGACCGTGCCGGACGTGGTGTCCACTTCGGAGGCGCGGGTCTTGGCGGTGACCGGTCCCTTCGACTCCGCCACGGGTCGCTGGTCCGGATTGGACGCAGCCGCGTTCGGCTGGTTGCGGGACCGCGTCAGCCGCACGAACCGGTTGCTTGTCGTGGAAGCCGACGGTTCGAGGCTCCGGCCGCTCAAAGCCCCGGCGTCGCACGAACCGGTCATTCCCGGCGGCGTCGATCGCGTCGTCGTGACGGCCGGACTGAACGGGCTCGGCGCCCCGCTGACCGGTGCGTACGTGCACCGGCCGGAACGGTTCTCGGCGCTGAGCCGCCTGGCTCCCGGCGCGCGCGTTCGTGAGGAGGACCTCGTCCGGGTCCTGTCGCATGCTGAAGGCGGACTGAAGGGTATCCCGTCGGGGGCGGTGCCGGTCGTCCTCCTGACGCACGCGGACGGAGAGCGCCGGAACCGGACGGCGGCCATGATCCCGGACCTCCTTCGCGCGTTCACGAACGTGACGCTGGCCGCGTCTGCTGCGGACGTGACGCCGGGCACCGGAATCGGGTCGGACCGTCTGGTCGCGCTGGCTTCCCACAGACGCATCGCGGGTGTGGTGCTGGCCGGCGGCGGCAGCACGCGGTTCGGCCTTCCGAAGCCGCTGCTGGACTTCCACGGCCAGCCCTTCGTCCGGGCCGTGTCGCGCACGGCCCTCAGGGCCGGCCTGTCGCCGGTGGTGGTCGTCGTCGGAGCCTGCGGCGACGACGTCGAGCGAGCGGTGGGCGGGCTGTCGGTGACGATCGTCCGGAATCGCGAATGGACGAGCGGACAGAGTAGTTCCGTTCGGGCTGGCATCGCGGCGCTGCCCGCCCAGACCGGTGCCGCGATCTTTCTGATGGCCGATCAACCGCACGTATCCTCGGCCGTTCTGGACGCCCTCATCCACTCCCATGCCCTCGGACTCCACCCGGTGATCGCCCCGGTGGTCTCTGGCCAGCGCGCCACGCCAGTGCTCTTCGACGCGGAGACGTTTCCGGACCTGTCGCATCTCAGCGGCGACCAGGGAGGCCGGCCCGTCATCGAGAAGCGCGGATACGAGCCCGTGCCATGGGCCGACGACCGCCTGCTGCTGGACGTGGACACCCCGGAGGACTACGCTCGCCTTTGCAGACTGTTCGTGCCGGACCCGCCGCCGCCCGGTTCCACGAACCCCAGGTAGTGCGGTTGCGGCACGAGCGCCGGACTGGACGACCCGCCGGCGGACCCGGGCTGCCGCGCCACGCCGGGGCCTGTCGGCCGCCCCGGCGTGACGGGCCTGTGCTGAAAGGGAGCCGCCGACACGGCTCCGGGCGATCAGATCGTCAACGCCAGCTCTGCGGCGCTGTGCGTCGCGCCGTACACGTAGCCCAGCTTGTCGTTCGCTGCGTCGCCGATGACGTGCACCTCCTTGACCTTGCCCTTGAGTTCCGTCGCCAGCGCGTCGTTCTTCTTGTGCCGGTTCACCACCAGCACGCTGTCGCACGCGATGGTCTCGCTCTTGCCGTCGGTTGTCTCGACCGTGACGCCGCCCTTCGCGATTTCCGTGATCGTGACGCCGGGCAGCACGCGGATGCCCTTCCGTTCGAAGTAGCCGCCCGGGAACACGAGCTTGAGCAGCCACTGGATGTCGACGCCCTCGAAGGGCGTCGGGGCCTCGTCGATGATCGTGAGGTTGCG
>CAYZYG010000114.1:0-15846 GCA_964481395.1 uncultured Vicinamibacterales bacterium
GTGACTGCCGCATCAGGGTGCGACCGGCGACCACGAGTCCCAGTCCGAGCAGGAAGGAGCAGGCGGCCAGGGGCAGCAGCGAACCGAACCAGGGCATCAGCAGGAAGGCCAGTGCCGCGGTGAACAGGGTGAAGGTCAGCACCTGCCACTCGCGCAGCCGGCGCGACAGCATCGGCATCGCCAGTCGCACGGCGAAGGTGGCCACGGCGAAGGCGCCGAGCACCAGGCCGATCTCGGAGGCACGCTCCGCGAGCAGCCGGCCCACGCGAACATCCCCGTGGTCGTCCTGACGGCGAAGGATCTGGCCGACGAGGACCGCCGGCGCCTCAGCGGCGGCGTCGCCCGCATCGTCCCCAAGGGCGGCCACGGTACCGACGCATTGCTGGCCCACGTCCGGGGGCTGCTGGACGCGAACGCGCGTCTCGCCCCGGCCTGATTGACGGAAGGAACTCAGAGGATGCCGAAGATCCTGCTGGTCGAGGACAACGAGATGAACCGCGACATGCTGTCGCGGCGCCTGGTGCGCCGGGGCTTCGAGGTGACCATCGCCGTCGACGGACGCGACGGCATCGACAAGGCGCTGGCCGAGCCATTCGATCTCATCCTGATGGACATGAGCCTGCCCGAGGTGGACGGCTGGACGGCCACGCGCGAGTTGCGCAAGGCCCCGCAGACCAGCGCGACGCCGATCATCGCGCTGACAGCCCATGCCATGGCCGGCGACCGCCAGCAGGCCCTCGACGCGGGCTGCGACGACTACGACACCAAGCCCATCGAACTCGACCGGCTGCTCGCCAAGATGGACGCGCTGCTCAAGGTCAAGGGACAGGCGTGAGCGAGCGCGGCGTTCCCGGTCCGGTGCTTCGCGGGAAGGCGATCGGCGAGCTGCGCCACGAGCTGCGCACGCCGGTGAATGCCATTCTCGGCTACGGAGAGATGCTGCTCGAGGATCTGCCCGAGCACGAGGCACCCCTTGCGGAGGCGGTCGCCGCCGCGCGCGAGGTGCTCTCCCGGATCGAGCAGGCCCTGCCGCCGTCGAACGACGCCGTCGGCGCCGCCGAGTTGACGACGCTCGGCGAGTGCCTCTGCGCGCCGCGGGAGCGCATCGTCCGGGCGGCCGACGCGCTGCTCGCGGCCTCCGGGGACGGCATCGTCGCGGCCGACGTGCGCCGGATCCGGGAGGCCGCCGACCGGATTGGGGAGCTGCTGAAAGACCCTGCCGGCTTTGGCGCGGCTCCGCCGCAAACAGCAAAGGCCGTCGGCGACGCGATGGCCGATGCCGAAACCATCGTCGGCCCGTCAGTCGCGGCCCACGCCGAGCACACGTCCACGGCCCCCGTGCCGGCCGGCGCCGCGCGGATTCTCGTGGTGGACGACGTCGAGGACAACCGGACGGTGCTCGAGCGGCGGCTGCTGCGCGACGGACACGTCGTCGAGTGCGCGGTCGACGGCCGCGACGCGCTCCAGAAGATCGCGCGGACGGGCTACGATCTGGTCCTCCTCGACATCATGATGCCCGAGGTGGACGGCTTCGAGGTGCTCACGCGGCTGAAGGGATCCCCCGAGACGCGGGACATCCCGGTCATCATGATCTCCGCGCTGGACGACATCGGCAGCGTGGTCCGCTGCATCGAACAGGGAGCCGAAGACCGCCTGACGAAGCCGTTCGAGCCGGTCCTCCTGCGCGCCCGGGTCAACGCGTCGCTCGACAAGAAGCGGCTGCGCGACCGCGAGCGGGAGTACCTCTCGCAGGTGAAGGCCATCGCCGACGCCGCGATGGCCGTGGAGGAGGGCACCTACCAGTCGTCCGCACTCTCGGCGGCGTCCGTGCGGAAAGACGAGCTCGGACGTCTGGCCCGGGTGTTCGACGGCATGGCGTCGGAAGTGAAAGCGCGGGAGCAGCGGCTGCGGCGCCAGGTGCTGGACCTGCGCCTCGAGATCGACGCCGCGCGTCGCATGGCCGGCGCCGTGCCCGGGGAGGACATCAACCTGCCGGTCGGGCACGTGCTCGCGGACCGGTACAAGGTCCTCGACGTGCTCGGCTTCGGGGCGATGGGCACGGTCTACAAGGCGTACGACGCCGATCTGGCCGAGGTCGTGGCGGTCAAAGTGCTGCGCCCCGAGTTGCTGTCCGATCCGGCGGTTCTCGATCGGTTCAAGGCCGAGGTGCGCCTGGCCCGCCGGATCTCGCATCCGGCCGTTGTCCGCACGCACGATCTGGGCGAGTCGGGCGGCACGCACTTCCTGACGATGGAGTTCGTCGAGGGCATGACCGCCAGGGCACTGGTGGACAGCCGGGGCCAGCTCGGGGTGTCCGCCGTGCTGGCCATCGGCACTCAACTGGCCGAGGCGCTCTCGGCGGCGCACGCGCAGGGCGTCATCCATCGCGACATCAAGCCGCACAACATGCTGCTGAACGGCCAGGGCATGGTCAAGGTCATGGACTTCGGCGTGTCGAAACTCGTCGACCACACGGGAGCGCCGACCGAGGCGGGGCTCATGATCGGCACACCCGCCTACATGGCCCCGGAACAGCTGATGGCCGAGGACATCGACGCGAGGGCCGATCTCTACGCGACCGGCGTGGTGCTCTTCGAGTGCCTGACCGGCCGGCTGCCCTTCGACGCGCCGTCGCCGATGGCGCTCGTCGCCAAGGTCCTGAGGGAAGAGCCCCCGCCGGCGCTGGCGCCGCACGAGGCCACGCCCCCGGGCCTGTCGGCCATCATCGCGCGCCTGCTTGCGAAGCGGCCGGACGATCGTCCCTCCTCCGCGCAGGAGCTGGTCGGGCTGCTCGCGCAGGTGTCGTGATGTCTAGAGCCGCCAGAGATAGGATGCCTTGAGGAAGAAGCCGCGCCGGGTCTCGAGCAGATCGCGGCCGGGCACGAACCGATCGTCCCGCCACTGCACTTTCTCGTAGAGAGATCCGTAGCCGACGTGGAAGACCGTGCCGGGAATGTAGGTGAACGAGGCGAGCAGATCGGTCACGAGCTGCTTCCGGTACGAGTTGTACTCGGCGATCCCGCGGAAGAACAGGTACTTGTTCCACTGGTACGTGGTCTTCGCCCTGAAGATCGCGTAGTCGTAGAGGCGCTCGCCGTCGCTCGCGCGCGAGAACCCCGCGTAGGTGCCCCTGAGGTCGACGAGCCACTGCTCCGAGGGCTGGTAGATGAGCGTCAGGGCGGCGGAAGTCGATGTGCCCGGGAACGGGTCTGCCGAGTAGTAGATCGCGTCCTGGTGCGAGACAGACGTCTGAATCCGAATCTCCTTCGTGAGCTGGGAGGTCAGCGCCGCCTGGAGGCCTGACGTCCCGAACTCGCGGCCCGCGAACACCTCTGACGACCAGTGGTACTTGGCCTGGACGGTTGTCGCTCGGGACATCAGGAGCGAGATCCCGCCCTCGTTCCACTTCTCCCACAGCCCGCTCTCGGCGTCGCGTACGTAGTCGGTGATGAAGGAGGGCTGGATGCGGCGGAGCGCCGCGCTCTTCGTATAGATGCGAGGCTGGAAGATGCCCGACGCCTGGAAGACCCCCGCCCGGGTCAGGAAGCCGCTCCACGTGTCGAACCCCTGGGAGATGTCGAGGGCCTGGAGATAGAGCCTGAGATCGCGGCTGTCGTGGGCGTAGTCGATCAGGGCCGCGTGCCCGGTCGACGTCTCCTCGCCACCGAGCTGGCGCGTCGCCGATCCGAACGCATGGAAGCCCAGCGCTCCTGCCTGCGTGATCCTGATCGAGCCGTCGGCGCCGAACACGCGGTTGAACGAATCGTCTGCTTCCCGCCCGGTGTAGAACCCGCCCACGTACGAGTCACCGGCCAGCGACCGTTTGTACCGCAGGATCGCCGCCTGCGCGTACTCGGGCCCGCCCGCCTCGACGTTTGCGTCAGGCTGCTCATCGACCGCGTAAATCGAGGCGACGGTATCGCTCCGCCCGAGCTTCCCGGTGAGCTTCGCGCCCACGATCGGGTTCACGATCGTGCGCGTGTGCACCACCGACTGCAGGGGGCTGTAGTCCGCCCCAGCGTAGTTGAAACTGTCGCGGCCCTCCAGGAAGAACGGCCGTTTCTCGGGAAAGAAGAGCGCGTACCGCTGGTTGATGTCGATCTGGCCCGCGTCGGCCTCGACCTGGCTGAAATCCGGATTGACCGCCCCGTCGAACACCAACTGCGCGGTCACGCCGTACTTCATCGTGAGACCGGCCTCCGGACGGTTGACGTCGCGCTCAAGCCCCTCGCCAGCGCGCAGTGCCTGGTAGTTGTAGACCGCGTCGGGCAGCAGCTCGAGCAGCGTGTAGTGCTTGATGTCCGCGAACTCGAGCGGGATGTTCTGGATGAGGAAGTTGGGGCCGACCCTCGGGTCCAACTCGGGATAGGTGCCCTGTTCGTTACGCCGCGTGATGCGGCGCTCGAAGATCACGGCCATCCGGACGGGATTCGAATCGCCGTAGCGCAGGCTCTTGAACGGAATCCGGACCTCTATCGTGTACCCCCGGTCGTCGATCTTCCCCGCGCTGTACCAGACGGCGTCGAAGCCGAAGTCCTCGCGGCCGGCGGCGTAGCGGCTGTCGCCCTGGATGCCAAGGGGGTTGATGTAGAGGGCGTAGAGAGACTGCTGGTCGCCGAACGAGTCGAGGTTGATGCACACCCAGTCGTCCGCCATGACGCCGTCGCGCGCGGCGACCGATGCCTTGATGCGGCCGGGCTCGCTGTCGAACGCCCGGAACGCGAAGTACATGTGCTCGGCGTCGTACGCGTAGTACACGACCGTGTCGTCGGGCATGTCCTTGCCGAAGTCCGGAAGCCACGTCCTGAAGCCGCTCACGGTCGGCGCCGACTGCCAGACGGCATCGTCCAGTACCCCGTCGATCACCGGCGGTGTCTCCGTCCGTACCGGGACGAGCGGCTCGGCGCCCTCGACCGGCACCGTGCACGCCAGGCCCGTCAACACCGCGAGGATCAGTGACCGGACGGCAGGCATACGTCTCCCTCTTCCGGGGGTCTCGTAACAGGGACGGAGGCAGAGGGTCCTGGGTTCCATGCTCCGCGTACAATACCGCGTCGCGCGCCGCACCTTGGAGGGCTCGATGCCCAACCCGCGTTCCGTCGGCGCGCGCGAGAGCGGTTTCGCGTCGAGCGCCCGGTCGCGATCTGAAGGGCCACCCGCCTTGGCGGTCGGCGCGTCGCCGTCGCAGGTCTGCGCACGGGTGACCGTCCCCGGCTTCTGGTATCCTGTGTGGATACGTCCATTTCGTCAGCTTCAGGAGGTCCCCCATGCGCCGCTTCGTGTACGCGTTCATCGTCTTCACGTTCATTGCCGTCGTCGGCGTCTCAGCCGCGGACAAGTACGGCCAGCCGCTCACGCTGAAGGAGACGACCAAGATCTCCGCCATCTACGCGAATCCGGACCAGTTCAACGGCAAGCGTGTCCGAGTCGAGGGGCCCATCGTCGACGTCTGCGCCGAGCAGGGTTGCTGGATTGCCATCGGCAGCGATCAGGAATCCCAGACGCTCCGGTTCAAGGTCGATGACGGCGTCATCGTGTTCCCCGTGGCCGCCAAGGGCCGGAAGGCCGCGGTCGAAGGCGTCCTGACGGTGAAGACGCTGAGCGTGGCGGAGCAGATCGAGCAGGGCGAGCACATGGCCAAAGAGCAGAAGACCACGTTCGATCCGAAGACGGTCACGGGTCCGAAGCCGTCGATCCAGATCAAGGGCGAGGGCGCCGAGGTCTTCTGATCGGGAAAGGTGCAAGCGGAGTGGTGCCGGTCATCCCCTTGGCCACGATGCGACGGAGGGCGCTGGCGGCGGCCATGCTGGCGGCGCTCGCCGTCGCCGCGTGCGGCAAGGGCGCTGCGGAGGACGCGATGCTGGCCAGCGACGAGGCCATCCTCCGCGTCCGCTCCGAGGTCGTCCGGTACGCGCCTGACGCGCTGATTCCGGTGCTGGAGACCGCGGCTGCTGCCAGGGCCGCGTACGATCGCGGCGACTACCGCCGCGCACGCGAGCTGGCCCTGACCGTGCCGGAGCGCGCCGAGGCGGTTCTGAAGGCGGCCTCTGCGGCGCAGGCCGAGATGACCGCCCGCTGGCAGCAGCTGCTGGACACGCTTCCGGACCGGCTGACGCTCGTCGCCGACAAACTCGCCGCGCTGGCGGGCATGCGCAGGCCCCCCACGTTCATTACGCCGGAGCAGACCGAGGCAGCACGCGCGCGGCTGGCCGAGGCCAGTGCAGCGTGGTCGGCCGCGCTCAAGTCGTTCAACGACGGGGACCTCGTCGAAGCCGTGAAACGGGCCGCGTCAGCCAGCACGACGGCCGACGAACTGGCCTCGCTGCTGGAGCCGGTCGTCCTGCCCCCCGGGTAGCGCGCCGGCTGTTGCGGCGCGTCTGTCGTTCACTCATCCGTGATCCTTGGCGCATGCGGTACACGGCGCGGTCGGTGACCGCGCCCTGCCATGCTCAGGTACGGTAGGGTGGGCTCCCCGGGCCCGCCGGACACCGAACCGACTCCCGATTCCCGGTTCCCGACTCCCGACGCGAGATCCGGTCTGCGATCGCTTCCGGCCTGTCCGTCCCGATGTCGAACACCGCCGCTCCGGCGCTGCCCCATCGACTGCGGACCTGCGGCACCAGGGACCGTCGAACGACCAGCACCAACGTTCCTCGAAACTCCCGCGCGAGTGCGTCCAGTGACGGGGCCCACCCGCCGCCGGACAGTTCGAGACCGCCGATCTCATCGACCACGATGACATGGGCCGTGGCTGCGGCCTCCGCGAGGATGCCGCGGCCGCGCGCCAAGGTCTCGTCCACGAACGAGAACCGGTTCCAGCGCGTCGCGCCGGACGGTTCGGCAGACTCACGACACAGCGGCCATGTCTCGCCCGTCGCCACGTCGCGCAGATCGAACCCCGTTCGCCGCCCGCCGGCGAGCCGGCCCACGGCCAGGAATCCGCCCACGCGCGCACCGCGCGCCCGTAGCCCATCGACCACCGCGGCCGCCGCCGTGGTCTTCCCGCTTCCGACCTCACCCGTCAGGATGGCCACGCGCGCGCCACTCGTCTCCGAGGCAGGCTGCGCCATCGCGGCCGCGAGATCGACCAGTCCGCCGAGAAACGCCGATGGCCGGCGGGTGGCCGACCACTGACTCGCCAGAGCCGCCGTGAAGGCGGGCAACGCGCCAAACGACTCGGCCAGCGCGTCGGACAGGCCCTGCAGCTTCCTGCGCTCGAGGCGCGCCAGGATGACGGGATTGCGCAACTCGACGGATACGGCCGTGAACCCGAGCAGGACCAGCGCCGCGCGGAGCACCATCGTGGCGCCCGCCGCCAGGCCGTTGAGCATGCCGTCCCAGCCGCCGCGCACGCCGCCGAGTACGAGCCCCGCCAGGATCATGACGCTCGCCAGCTCGATCCAGAGGCCGACCCGCCTCAGACGACGGGCGGCGGTCGGATAGGTGCGCAGCACCACGCCGGAGAAGACCGTGACGTAGACCGCTCCGACCGCGAGCGGCACGGACCCGAGCAGGAACATGCCAGCCACGAGTGCCGTGGCGAAGAGGAGGAGACGCGGCAGGGACCAGCGGAACTCCGCCGTGGGCCTCAGCCCCGCAGAGTCGTCCGCACCTGTAGGGAGCGACGCGACCTCGCGGCGATCGCCCACGCGAGTCGCCCGCAGACCCACGAACGCCGCCAACATGCCGATCCCGAGTTCGATGACGAACAGAGCGGCGATCAGGTCGACGGGGCCGAAGCTGGACACGCCGATCACGCGTGCCGCGTAGTTGTACGTCTCGACGTAGAGCCGCACGACGTCGGTCCCGTACGACAGCAGCGTGTTCAGGATGCGCTGCACGAGTGACCAGGCCACGGCCATCGCGCCGCCGGCGAGGTAGGCTACCGGGCGCCGGCCGAGCACCCGCACGGCCGACTCGAGCAGGACACCTTCCATGAGGATGCCGACCATCGGCCCCAGGATGACGGCGCTGGGCGAGATGGACTTCATCAGCGAACAGATGAGGGCCGAGCGCCAGATCAGCCCGCGTTCGGGTACGCGCCGGTGCGCCGCCGTCAGCAGGGCCACGCCGAAGGCCGAGAGCAGGCTGCCGGCAAAGGGAATCCGCAGGTTGTGCAGGAAACTGCCGGCCACGATCTCCACGGCGGCCCACAGGCTGCCGAAGACGGCGGCGGATCGCCACACGGCGGCCCGGTTGTCACGGTCTGGCTGCGGGTCGGGTCGAGACATGGTCGGACACCGGGCTGAGCCGCTCACGGCGCGAGTCGATACCGCGCATGCGTCCATCGATCCGGCAGCCGCCCGAACACGTCATTCTGTCGCGAGCGGGCCTTCCGCACCAGCCCCCTGTCCCCGGTCCCTGTCCCCTGTCCCCCGCTCTTCCCTTGCCGCCTATTCCCTGTCCCCTGTCCCCTGTCGTATCCTACCCGCGGCCGCGCCCCCGCCGTTCATTCCCCCTCGCGAGAGGACCGAGGACCGCATGTTGCATCGATACGTACGTCCTGCCGTCGTTCTGTGCCTGGCCGCCATGGCCGCCGCTGGCATCCATGCCGTCGCGGCCGACCAGGATCCCGTCGTCCAGAAGATTATCCAGATTGGAACCACAGACAACCAGGCAATGACCTGGGCCGACATCATGGCGAACCGCTTCGGCGGCCGCGTCACCGGATCAGACGCCTACACCAACGCCGCTCAATGGGCGCTCTGGCAATTCAAGCAGTGGGGGCTCGAAGCCGAGCTCGACGAGGTCGGCGAACTGCCTGTCGGCTTCAACCGCGGACCCTGGTTCGGCAAGATGTTGAAGCCGGCCGACAAGGCGCTGTACTTCGGTACGCCCACATTCACCGCCGGCACGAAGGGCGTGCAGCGCGGCGGCGTTGCCATGCTCAAGGCCGATCCGTACTCCATCCCGGGCCGCAACGCGAGCGCCGAGGACGTCGAGAAGAAGCGCGTGGCCGTCGAGGCCGCGATCGCCGAAATCAAGGCCAACCCCGGCGCGTTCAAGGACAGGTGGGTGCTCATTGCCGGCGACAGCACCGGCTTCGCCCGGGACGGCCGCCGCAATACCCCCGAGTACGCGGACGCGAAGCTGATGCCGCCGCTCACACAGGCTCTCGTCGCGGCGGGCGCGCTGGGTACGATCCAGCGGATGAAGGCACCCTACAGCATGCTCGACGGGTTCGCCGACGCGTGGGACAGGCTTCCGGTGCTCCCGGACATCAAGCTGCTCGACACGCAGTACGACGAGATCAAGGCGCTCGCCGAGAAGGGGGACGCGGTCGAGCTCGAGTTCGACATCCGAAACTGGTTCCGCATGGGCCCGGTGAAGTACCACAACATCGTCGCGACGCTGCGCGGGACGACGTATCCGGACGAGCACATCATTCTCGGCTCCCACTTCGACAGCTTCGACTCGGGGACAGGCGCCGTCGATGACGGATCGGGCACGTCGCCCCACATCGAGGCCATCCGGCTGCTCGCGAAGGCAGGGGCCAGGCCAAAGCGCTCGGTCACGATCATCCTGTTCGCGGCCGAGGAAAATGGCCTCGTCGGATCCCAGTCCTGGCTGAAGAAGCGGCCCGAGGTCCATCCGAAGGTCGTGGCCATGATCAACCGCGACGGCAGCCCGAGCGCCATCACCGGCGCGACGGTGCCCGGCAGTTGGTACGCGGCCATGGAGCCCATCGTCGCGCCGCTTGCCAACCTGAATCCGAAGTGGCCCTTCAGGCTCGCGCGCAACGACTATCCGAGCGCGAAACCGGAGCGGCCGGGCGGGACCGATTCGTCGTCGTTCGCGATGGTGGGCATCCCCACGCTGAATTTCGCCGTTACGCGCGAGTACACCTACAGCCGCGCGTGGCACACGCTGAACGACCTGTACAGCGAGCTCGTGCCGTTCACCGAACACCAGCAGCACTCGGCCCTGGTGACGGCCGTCGTCGCGTACGGCATCGCGAATCTCGACGCGCCACTGAGCCGCGCGGGCGTCTACCTGGACGACGGCATCTACGCCGACATCACGACCACGGCGGGCACACGCGTGATGGCCAGCCTTGACCACGTCAACGCCCCCCTCCACGTCGCGAACTTCATCCGCGTGGCCGAAGCCAACGCGCCGCAGGGCGGCGGCCGGGGCGGCCCGCCCCCGGGCATGGGCGCAGGCGGGCGCGGCGGCCAGCAGCCCCAGGCGCCGCCCGTCGGCACGATTCTGGATGTCAGGGGTGGCATGATCAGCGCGAACCTCCTGCCGCCGAAGGACAAGGCCGTGGCCGTGGCGAAGCTGCCGAGGCTCGCCAACGCCGCGCTGAAGCACGACGGCCCGGGGGTCCTGGGCGTCTCGGGGCCGAACGCCTTCTACCTGACGCTGCAAAGGAACACCGGTCTGGACCGGCGTTCCACGGCCATCGGCCGGGTGATCGCCGGCGGCGATCTGCTGAAGGACATCAAGAAGGGCGACGGCATCCGTTCGGTTCGGATCGTCCGCGCCGGCCAGGCCGCACGCGATTTCAAAACCGACAACGACAGCTTCGCAAAGCTGATGCAGGAGGCCTCGAAGTCGCGGTAAACTCCCGCTCAGGATTCGAGGACGGGTGTCGTAACCCGAGCGGGTGGCATCGGACCGGTGCCCGCCGGGGCGGAAGGCCTGTCCTGTCCCACGAGACCCCCATGCCGATACGCCGGGCAGCCGGGCTGGCCAGCGCCGTCCTGCTGTTGTTTCTGCTCCTCCCGGGCGCCGGGCTCGACGCTGGCTGGTCGAGTCCGGCGGATCGTCTCGACGACGCCGCGTTCTGGCGGATGTTCTCGGAGTTCTCCGAGGCCAGCGGCTTCTTCCAGTCCGACAACCTCGTCTCGAACGAGCGCACGTTCCCGACGGTCCTCCCCGAGATCATGAAGCGCGCGCCCGGCGCGGGCGCGTACATCGGCGTCGGCCCGGAGCAGAATTTCAGCTACCTCGCGGTGCTCCGCCCCCGCATCGCGTTCATCGTGGACGTCCGCCGCCAGAACGCCGTGCTGCACCTGCTGTACAAGGCGCTGTTCGAGCTGTCGCCGACGCGCGCCGAGTTCCTGTCGCGGCTGTTCTCGCGGCCATGGCCACGGCACCTGAACGCGAAGTCGAGTGCGAGGGAGTTGTTCGAGGCGTTCGCGATAGTCCCCGCCAGCGAAGATCTGCACCTCAGAAACCGCGCGGATGTTCGTGCCCGGCTCCTGACGCACCACCGGTTTGCCATGACCGCGGGCGATCTGAGCGCCCTCGACTATGTGTATTCGGCGTTCTTCGAGGCCGGGCCGGACCTGAAGTACTCGTTCCGTTCGTTCCGCCGAGGGCGACCGTTCCCCAGCTACCGGGAATTGATGACGGCCACCGATGAAACCGGCCGGCACGCCAGCTTTCTGGCAACGGAGGAGAGCTATCGCGTGCTGCGCGACCTCCAGCAGCGAAACGTGATCGTGCCGGTGGTCGGGAACTTCGTCGGGGGGAAGGCGCTGAAGTCGATCGGCACGTACCTCGACGCGCGCGGCCTGAAGGTGACGGCGTTCTATACGTCCAACGTGGAGTTCTATTTGTTCAGGAACGACGACTGGCAGGCCTTCTACCGCAACCTGGCGTCGCTCCCCGTGGACGGGCGGAGCGTCGTCGTGCGGTCGGCATTCCGCGGCTTCGGACTTTCCTATCCCGGCTCCAGCATGGAGGGCCGCCTCTTGCTCGATCCCATCGACGATTTGGTCTCAGCCTTTCGCCGGGGCGCCATCACGAACTACGGCGACATCCTGGCGCGGTCGCGGTAAGGCACCCGCCGTCGTAACTGGAGACCTCTCGTCTGTGATCTTCAAGTCGGGGATTGGCGATTGGGAATCCGGCGTTCCAGATCCGCTTCATGACCCCGACCGCCCGACGGCAGTCCTCCTCCGTAATCCCGTAGTGCGTGACGATGCGCAGGCGGCCGCCGCCGAAGTCCGAGACAAGAACCCCCTCTGAGGCGAGCGCGGCAGAGAACGCCTCGGCGACCTCGGGGCTCGCGACCCGGAAGACCACGATGTTCGTCTCGGCGCCGGGACCGTCCAGCGCGGTGCCCGGCAGCTCGGCGAGGCCATCGGCGAGGATCTTCGCGTTCCGGTGATCCTCGTCGAGGCGTGCGACCATCTCCGTGAGCGCGAGGATGCCGGGCGCTGCGATCACACCGGCCTGGCGCATGCCGCCGCCCAGCACCTTGCGCATCCACCGTGCCCTGTCCACGAACTCGGCTGATCCGCAGATCATCGATCCCACGGGCGCCGCGAGCCCCTTCGAGAGGCACAGCTGAACCGACGACACGTGCCGCGTCCAATCCGTGACCGGGCGCTTCGACGCGACGGCGGCGTTGAACAGGCGCGCGCCGTCGAGGTGCACGGGAAGGCCGTGACGCCGTGCGATAGCCGCGACCTCGGCGAAATATTCCGGGGCCAGCACCCGCCCGCCACAACGGTTGTGGGTGTTCTCGAGGCAGAGCACCCCGGGCGGCGCGTGGTGGTAGTAGTGGTAGTGGTGCGCTGGCGAGTGGATGGCCGCTTCGAGCGCGTCCAGCGGCAGCGTGCCGTCCGGGTTCGTCGGCACCGGGTGCAGGACAAGGCCGCCCAGCACGGACGAGGACCCGTTCTCGTAGTTGTAGATGTGGGACTCGTCGCCGACGATGACCTCGCGGCCCCGGTCGCAGTGGGCGAGCAGCGCCCCCAGGTTGCCCTGGGTGCCGCTGGTCACGAAGAGCGCGGCGTCCATCCCCGTGATCTCCGCCGCCAGGGCTTCCAGTCGGTTGACCGTCGGGTCCTCCCCGAACACGTCGTCGCCGACGTCGGCCGACATCATGGCCTCCCGCATGGCGGGGGTGGGATGGGTGACGGTGTCGGAGCGGAGGTCGATGGGCATGGGAGGGGATGGTAACTCAGGCGGCGGGCGACAGGCGAGAGGCGGCAGGGACGGGTGCCAGGCAGCCGGCTTGTCCTGCGGGCGCCGCGTGCGTGATGATCGCGTTGGAGGCTCGCATGGCCGGTCACGAACTGCTGTATCTCTCACGCGCGGATGTCGAGGCCGCCGGCGTCGACATGGCCACCATCGTCCGGTTGGTCGAGGGCGGCTTCCGCGAGAAGGCCGCCGGCCGGGTCGAGATGCCGCCCAAGCCCGGCATCCATCCCGGGAATGACGCGTTCATTCACGCGATGCCGGCGCTCATCCCCGGGATGCGCGCAGCTGGCATGAAGTGGGTGGGCGGGCATCCGGAGAACCCGTCGCGGGGCCTGCCGTATATCTCTGGCCTCATCGTCCTGAACGACGTCGAGACGTGTCTGCCGTACGCCGTGATGGACTGCACGTGGATCACCGGCTATCGGACGGGAGCCGCGACAGCCGTGGCGGCGAAGTACCTGGCGCGGCCCGACAGCACGACGGTGGGAATCCTGGCGTGCGGATTCCAAGGGCGGACCAACCTCCTGGCGCTCGCGGCGGTGTTCCAGGTGTCGAAGGTCTTTGCCTACGACATCGACGCCGACATTCAGCAGCGCTACGTGTCCGACATGTCCGCGGCGCTCGGCGTCGAGGTCCTGGGCGTCCCGGAACCTCGGGAGGCCGTCGTCCATGCGGATCTCGTGGTGACGTCAGGCCCCCTGCTGAAGCACCCGCAGCCGATCATCCCGTCGGGCTGGCTTCGTCCGGGCGCGTTCGCTTCGGCGGTGGATTTCGACAGCTACTGGATGCCGGACGCGATCGCGCAGTGCGACAAGCTGGCGACGGATGACCACGCGCAGTTCCAGTACTACCGTCGCGTCGGCTACTTCGCGCGAACCCCGGACCCGTATGCCGATCTGGGCGAGCTGGTCGGCGGCCAGAAGCCCGGACGCGAGCGGCCAGACGAGCGGACGATGGCCATGAACCTGGGACTGGCGCTCGACGACATGGCCGTGGCGCCGGAGGTGTACCGGCGCGCCTGCGAGCTGGGTCTGGGGACGCGGCTGCGGCTGTGATGCCCGGGAAGGCGGATTCGGCCCCGACGCGTGGACCGCGGAGCATCGACGAGGATCGGATCGGGTCGGCGCCTCCATTCCGCGGCTTGAGGCGCACGGCGGCGCCTGAGCGTGTCCGGGTCGCGGCGTCCATCTGGGGCGCGCGCCGCCACGGGGATCCGTAGATGTACTGATTGACGGGCGGGCGGCTCTGAGGTGAAATGGGCGCGTACAATATTGAGAGTGAGTCTCAATATTAACATTATCCTCCATGCCCGGCAGGTGCCCCCATGCTGCTCCCTCGACGCCCCACCATGTCCCTCTTCCTCGCCCTGGCCTTCATTCCCGGGCCCCAGGCCGCCGCACAACCGGTCCCGCACGTCGAGGCCGCCGGCATCGCCGGACGCGTCCTCGACCAGACCGACACCCCCATCGTCGGCGCGACCGTCCTCCTGAGTCCCCAGGCCGCGCCAGCCGTGCCATCCGTTACCCGCACCTCGATCACCAACGCTGACGGCGCCTTCTCCTTCCCCGGCCTCCACGCCGGCGACTACGAACTCGTCGTGTCCGCCCCCTTCTTCTCCATCGACCGTCGGACCGTCCGCGTCGGCGCCTCCCACGTGGATCTGCACGTCACGCTCACCGCCGGCGCCTTTTCCGAAGAAGTGACCGTCGTCGGCACGCGGGTCGGCGACTCGACCGCCACCCTGCGCCGCCTGCCCGGCGCCGTCTCCACGCTCGACCGGGCCGATCTTGCCGGCAGCGAGGTCCACAACGTCAACGAAGCGCTGCGCAAGGTGGCGGGCGTGCATGCCCGCGACGAGGAGGGATTCGGGCTCCGCCCGAACCTCGGCATCCGCGGCCTGAATCCCACGCGATCCACGAAGGTCCTGCTGCTCGAAGACGGCGTGCCCTTCACCATGGCCCCCTACGGCGACAACGCCAGCTACTACCATCCCTCCATCGAACGGTTCGAGGGAGTGGAGGTCCTCAAGGGGTCCGGGCAGATCGCCTACGGCCCGCAGACCATCGGCGGCATCGTGAACTACCTGACGCCGGATGTGCCGGCGAGGCCCGCGGGGTGGGCCCGCCTCGCGCTCGGCACTCGACACCACCTCAACGCCTCGGGCGCGTTCGGCACCACGCTCGGGCGCGTCGGCGTGCTCATCGACGGCCTGCGCCGGGAAGGCGACGGGGCTCGCGATCGCATCTCCTCGAACGTAAACGACGTCACCGCGAAGGTGCAGATCGCGCTCGCGCGCTCGCACACGCTGCTCCTGAAACTCAACAGGTACGACGAGGACTCGGCCATCACCTACTCCGGCCTGACCCAGGCCGAGTACGACGCGAATCCCCGCCAGAACCCGTTCGTCAACGACGCCTTTGCGGCCGACCGCCGCGCGGTGACCGCGACCTGGCGGGCCGCTTTCTCTCCGTCGCTCCTGATGACGACGAACGTGTACGGCTACGTCTTCGACCGGGACTGGTGGCGGCAGTCGAGCAACTCAAGTCAGCGCCCGAACGACCGGCTCGATCCCGCGTGCGGCGGCATGGCCAATCTGAGCACGACCTGCGGCAACGAGGGCAGACTGCGCCAGTACAAGGTCTGGGGCGTCGAACCGCGCGTTCGCGCGACGCCCACGCTGGGAGGCGTGGAGAACGAGACCGACTTCGGCCTGCGCATTCACGCCGAGCGGCAGGATCGCCTTCAGAAGAACGGGGCGACGCCCCTCGCGCGTGACGGCGTCGTGGTCGAAGACAACCTGCGCGAGAACCTGGCCGTCTCCGCGTTCGTCCAGAACCGCGTGCTCCTGGGACGCCTGACGCTCACGCCGGGCCTGCGGATCGAGCGCGTGTCCTACGACCGCACGAA
>CAYZYG010000115.1:0-15810 GCA_964481395.1 uncultured Vicinamibacterales bacterium
GGGCGACGGCCGCGTCGGCCGCCGGGGAGGCCGCACCCTTCCGCGCGCGCCGCTCCAGCACTTCCTGCCGCTTGCGATCGCGGCGCCGCTCCGTACGCCACGCCCGCGCGCCCGCAAGGCCCCGGCCGGCCAGCGCCCGCACGCCGGCCACGGCCCCGGCAAAGGCGCGCCCGAACGAGAACTGCGTGGTGAGAATCACGCTGAGCAGGAGCAGCGCGAGGATGATGACGAGCGCGCCGGTCTGGTTGAACGAGGCCGAGAGCGCGCCGGCCAGCTGATCGCCGACCCAGCCACCCCCCTCGAACGCCCGCCCCGCCGCCCGGGCGGGAGGCAGCGCCAGTCCGAAGAACGAACTGGCGCACGCGACGAAGAGCAGCACGCCCACGACTTTGGTGTAGATCGCGTCGATTCGTCGGCACCAGAAGGCGTACCAGCCCAGCGCGCCCGCGAGCACGGGAATGACGTACGCGGCGTACCCCACGAGCTGGAACGACAGTTCGGCCAGGAATGCGCCGACGCGGCCGGCGAGGTTGACCGGTGCGCGCGGCCCGGCGGACTTGAAGAACCAGGCCGGGTCGCTGGGCTCGTAGGTGGAGAGCGCAATCAGCCAGATCAGCGTGACAGCGAAAAACACGACGCCGACGAGTTCGCTGGCCCGGCGCGAAATCGTGGATGTGCCCGACACCGAATCAGATCTCCATGATGACCGGGAGCACGAGGGGCCGCTGGCCCATCCGCTTCCGGAAGAAGCGCCGCAGCTCGACGCTCAGCTTGTCCTTCATGATGCCGTAGTCCGTCCGCTCCTCGACGCTCGCCGACTCCAGCAGCTCCATGATGAGCCGCGACACTTCCTGCAGCGGACCATCCGATCCCGGGGAGCCCGCGAGACCTCGGGTGATCAGGTCCGGCACGCCTTCGATCGCGCCCGTCTGCTTGTTGATGGCGAGCACCGGCACAACGAGACCATCCTCCGCCAGGTGACGGCGATCGCGCAGGATCTCGTCGCCCAGGCCGCTCGCCGACGCGCCGTCGATGAACACCCGCCCGGCCGGGACCTTGCCCGCCACCACGCCCGTGTCCCGGTCGAAGTGCAGCATGTCGCCGTTTTCCGCCACGATGACGTTGACGCGGTACGGCAGCTGGCTCGTCAGCCGCTCGCCGATGCGCGCGTACCGGGACCGCTGGCGGAACGCCCCGTGGATCGGCACGAAGCAGCGGGGCCTGACGAGCGACAGCATCAGCTTCAGCTCCTCCTCGCTCCCGTGGCCGGACACGTGCACGTGCTTGGTGTCCTCGTTGACGACGTCCGCACCGCGCCGGCTGATGTGGTTGATCACGCGGTCGATCGACCGCTCGTTGCCCGGGATCGACCGGGCCGAAAAGACCACCACGTCGTCGGGCTGCAGCGAGACGTGCTTGTGCTCGCTGATCGCGATGCGCGAGAGCGCCGAGAACGGCTCTCCCTGGCTGCCCGTGACCAGGCACAGCACGGAGGACGGCAGCAGGTTCTTGACCTCAGACTCGCGAATCGCGAGCCCGGCCGGCACCGACAGGTACCCGAGCCGCTGCGCGATCTGGGACGACTCGACCATGCCCCGGCCGACGAACGCCACGCGCCGCCCGAACTTCGCCGCGAGGTTCACGAGCAGCTGCAGCCTGTAGACGCTCGTGGCGAACGCGGTCACGACGATCTTGCCCTTGGTGCTCGCGAAGATCTCCTCGAACGCCTCCACGACGTCCAGTTCCGAGCCCGTGAAACCCGGCCGCTCGATGTTCGTGCTGTCGGAGAACAGCGCCAGCACGCCTTCCGCGCCGAGCTCCGCGAACCGGTGGAAGTCGAAGTGCTCCCCGTCGAGCGGCGTCTGGTCGATCTTGAAGTCGCCAGTGTGCACGATCGTCCCGACCGGCGTCCGCATCGCGACGGCCACACAATCGGGCATGCTGTGCGTGACGCGGAGGAACTCCGCCGTGAAGTCCCCGATCGGAAGGCGATCGCGCGGATGTACGGGTGTCAGCCGGCTGCGCACGTCGATGCCGTGCTCGGCGAGCTTGGGTTCGAGCACGGCCAGCGTCAGCGGCGTGCCAAGAATCGGGCCGTCCAGGTGCTCGAGGACGTGCGGCACCGCCCCGATGTGGTCCTCGTGGCCGTGCGTCAGGACGAGAGCCCGGTGCCGGGCGTGCGACTGCTTCAGATACGTCAGGTCCGGGATGATCAGATCGACGCCCAGGAGCTCGGCCTCCGGGAACATCGCGCCCGCATCGATGACGACGAGGGTGTCTCCCCACGAGACGGCCATCATGTTCAGACCGAACTCGCCCAGGCCACCGAGGGGTACGACTTCGAGCGGGGGCGGCGCGGATGATGGGGCTGCTGGCCGATCGGGCATCAAGGTCGCTTGCCTCCTCCTCGTGAAGGGGTCCGGCGCGCCACCTCAGCAGGGAAGGGCACCGGACGCTCCTGACGTGTTCTCCGCACGGTACACGTGTTGTGTCGGCCGGAAGTGCCTGGGAGTGCACACTCCTGCCCGGGCTGCCGGAGAGGCAGACCCGCCCCCACGTGACCGCGCCCGTCAGGCCGCTGGGAAGGCCGGAGTTTTCGGGCGGGATCAGGCCTAATCTGTCAGGGGGACTATACCACAGTCACTCGGGGGATCGGGGGCCGGGGACCGGGGACCGGGGATCGGTTCTGACGCCGGGAGCCGGGAGTCGCGATCTGGAGCCCGGCCCTCCAGGGCCGGCATGTCCGCCGGGGCTGAAAGCCCCGGCCTCCAGCAGACGTGGCGGACCGGGCGGTCCTGGCGAGGATCACAGATGAGGCTCACGGGCGAGCTGGTCGGCCAGGCGGACGAGCTCCGCCAGATCCAGCGTCTCGGGCCGCCGCATGGCCTCGACGCCGGCCGCCTCGAGGATCCCGCGCTCGGAGAGCCCCAGGCGACGAGCCAGCGGCTTCAGTGCGTTGGCTGTCGTCTTTCGCCGCTGTGCAAACAGGGTACGAACCAGCGCATCGAAGTCGGCCCGATTCCGGGGGGCGACGGGCGACGGCCGAAAGCGCAGCCGGACGACGGCGGAGCGGACCTCCGGGCGAGGCCGGAACGCCCCCGGCGGCAGCTCGAGCAGCAGGGAAGCCTCGGCGTCCAGCCGCGCCTGGATCGACAGCACGCCGTACGTCTTCGAGCCCGGAGGCGCGGCCAGGCGCTCGGCGACTTCCAACTGGAGCATCAGCGTGGCATCGTGCAGGCGTCCGGTCTCTCTGGCAAGCGCGCACAGCCGGGCCAGGATCGGCGACGAGATGTAATACGGCAGATTCCCGGCCACCCGGACACGGTCCCCCGGCGTCTCGGGCAGCCACGCCGCCGCCGGGACCTGCAGGAAATCTCCTTCGACCAGCCTGGCGTGCGGAGGCAGCCGCGGCCGCAGTCCGGCGACCAGTTCGCGATCGATCTCCACCGCCGTCAGTGCCGCGACGCGAGGCGCCAGCGCCAGCGTCAGCGCGCCGCGCCCCGGCCCGATCTCGATGAACCAGTCGGACGTCCGCGGAGCGATGGCTTCGACGACCTTGTCGATCCATGCAGGCTCGAGGAAGTGCTGGCCGAAGCGCCGCCGCGCCCTCACCGCGGATCCTCGTCTTCGACCTCGCGGTCCTCTTCGTCCCCGGCGGTCTCCTGGCTCTGCCAGTAGCGCTCTTCGATCTCTTCGATTTCCTCCTCGGAGAGACCGAAGTAGTGGCCGATCTCATGGATGAGCGTCTCGCCGATGCACACCACGACGTCGTCGTCGCCCTCGGAGGCATCCTCGATGGGGCCCTGGTACAGCACGATGCGGTCGGGCAGGGCGTTGCCGAAGTCCCACCCGCGTTCCGTCAGCGGAGTCCCCTGGTAGAGGCCGAAGAGCGTATCCGGCGGTTCGATGCCCATGTCGGCCAGCAGGTCGTCATCCGGCTCGTCCTCGACGACGATCGAGATGTTGCGCATCTCATCGCGAAACCGGGCCGGGATGGAGGCGACTGCCCGGGCGACGAGCCGGTCGAAGCGCTGGCGCGTCATCGCCGCGGGGACCGCCGCCTGCCCACGGGTCGGGCGGGCGCGCGGGTCGGGCGGGGGACCGCCGCCGGGCGCGCGGTCTTCGGCCGAAGGCTCAGCCGCCGGAAGTCGCACAGGTCGTTGGCGTGGCAGCGCTCGCACAGCGGCGTCGGGCGGCAGACCCGGCGACCATGGAGGATGAGGGTGTCGGAGGTGCGGGTCCACCAGGCAGGGGCCAGTGCGCCGGTGAGCTGCTGCTCGACGCGCTCAGGATCCTGCGACGAGGCGATGCCCAGACGATTGGCGACGCGCAGCACGTGGCGATCGACGGCCAGCCCCGGGATGCCCAGGGCGTGGCCGAGCACGACGTTCGCCGTCTTGCGGCCCACGCCGGGCAGCTGCACCAGCGCTTCCATCGTGCGCGGCACCTGCCCGCCGTGCCGCTCGACGAGGGCCGTCGCCATGCCGATGAGCGCGCGGGTCTTCTGGCGGAAGAAGCCCGTCGACTGCACGAGGGCCTCGACGTCGGCCGGGTCCGCCGCGGCGAGCGTGGCCGCGTCGGGGTAGCGCTCGAACAGCCTGGGCGTGACCTGGTTGACCCTGACGTCGGTTGACTGGGCAGAGAGAATGGTCGCCGCGAGCAGCTCGAAGGCGTTCGCGTACCGCAACTCGGTGTCGGCATCCGGATGTTGCCGGCCAAGTGCGGCCATCACGGCCTGGGTCTCTTCGGCGCTCTTCACGGTGTCACGCGTCCGCAGCCCGCGTCAGTGGACCGGCCCCTTGTTCCAGCCGATCCCGGGCTGCGGCTCGGAGAACGACCGGTACTGCTCCTGCAGCGCGGTGATCAGACTCGGCAGGATCTGCACCGGAACAACGATGCGGGCGCGGACGGGTGCGCGGATGATGTGCTCCTTTTGCGCGTCCGCGATGTCCTTCTCCGAGAGCGGCATCACCTCGCAGAAGGTCAGCGTGAAGTCGAACGGGGTGTGCGCCACCGCGCAGAAGTTCGCGTAGGTGCGCTCTTCGTGTTCCGGCTCGGCCGGTACGATGGTGAAGTTGATCTGACGGGTGTCTTCGGGCATGGGTATCCTGCGCGTCGCCGCGCGCAGCTTCAGTACTTGCGCATCACGCCGACGACCACGCCCTGGATGGCGACGAGGTCCGGCGCAACCAGAATGGGCTGCACGGCCGGATTGGCCGGCTGCAACCGGACCCGGCCGTTCTCACGGTAGAACTTCTTCAGCGTGACCTCGGACCCGCCGAGCAGGGCGATGACCATCTCGCCGTTCTCGGCCGTCTTGCGGTCCTCGACAATTACGTAGTCGCCATCGCGGATCTGCTCGTCGATCATCGAGTCGCCCCGCACCTTGAGCACGTAGCTGTCGCGCTTGCCCACCAGATCCTCAGGGACGGCAATGCTCTCGTGCGACGCGACGGCCTCGATGGGCGCGCCGGCTGCGACGAAACCGAGCAGCGGCAGTTCGACCGACCGCCCTCCGGAGCGCGTCGGCATCAGCTCGACCGACCGGCTGCGGTTCCACGCGCGGCGGATGAATCCCTTCTCCTGGAGATTCGTCAGGTGCTTGTGGACCGTGGCCAGTGACGACAGGCTGAAACGGCGGCCGATTTCCTCGAGGCTCGGAGCGTAGCCGTGTTGCTGGATGAACTCCGCGAGGTAGTCGAGAATCTCCCGCTGTCGCTTCGTCAGTGGCAGTGCCAAGGCGTCACCCTCCTCCCGGGGACACGAGGTGTTCGAGCCGACACTACTGTATGCAAAAGAAAGGCGAAGGTCAACGGGGGCGGTGATAGAATCCGCTCGCGTGTCACTCCCGCGCCAACGTGCCTGTCTAACTACCTGGGACGGGTAACCGTCGGGGCCCGAGCCGGGAGAGGCACGGGCCGCGGTCGGCCCCGCGGCGGGTGAGCGACATGAACAGATGCGCCGGCGAGGTCGTGGCGCCTGGACGACCCGGATGGATCATGACGGCTGTGGCCCAACACGTCCCCAGGACGGATGATCGCGTCCCGCTGGCCGACCTCGAGGACCGGGCCCTCGTGGACCGGTGTCTTGCCGGCCGCACGGAGGCCTTCGACGTCATCGTCGAGCGTCATCAGCGGAGCATCTACCGGCTCTGCTACCGGTTCACGGGGCGGCACGAAGACGCAGCTGACCTGGCGCAGGACGTGTTCCTGAGGGCGTTCCGGGGCCTGCGATCGTTCCGGGGCGACGCCAGCCTGTCGACCTGGCTGTATCGCGTCGGCGTGAACGTGTGTCTCAACCGCGTGTCGGCCAAGGCGCCGCCGCTGGACTCGATTGAGAAGGTGCCGCATCTGGCCGCGCCGGCCCCGGATCCGTCCGTGGACCTCGTGCGGGCCGAGCGAGCCGCGCGCGTGCGCGCGGCCGTGGCGCGCCTGCCGAAGAAGCAGCGCGCCACACTGATCCTGCGGGTGTACCAGGAACTGTCAAACCAGGAGATCGCCGACGTCCTGGGGACGACGGTCGGAGCGGTGAAGGCCAACGTGTTTCACGGGCTCGAGAATTTGAAGAAGATCCTGACGAAGGAGGACGTGCGATGAGCGCGCTGCGGCACCTGTCGGAGTCGGATCTCGTCGATCTGCTCGACGCGCGCGCGGATGCCGCCCGCGAGGCGCACCTTGCCTCGTGCCCGTCCTGCGCGGCGCGTCTCGAGTCGCTTCGGGCCACGGTCGCGCTCGTCGCGTCGGATGAGTCGCCCGAGCCCTCGCCACTGTTCTGGGAGCGCCTCTCCTCGCGCGTGCAGGCAACCGTCAGGGCCGAGGCCGAGGCCGGGCGGCAGTGGCGTACGTGGCGGTGGGCATTCGCCGCGGCGCCGGCACTGGTCGTGCTGTTCGCGCTGGCGCTGGTGTGGCAGCCGGCGCCGACGAGTGCGCCGGCGCAGCGGGGGGCGTCCGCGCGCGCGGGCATGCCAGCGGCCGGCACCGCCGAGACCGGGCCGGTGGTACCCCCCGACGACGAGGTGACGTGGGAGTTGGTAGCCCTGCTGTCGGGCAGCCCGGGCGAGGAGTCCGAGCCGGAGATTTTCGCGCCGAGACTGGGCGCGGCAGAGCGGGTCATCGACCAGTTGAAGCCGGAGGAGCAGGAAGCGCTCATCCGGCTCCTGGAGGACGAGCTGGGAGGAGGGCCGTCATGAGGCAGGCGCGCGGGGTTCGTTCTGGTCCGGATCGGCGCACCGTGACGCGGTACGCCGTCGTGGGGTCTGCGGCCGTCGCCACGATGCTCCTCTGGCTGGGGCTTCCTATGGCGGCGGCAGGGCAGGCGCCGCCGCCGGCGCAGGGGCAGGTGAACCCTCCCGGAGCGGGCCGGGCCGCACTGCCACCGCGCGCCGTGGCGCAGGCGGATACACCGGGAGAGGTGCAGCGCCTGTTCGACGCGTACACGGTCATGCAGGCCCAGCAGGTGCTCGGGCTGGACGATGCCCGATTTGCGTCGTTCCTGCCGCGCCTGCGGGAGCTGCAGCGGGTGCGGCGGACGCACGACCGCGCGCGCCAGCAACTGGTCGCGAGGCTCGGGCGCCTGGCCGGCGCCGACACGTCAGATGACGCGCAGCTCCGGGAGGCGCTGGCCTCGCTCGCCGACCTCGACGGGCGGTACGCCGCCGACCTGCGCCGCGCGTACGACGCGCTGGATGAGCCGCTCGACCTGCGCCAGCGCGCGAGATTCCGGCAGTTCGAGCAGCAGATCGAGCGACGCAAGTTCGATCTGATCCTGCGCGCGCGCGAGAACCGGCGGTAGGCGCCCAAATCGGCGGGATCAGGGACCGGGGACCGGGGGCCAATTGTGTCGTTTCCCGTCCCCATTCGGGGTTCTCGATGGATGTCCCCGCCTCGAAGATCACACATGAGCGGGGCCGCGGCCCGTGGCCGGAGTGGACAGAGCTCTGATCCTCGCCAGAATTCAGAAGACAGGAGACAGAAGACAGAATGGGGCGAGCCGGCCCTACCGTACCCGAAACGGGGCGCCGTCGCCGACCGCGCCGAGACAGTGACGCGCGCGAATCCGGGCAGGATCACAGATGAGGGCGATGGACGATCCCGCGGCCGCGGGATTACACTCGACAGGGTGAGTTCTTGTTCTTGCCGAGCGATCGTCCTGGCGCTGGCGCTGGTCGCACTGGGGGCCTCCTCGCCGTCCCAGCGAGAGCCGCTGCCGTTCGCCCGGGGCGACGCTGACCGATTCCTCGTCAAGCTCGACGCCATCGCCCAGCATGGCGCCGCGATGCCGTCCACGTCCGACGCCGGAGGGCGGCGGACGGTGGTCACGGAGCCCGAACTCAACGCCTACCTGAGCTACCACGCACAGGCGTCGCTGCCAGCCGGCGTCGGGGCCCCTTACGTGTGGGTCCTGGGGCAGGGGCGAGTGGCCGCGTCGGCGACCGTGGACCTCGACCAGGTTCGCGAGTCTCGGACGCGAAGCTGGGTCGACCCGATGCGCCTGCTGCGCGGTCGCCTGCCCGTGAGCGCGACGGGCGTGCTGCGCACGGCCGACGGCGTGGGCCGGCTCGAACTGGAGTCGGCCCGGGTCGGGAGTCTACCCGTTCCCCTGGCGCTGCTGCGGGAACTGGTCAGCTTCTATTCGCGTACGCCGGAGAAACCGCAGGGCGTCAGTCTCGACGAGCCGTTCGCGTTGCCGGCCGGCATCCGGCGCGTCGACGTCGAGGCGGGCCAGGCCGTCGTCGTGCAGTGAGTCTCGATCGGGACCTCGCCACGCTGAAGGGCGTCGGCCCCCGCCGGGCGGCCGATCTCCGCAAGGTCGGTCTCGCGACGGTCGGCGATCTCCTGGCTCGCTTTCCGAAGCGCTACGAAGACCGTGCAGCGTTCCGCGATCCGTCGTCGCTGCGGGCCGGAGAGGCGGCGACGCTGGCGGGCACGGTCGCGACCGGCAGCGTGCGGCTGACCCGCCGGCGGGGCTTTCGCATCTTCGAAGCGCTCGTGCGCGCGGGTGAGGGCAGCGTCCGCGCCGTCTGGTTGAACCAGCCGTACATGGCCGACGTCATCCGCCGCGACGCGAGGGTCGTGCTCTACGGGCGCGTCGAACCGCACGCCCGCGGCGGCTGGCAGCTCACGAATCCCGAGTACGAAGTGATCGCGGATGAGCCGGATCCCGGATCCCGGGGACATTCGCTGCACACCGGGCGCATCGTGCCCGTGTACGAGAAGACCGGCAGTCTGACCGCGCGGATGCAGCGGACGCTCGTCTCCGAGGCGCTTGCGCTGGTACCGGCGGACGCCGGTGGGATGCTGCCGCGGTGGGCCGAGGACGAACTCGGCCTCCCGCCTCTCGGACGGGCGCTTCGGGAGTCGCATTTCCCGGAGCCCGGCGCGTCACTCGACGACCTCGCCCGGTTTCGCGCTCCGGCGCAGGTCCGCGTCATTCTCGAAGAGTTCTTCCATTTCCAGCTTGGCCTTCTGATCCGGCGGCAGATGGCCGATGCGGAGCGCAAGCGACGCCCGGTGGTCGTCGACGACCGCGTGCGGGCCGCGGCCCGCGCGGTGCTGCCGTTCCGGCTGACGGTGGGCCAGCGCCGCGCGCTCAAGACCATCGTCGACGATCTGGTCCGACCGCAGCCGATGCACCGCCTGCTGCAGGGCGACGTCGGATCGGGGAAGACGATCGTGGCCGTGCTGGCGGCGGTCGTGGCTATGGCGAGCGGTCTGCAGGTGGCCTTCATGGTCCCCACGGAGGTACTCGCGGAGCAGCATGCCGTGACGCTGCGTCAGCTCCTCGAGCCGGTGGGCTATCGCGTCGGGCTCCTGAGCGGGTCCCTGGCCGCGGCCGAGCGTCGAACGATTGCCGACGGCGTGCGGTCGGGCGAGATCCCGCTCGTCGTCGGGACGCAGGCGCTGGTGCAGCAGGGCGTCGAGTTTCACGAACTCGGCCTGGTGGTGATCGACGAGCAGCATCGCTTCGGCGTCGTCCAGCGCGCGGTGCTGCGGCAGAAAGGTTGGCGGCCCGACGTGCTCGTCATGACCGCGACGCCCATTCCGCGCACGCTGGCGTTGACGGTGTACGGCGATCTCGATGTCTCGGTCATCCGCGATCGCCCGCCCGGTCGCCAGCCGGTGACGACGGTCGCCGTTCCGCAGTCGCGCCGGGACGCGGTGTACCAGGACGTCCGGGCGCAGGTGGAGGCGGGCCACCAGGCCTACATCGTCTATCCGCTCGTGGACGAGTCGAGCAAGGTGGACGTGCGGGCGGCGAGCCGCATGGCGGACCACCTGGCGCAGGACGTGTTCCCGGATCTCCGGCTGGGGCTCCTGCACGGGCGGCTCCCGGGCGATCGGAAGGAGCGCGTCATGCGGGCCTTCGCGGCCGGCGATCTCGACGTGCTCGTCGCGACAAGCGTCGTCGAGGTCGGCATCGACGTCCCGAATGCGACCATGATGGTCGTCGAGCATGCGGAGCGCTTCGGCCTCGCGCAACTGCACCAGCTTCGCGGGCGCGTGGGCCGCGGGCCGGCGGCGTCCTCCTGCGTGCTGCTGTATCAGGACCCCGCGACCGAGCTGGCCCGGGCGAGGCTCGACGCGCTGGTCGAGACTGGCGACGGGTTCGTGATTGCGGAGCGGGATCTGGAGCTGCGGGGCCCCGGCGATGTGTTCGGGACGCGGCAGTCGGGGGCGCCGAGCCTGCGGTCCGGCGATCTTCTGCGCGACCACGCGCTGATGGAGGAGGCCCGCCGCCTGGCGCGGGCCGAGCTGGATCGGCGGCGTGCGGCGGCCGGGCCGTCGTGGGACGGGCTGAGCGGCGCGTGGTCCTCGCGGTTCGGCCTGTCGGAAGTGGGGTAGCGCTGGTGACTGGAGCGGGACCATGCGGGTGATCGCCGGCCGGCTCAGGAGCCGTCGCTTGAGGGCTCCGACGTGGCACGGGCTGCGGCCGACGTCGGACCGCGTGAAGGAAACGCTCTTCAACGTGCTGGGCACGCGCGTCTCCGGCGCCCGAGTCCTGGACGGGTTCGCGGGTTCCGGCGCGCTCGGGATCGAAGCGCTGAGCCGGGGCGCGAGCGAGGTCGTGTTCGTGGACAGCGATCGGCGCGCGATCGAGCTGGTGGCGCGCAACCTGGCGGATCTCGGCCTCGAAAGCGGCTGTGTTATGATGCGGGCCAGCCTGGTGGAGGCGCTGATGCGCCTGCCTGCGAGCCAGCGTTTCGAACTCGTCCTGCTGGACCCCCCCTATGAGCACGCCGATCTGGAGAGCCTACTGTCGCTGGTGGCGGGCCGGGTGGTCGCCGACGGGTTGATGGTCCTCGAGCATGCGCGCCGGCGTGCGTCGCCCGATCGCGCGGGGCGGTTCACGCGCGTCAGGGAGATCCCGGTCGGGAGCACGGCGCTCTCGCTCTACGATGCCGGCGCGGCGGCGGCGATGGCCGGCGGGGAGGCATGACCATGCCGCAAGGACGCGTGGCGGTGTACCCGGGTTCGTTCGACCCGCTGACCAACGGGCACGTCGATATCATCCTGCGGGGCGCCCGGCTGTTCGAGCGCATCGTCGTCGCGGTGCTGCGGAACGCCGAGAAGAACCCGTTCTTCACGTTCGAGGAGCGCGTGGAGACGATACGGGAGGTCTTCAAAGAGTACCCCAACGTCGAAGTCGACAGTTTCGACGGCCTGCTGGTGGACTACGCGCACCGCCGGTCGGCGTCGGCGATCGTGCGGGGCCTGCGGGCCGTGTCGGATTTCGAGTACGAGCTGCAGATGGCGCTGATGAACCGGCGGCTGGGCCCGGAAATCGAGACGGTGTTCATGATGCCGGCGGAGCAGTACACCTACGTGAGTTCGAGGCTGATCAGGGAAGTCTTCGCGCTCGGCGGCCCCATCGCCGGGCTGGTGCCGGACGTGGTCGAGGATCACCTGCGGAGGAAGCGCGGCGGAGGGCCGGCCTAGCGCCGGTCCGGCCGGAGGAGTCGTCCATGAGCGTCAGTGAGCTAGCGCAGTCCATCATCGAGTCGCCGACGCTGCGGCTCAATGAGGAGGCCCGCCTCCTGCGGGAGCGGGGCGAGCCGGTCATTCACCTGGGCATCGGAGAGCCGAAGAACAAGACGCCGGTGACGGCGATTCTGAGCGCGGCGTCGAAGCTCAGCCAGGGCGACGTGAAGTACTGCCCGAGCGACGGACTGCCGTCGCTGAAGAAGGCCATCATCCGGTACACGGAGGAGCACTACGACAAGGTCGTCGCGCCCGAGAACGTCATCGTGTCGTCGGGCGCGAAGCAGGCGCTCTTCAATATCCTGTACTGCCTGCTCAACCCGCAGGACGAAGTGGTGATCCTCGCGCCGTACTGGGTGAGCTACCCGGAGATGGTCAAGATGGTCTACGGCGTGCCGGTCATCGTCACGCCGGAGGACGGGACCTTCCACCCGCGGATGGCGGACATCGAGCGGGCGGTGAGTTCCCACACGAAGGTCATCATCGTCAACAGCCCGAACAACCCGAGCGGGATCGTGTACCGCGAGGAGTTCATCGCGGAGATCGTCGAGTTCTGCGAGCGGAAGAAGATCTACCTGATCACGGACGACATCTACCACAAGCTCGTCTTCGACGGGAAACGGGCCGTGCCGGCCTACGCCTTCTCCGACCGGTCGGTCGAGGACACGCGGATCATCGCCGTCAACGGGATCGCCAAGCTCTACGGCATGACCGGCTTCCGGATCGGATGGACCGTGGCCCCGCGTCGTCTCGTCGAGGTGATGAACAACGTGCAGGCGCAGACGACGTCGTGCGCATCGCCCGTGATGCAGGCGGGTGCCGAGGGCGCGCTGCTCGGACTCCAGAGCTTCGTGGAAGGGCTGCGGCTCTCGATCCAGAACAACCGCGACGTCATCATGCGGGAGCTGTCGTCGTTCAACGGCGTAAAGACCTACAAGCCGGACGGGACCTTCTACTGCCTGCCGGACTTCCGCGCCTACAGCAACAACTCGGTCGAGCTGTCGCAGTTCCTGCTGAAGAAGGCGATGGTCGTGACGGTGCCGGGCCGGGAGTTCGGCATGGAAGGGCACCTGCGCCTGAGTTTCGCCGGAACGGTGAAGGACGCCATGGAGGGCATCGCCCGCATCAAGTGGGCGCTCGACCCGACGTCTCCCAACGACATCTACATCGGCGACAAGAAGCTCATCAGGGACTGGCTATGATCAACCTGCTGAACATCAAGACCCCGGCCACGGCCCAGGCCGGCGCGCTCAAGAGCGATTTCGGGCTGGAGCACCACGGTCTCAGCAACATGGGAACGGTCTACTGGAACCTCCCGACCGAGGCCCTGTACGAGGAAATCGTGTTCCGGCGGGAAGGCAGTATTACGCGGGGCGGGCCGGTCATCATGACCACCGGCAAGCACACCGCGCGGTCGGCCAACGACAAGTTCGTCGTCCGCGAGCCCACGACGGACGATCACATCTGGTGGGGGCAGTACAACCGCCCGTTCGCACCGGACAAGTTCTCCGAGCTGTACTCGCGGATGCAGGGCTTTCTCCAGGACCGGGATCTGTTCGTCCAGGACTGCTTCGTCGGGGCCGACCCCGACTACCGCATGCCGGTGCGGATCATCACGGAGCAGGCCTGGCACAGCCTGTTCGCCCGGAACATGTTCATCCTGCCGAGGACGCAGGAGGAGTACCGGCGGCACGTGCCGGACTTCACGGTCATCTGCTGCACTGGATTCAAGGGCGTGCCGCAGATCGACTCGACCGCGTCGAACACGTTCATCGCGCTCAACTTCGATCAGCGTCTCTGCATCATCGGCAACACGGGGTACGCCGGCGAGATCAAGAAGGCGGTCTTCACGGTCATGAACTACCTGCTGCCGCTGCAGGGCGTGTTCCCGATGCACTGCTCCGCCAACGTCGGCAAGGACGGCGACGTGGCCCTCTTCTTCGGCCTGTCGGGCACAGGCAAGACGACGCTCTCGGCCGATCCCACGCGCGGGCTGATCGGCGACGACGAGCACGGGTGGAGCGACAACGGCGTGTTCAACTTCGAGGCGGGCTGCTACGCGAAGGTCATCCAGCTGTCGCCCACCGCGGAGCCGCAGATCTACGCCGCGACGCACCGGTACGGCACGATCCTCGAGAACGTGATGTTCGATCCCATCACGCGGATCATCGATCTCGACGATCCCGCGCTGACCGAGAACACGCGGGCGTCGTACCCCCTCGAGTTCATCGACAACGCGCTGCCCGAGAAGCGCGGCGGGCATCCGAAGAACGTCATTTTCCTGACCTGCGACGCGTCGGGCGTGATGCCGCCCATCGCGAAGCTCACGGTCGATCAGGCGCGCTACCAGTTCATCTCGGGCTACACGTCGAAGATCGCCGGCACGGAGGTCGGCCTCGGCAAGGAACCGGAGATCACCTTCAGCACGTGTTTCGGCGGGCCCTTCATGGTGCACCAGCCCGACTTCTACGCGCGGCTGCTGAAGGAGAAGGTGCTGCGCTACGGCGTCGACTGCTGGCTCGTGAACACCGGGTGGGTTGGCGGCCCGTACGGCGTGGGCAAGCGGATCAGCATCCGGTACACCCGCGCGATGCTGAATGCCGCCCTCAGCGGCAAGCTCAAGGACGTCGAGTTCACCACGGACCCGATCTTCGGGTTCCGGGTGCCGAAGACCTGCCCCGACGTGCCGGATCACGTACTCGACCCGGCCAGCTCGTGGCCGAACCGCGACCTGTATCAGCAGCGGTACCGGCAACTCGCCGCGCGGTTCGTCGACAACTTCAAGAAGTTCGACACGGCTGAGGCGCGGGAGGTGGAGCAGGCGGGGCCGAAGGTCTGAGAACCGGGTCCGGGGACCGGGGACCAGTCCTTGATCCCAGGTCCCCGATCCCCGATCCCGACAAACGAAGGGGAGCCATGAAGACGGTCGCCATCATCGGGGCCTCGTCGGACCGTTCGAAGTTCGGTAACAAGGCCGTGCGCGCCTTCCGCCACCGGGGGTACACGGTGGTGCCGATCAACCCACGGGAAGCCGAGATCGAAGGGCTGAAGGCGTACGCCTCGGTCCTGGACGTGGCGGAGCGGATCGATCTGGTCTCGATGTACGTACCGCCGCAGGTCGGGCTGCGGGTCATCGACGAGGTGGCGCGGAAGGGCATCCCCGACGCGTGGATTAATCCCGGTGCCGAGAGCACGGCGCTCCTCGGCCGGGCGCAGGAACTGGGCGTGCGAACAACGGTGGGCTGCAGCATTCTGGGGATCGGAGAACACCCGTCCGCCTATTGACCCGGGCCGGGCAACCTGCCTATAGTTGGGGTTGCCCGAACCACCCCCAGTCTTTCCGTGGCTGCGGGGGCCATCCAACCCCGCATTTCGATCGTTCGGCCGTCTCAACCACCCATCCTGTCGATTCCGAGTAGAGCCATGGCAAACACGCAGAAGCGCCAATCCCAATCGGCCCGGGCCTCGAACGGGCAGGCCCCGCCCCCCGCCCCAGACGTCGAGACCGCCCCCGCCCCGGTCCCTGCCGACGCTCCTCCCGACGCGCCAAAGCCCGCGCCGCCGGCCGAGTCTCCCAGGCCCGCGGGGCAGCGCAGGTCCGACGGCCTGAACATCGGCGAACTGAAGGAGATGAGCATCCAGAAGCTCACGCAGATCGCCAAGGACCTCAACGTCGCCGGGGCCACGGGCATGCGCAAGCAGGAGCTGATCTTCCAGATCCTCAAGGCGCAGACCGAGCAGAGCGGCTTCATCTTCTCGGAAGGCGTCCTCGAGGTGCTGCCGGACGGGTTCGGGTTCCTGCGGGCGCCCGACTACAACGACCTGCCCGGTC
>CAYZYG010000116.1:0-15478 GCA_964481395.1 uncultured Vicinamibacterales bacterium
GGGACAAGCGCATCATGGTGCTGTTCTTCGACCTCAGCTCGATGCAGCCCGAAGACGTGAAACGCGCGGCCGATTCGGCGCGACAGTACGTCACCGAGCAGCTGTCGCCGGCCGACACGATGGCCATCGTGAGTCTGAGCACGTCGATCGCCGTCGACCAGGACTTCACGTCCAGCAAGGAAGACCTGCTCGCGGCCCTCGACGTCCTGAGCCCCGTCGAGGGCTCGGCGTTCGCCGAGCAGATCGCCGGCGAGGACGCGCCGGACACCGGTGCCGCCTACACGCCTGACGACAGCGAATTCACGATCTTCAACACCGACCGCCGCCTCGACGCCTTGCGGGCGCTCGCCGACACGCTGGCCGACATCGAGCAGAAGAAGTCGGTCATCTACTTCAGCAGCGGCATGACCGGAGGCGGGCTCGACAACCAGGCCTCCCTCCGCACGGTGATCGACCACGCCGTTCGCGCCAACGTGTCGATTTACGCGGCCGACACGCGCGGACTCGCGGCTGTCGTCCCCGGCGGCGACGCCAGCCAGGCGAGCGCGGGCGGATCGGGCGGGTTCTCCGGCCGCGGCATGGCCAGCGCGCGCGACCGGTTCTCGGCTTCGCAGGACACGCTGACCACGCTGGCCGAGGATACGGGCGGCAGGGCCTTCTTCGACCGGAACGACTTCACGGAAGTGTTCACGCAGGTCGTCAAGGACACGACCGCGTACTACCTGCTCGGCTACTCCAGCACCAACACCGTGCAGGACGGCCGGTACCGCCGCATCCGCGTGCGCGTGAACCGTCCGGACCTGAGGCTTGAATACCGCTCCGGCTACTTCGCGCCGCGCGACTTCGCCCACTCCGGTCGCGACGACCGCCAGCAACAGATGCAGGAATTCCTGCTGATGGGCCTGCCGCCCACGGACCTGCCGGTTCATGCGGACGCCGGGTACTTCCGCGTCGGCCCCAACCGGTACTACATCCCCCTGTGGCTGGTCGTGCCTGGCTCGAACGTGCCGTTCTCCACGTCCCGCAACCAGGACCGGGCCACGCTCGACATTCTTGGTGTGGTCAGGGACGCGGAAGCCCGACCGATCGCGTACATCCAGGACATCGTCAAGCTGAACGTGGACGCGACGAAGGAGGTCCGGCGCAAGAACGTCCAGTACGCGACCAGCTTCGAGCTGCCGCCGGGCACCTACAGCCTGCGGGTCGTCGTCAGGGAGAATCAGGACGGCACGGTGGGGTCGCTCGACACGAAGCTCACGATTCCCGACATCACCCGGCAGAAGCCCCTGCTGAGTTCGGTGATCGTGGCGACTCAGCGGATGCCGGCGGCCAGGCGGAGAGTGAATCCGCTCGTGCTGAACGGACAGGAACTGGTGGCGAGCGTCACGAAGGTCGTGTCGCGAACCCAGCCGCTCACGTTCTTCTACGAACTGTACGAGCCCGGTGTCCCGGGATCGACCGGCGACGCGCCGACCGCGACCGCGGCCCAGACCCGCCCCGGATCAGCGCCGCCGCAGGCGGCACCGGTCCGCGTTCTGTCCAATGTGGCTTTCTACAAAGGGGCCCGGCGCGTGTTTCAGACCGAGCTGGCCTCGGCCGAACAGGTGAACGTCAAGGATCGCAACGCGGTGGCCTTCCAGGTCAACGTGCCGGCCGGCGCGCTGGAGCCCGGTCTCTATACCTGCCAGGTCAACATCGTCGACGATGTGGCGGGCACGTTCGCGTTTCCGAGGATGCCGCTGTACGTGCTGAGGTGAGGGGCAGTTGTCAGTTTTCAGTTCTCCGTCAACTGACAACTGATGACTGACACCCGCCTCACTCCTTCTTTTTACCCTTGTCTTTCTTCGCCCCCGTCTTGAGCTGGACGAAGATCCCGGCAAGTGCGATGGCTGCCCAGGCGATGTAGATCCACGTCCGGTCCGGGCCGGCCGTATTGGGATACACCACCCACAGGTCGCCGGCCGCCGATCCGGTCATGGCGCTCTTTCCCGTCATCAGCGCGGCCGCCCCCACCAGCATCGTCCAGGCCCCGCCGATCGCCGTGCCCGCGATGATCACGTGGCGCTGGACCATCATGGCCGCGAACCCGCCCAGGGCTGCTCCCACGATGACGGCAGCGACGTGTGGCTCGTTGCCGATGGGCTTCCACAGCAGATTGACGAGGAAGGCTCCGAAGCCTGCGCCGAGCAGCGCGACTCCGGCGAACGACGCGGCGATCATGACGAGCGCGCCCAGGGCCCCGCCGGCGAGCGCGGCCAGGACCACCGACCATCCGGCCTGGGTTCCGACCATCGAACTGGCGACCAGGGCGCCCAGAAAGAAGCCGTACATCCCGAGCACGAAGCGGAACAGCCGGTAGCCCGCGAAGCAGGCTACGGCCCCGCCGGCCAGGAACACGAGCGACGCGGGCACCTGCAGCGACACCGGAACCATGCTACACCTCCCGCCGTCCCTCCATGGCCTTGTGGACGGTCACATCGTCCGCGTACTCGAGATCGCTGCCCACCGGCACGCCCATCGCGATACGCGTGACCTTCACCCCGAGGGGTTTGAGCAGCCGTGCGAGGTAGATCGCCGTGGCCTCTCCTTCGACCGTGGGGTTCGTGGCCAGGATCACCTCTTCGACGCTGCCCGCGCCGACACGCGCGAGCAGGCCCTTGATGCGCAGTTCGTCCGGGCCGATGCCCTGAAGCGGTGACAGCGCGCCCATCAGCACGTGGTAGGTCCCGTTGTAGTCGCGGCTGCGCTCGATGGCGAGGACGTTCGGCGGCTCCTCGACGACGCAGATGAGCCGGCGGGAGCGGGATTCATCCGTGCAGATCGGGCAGGGGTCAACGTCGGTGACGTTGTTGCAGACGGAGCAGTAGGTAATCCGCTCCTTGACGTCGCGGATCGCGCTGCACAACCGATCGGCATCGTCGCGCGGCGATTTGAGGACGTGGAAGGCGAGTCGCTGCGCGCCCTTGCGCCCGATGCCGGGCAGGCGCTGCAACTCCTCCATCAGGCGGGTCAGCGGTTCCGGCTGCGACACGGGTCGTCTGTCACATCCCGGGGAGCTTGAGCCCGCCCATCATGCCGCCGATCTGGCCGGCCATAGCCTCGTCGGCCTTGCGGCTCGCGTCGTTGATGGCGGCCAGGATCAGGTCCTGGAGCATCTCGACGTCCTCCTTCGAGACCACTTCGGGGTCGATGACGATCGACTGGAGCTGCTTGAGACCGTTCATCACCACGGTGACCATGCCGCCGCCCGCCGTAGCTTCGATCCGGGCCTCGGCCATCTGGCGCTGCATCTGCTCCTGCATCCGCTGCGCCTGCTTCATCATCTGCTGGATGTTCATGATCCCTTCAGTTCGGTGACGTCCTTGACCTCGGACGGGAAAATCTCGAGCAGCGCCTGCACGGCCGGGGTCGCGAGCGCCTCGGCCCGCGGGTCGCGCTGCGGCGCGTGTGACCGGGTGTGCGCGACCGGGGCTGTCCGCACGCCGTCGCCCCCGCCTTCGACCAGCTCCGTCACGATCGCGAGCCGGCGGCCGGCGAGTTTCTCGCAAACCGGCTCGAGCCAGGTCTTCGCCTGGGCCACCTGTTCGGCCAGCAGGCCGTGCGCCTTCGCAAACGTGAAGACGACCCGATTGTCGTGCACCGCGATCGACCGGGCCTGGGCGATGACCGTGCCGTGGAACACGGCGCGCGTGCGCTTGATCTCGGCCAGAAGATCCGTCTTCAAGTCCGCGGGCGCGGCTGTCGGCGGCGCGGCCGGCTCCGGCGCCGCCGGGCGGTTCGGCGCCTGCTCCTCCGGCGCGACCTGCGGCGGAGCCGCCGGAGGCACCGCGGAGGCGCTCAATCGCCTGGCCACCGAGGATGACGAGGTGGCGGCGGTTCGGGGCGGTGCGGTCGGCCCAGACGCGCGCGGGCGTGGCGAGGACTGGGGTGCTCCTCCCGCGGGTGGGCCCGGGGTTCCCGTGCCGAGTCGGTCGATGATCTCGGAGAGCGGCGTGAGTTTGCGCAGATGGATCCAGCGCAGGAGCGCCATTTCGAGGTGGTACCGCGGCTCGGCCGCGCCGCGGATGTCGATTTCCGCCCGCGTGAGCAGGTCGAAGGCGCGCAGGAGATCTTCGCGCGAGAATCGGTCGACCAGTCCCCGCAGGCGATCGCGGTCCGGCTCGGGCGCGATGTCGGGATCGTCGACGCGCGACGGATCGATGGCGAGGACCATGACGTCCCGGGTGAGCCGGGCCAACTCGCGGCAGAGGAGTCGCAGGTCGTAGCCCGCCTTGACCGCGCGGCCGGCCAACTCGAAGGCCGCCGGGCCGTTCTCGTCGGCCACGGCCGTCATCACGTCGAAGAGCAGGTCGCGGCCCACCAGGCCGAGCACGGAGGCGACGTCCTCCGCCGTGATGCGCGTGCCCGCGAACGCAATGACTTGGTCGAAGGCCGTTTCGGCATCCCGCATGCTGCCTTCGGCCGAGCGCGCGATGACGGCCAGGGCGTCGTCCGACACCGTGATACCGTCGGCGTCGGCAATCCGGCGGAGCTGGTCCGCGATGGATCGGCTCGCAATCGTCTTGAACTCGAAGACCTGCGAGCGCGACACGATGGTGTCGGGGATTTTGTCGGGCGCCGTCGTCGCCATGATGAAGGTGACGTGGGGCGGCGGCTCCTCGATTGATTTCAGCAGGGCGTTGAACGACGAGGTCGAGAGCTGGTGGACCTCGTCGATGACGAAGACCTTGTACCGGTCACGGACCGGCAGAATCGCCAGTCCGGAGATGATGACCTCGCGGATGTTGTCGATGCCGGTGTGGGTGGCCGCGTCGATTTCGAGGACGTCGATGTCGCGACCCTCGGCGATTTCCCTGCAGGGGTCGCACGCGCCGCAGGGATCCGGCGTCGGTCCCTTCTCGCAGTTGAGCATGCGCGCAAGGATGCGCGCGGTCGTGGTCTTGCCGACGCCCCGCGGGCCGGCGAAAACGAAGGCCTGGGCCAGCCGCTTGCTGGCCATGGCATTGCGCAGCGTCTGGGTCACGTGGCGCTGGCCGACGACCTCATCGAGCGTCTTCGGACGCCAGCGGCGGGCGATTACGGTGTAGGACATCAGGTCAGAAGACAGAATACAGAAGACAGAAGACAGAAGAAAGGCGCGTCACACTGCGCGTAGCCGATCGAGGTCCAGCGCGGCCCGGGTTGTCCTGCGGCACATCGCAGATTCCGCTGAGTGCTGCTGCCTTCCGGCCCTGACACGGTTCACAGACCTGGGATTGCACAGGGTCCGGGCCGCGCTGCACCCCACCAGAGCGTCGTGCCTCTCGCCGGGGTGGACACTCAGTGTACCAGCAAGGAGGGACCGGGGACCAGGGACCGGGGACCGGCGGCCACGGATGCTTCCCGGCGCGGTCGGCCCGCCTTCGCCCTCTGGGCTACGGCGAGGCAAGCTGACCGCGCCCTACCGAGGTAAACGGATGGGGACTGGGGACATCCATATCTGGTCCCCGGCCCCGGATCCCCGGTCCCGGATCCCGGATAATGTCCCAACCACCGTGACCGTGCCTGTGTCTATTCAGGGTGTGAGCGACCTGGAGCTGGTCGAGCGAGCCCGACGAGGCGACCACGCCGCGTTCGGGACGCTGGTCGACCGGCACAGGTCGGCGGTCTTCCGGGCCGCCATGGCGGCACTGGGATCCCGGGAGGACGCGGAGGAAGTGGCACAGGAGGCGTTCGTGGCAGCACACCGGCACCTGGGAGGCTTTCGGGAGGATGCCAGCTTCAAGACCTGGCTCCTGTCGATCGTCTGGCGCAAGGCTCTGACCAGGCGGCGTGGAGTGAAGACCCTCCTGCGGCGCTTCGTCCCGCCGCCTGCCGACGTCGAGTGGCAAGTGCCAGACACGTCCCAGTCCCAGGAGGACGTGCTTATCGGCAGTCAGTTGAAGGTGGCCCTTCGCCGGGAGATCGCCCGGCTGTCACCGAAACTCCGCGATGCCCTCCTGCTGGCCGCGTCAGGCGACTACGCCTACCACGAGATTGGCGCGATGCTCGACATCCCGGTGGGCACGCTCAAGTGGCGGGTGGCGGAAGCGCGCCGGCAGCTCAGGACGCGGCTCGCGCGGGAGGGGTACTCGGATGTCTGAGGACTCGCGCCGGGATTCGGGAGTCGGGAGTCGGGATTCGATCCCGTCGACGCTCGACGATGCCATCGATGTCGTCGCCCGCGAGATGACGAGCGCCGAGGCGCCAGCGTGGCTCCGCGTGAGGGTTTTGGAGCAGATCGCGTCGCCCCGGACACCGCGATGGACCGACTCACGGATGTGGGTGTGGGCGGGCGCGGGCGCCGTCCTCGTGCTGGCCGTGGCGGGTTCCGTGTGGATCCTGCAGCCGGAGCGGGCTCTGGTGCCCGCGTCGCAGCAGGTAACCGCACCGGCGGGGACGGCCGGGACGGCGGTCACCGCCGCGCCGGCCGAGATGAACCCATCCGCCACCGTGCAAGCGTCCGCCAGCGTTGCGCCGTCGGCCATCGCGGCCCTTCAGCCTCGAACCGAAGTGAACACCGGTACGGCACAGCCCGAGGCGACGGAGGCCGGTCCCGTCGATGCGGGAACGACAACGGCCCCACCGGAGTCCCCGGTCTTCGTCGACATGTTGTCCGATCCCGATCCGATTTCGATCGGAGAGCTGTCGATCGCGCCGGTAGACATCGCCACGCTCTCAATCACGGAACTGCGGGTCGCGCCGCTGGAACCTGATGGCGCCCCGAACAAGCGATAACGACCTGATTCCAACAGGAGCAGCCATGCGTACACGCCTCGTCCTCAGCGTCGCGGTCATCTCGGTGGCCGCCGGAACAGCCGCAGCCTGGGCCCAGCGTCCGCCGGTCGCGAGACCCACCGCTTCCCCCGCTGTCACCGCGCCGGTGTCTCTGCCTGCGCCGCAGGTTCCCCCGGTACCAGCCGCGCCCGATGTCCCTGTCGCGCCTCCGGCGCCGCAGACCCCGCAGGCGAAGGTCCCGATGCCCGCGCCTCCGGCGCCACCGCAGGCTCCCAAGGCCCCGGCCGCACCGCGCGCACCCGATCTCTACGGGGCCAACGTCCGCGTCGACGTCACGTTGACGGACCAGGGGAGTGCCGGAACGCCGATCAGAAAGTCCATCAGCCTGACGGTCGCCGAACATTCGCGCGGCTCGGTCCGATCGGGCGTGACGATTCCCGTCCCGACAACCACGTTCACGCCGGCGAGCGAGGAAGGCGGGGGAAAACCGCAGCCGATGACGTCCTATCAGTACAGAGACGTCGGTCTCAGCCTGGACGTGCAGGACGTCGCCGTGTCAGGCTCGCTGATTCGCCTGCGCGTAGCGGTGGAGTACAACCCCGTGGACGAGAAGACCGCCAACCAGGAGGGGCTGGTTCCGGCGCCGCGATCCGGACCGCCGGCATTCGCGCGTTTCACGCAGTCGCTGACGCTGGTGCTGGAAGACGGCAAGCCGCTCACAGTTGCCCAGTCGTCGGACCCGGTGCCGGGCCGCACCAGCACGGCCAGCCTCGAGGTGAAGGCGACGATCGTGAAGGCGGGAACGGGAAAGTAGGGCGTCCGGGCACGGGATGCGAGACGCGGGTGCTCGGCAGCACCCGCTCGTCCCGCATGCCCATTCCCTAGCGCTCGGGGTCGAGCGCGCTCCCGAGCGAGTCAGGTCGCGGCCGGTTGCCAATCCAGACGTTCCGGTAGATCGCGCCCGCCACCGAGGCCGACTCGGTTCCGCTCCGGCCCGCGGGCGCACCGAGATAGGCCCAGTGGGTGCTCGGGTTGTAGGTGGCATTGACCGGCAACCCGAAGTCGTACAGCGGCGATCCCGTCACTCCGCCTTCGCGGACCAGTAGGTGGAAGCCGCTCCCGCCGGGAGCCACGCCTCCCCACTGGGCCCGCCAGTAGTACGCGGTGGACGGATTGAGGTTGAACACCGAAGCGAACCGTTTGTTCGTGTCAGGTTCGATCCGGTCGTTGTCCGATCCGAACATGGCCCGCCACTGGATGCAGTTCGGCGGGAATCCGGAGGCGCCCCGGTACTGCACGTCGATGCGGTACCGGTTCGTCACGAAGTCGTCCTGGCCTTCCTGCATCCCGATGACCTTGGTCTTGTCACCCGGCCCGTTCGGGGCCAGCCCCTCGACTTCGACGGAGAACTCGCCGCCCGACAGGGTCTGAGGCAGCAGGTAGGCGATGTAGGTCGTCCCGGAATCGATCCGCACGCCGCGGCCGGGAATCCAGGTGATCGCACGCGCGCCTGAGACCGTCCCGACGGACTCGCTGTGAATCAGGGGGTCGTAGATCTCCCCGGGCCTGATGTACCCCACCAACTTCGATTTGAATGTCGCCGTGGGCGACCAGTCACTGGTCACCGTCCCCTGGGACATGCGCGCCCGCCAGTAGAAGCGCGTGCTCGGCTGGAGATCGGCGTCCGGCGTGAAACTGGTCTTGCCGGATGCATCTTCGGGCACGCCGGGTCTGGACACGACGACGGCATAGTAGACGCTGACGCTGGCCGTCGCCGCTGCGAAGTCGCTTCGATCGGAGACCTGGAACTCGTAGGTGCGGGTGCCGGTCTGCGTCGACGTCCCGTTGCGAACGGTCAGCGTCGGGCGCAGCGTCGACAACTGGATGCCATCGACCGGACCGTCGGGGGCCGGCGCGGTCAGGACCGCCGCCGGGGGCGCAGGCGTGGTCGGTGATGTCGGGGTGGTGGCGGTGGATCGGTTGCCGTCGCTGCAGGCCGCGAAGCCGGCAATCGACAGGACGACCACGGCGTGTCTGGCGAATGTCACGTGCGATCTCCCGTGCTCACAGAAACGTTCCGGCGGCCGCGGGTGTGCTGGCTCCCGCGCCGCGACTCCATAACGATGATGTTCCGCTGCCTGATCTCGATGTCTCTGGACTGGCGGGCGTTCCGCAGAATCGCCACCAGGGGTTCGATGACCTCCCACTCGCGGGGCTTCAAGCCGCCGCGGTCCAGCAGGTCGCGAGCCCGGAGCTCGAGCTCCGCCACGCCGGTCCCGCCGTCGAGCGAGATGAGGGCGCGTCCGTCGGTTAGCGGCACGAGCCGGACGTCGAGCAACCGCTCGAGGGCCCGGTTCCAGATCACCGTGATGATGGCCGAGCGGCCGTAGCGTGCCAGTTCGGCCGGTTCGTGGGAGACGAGCGTGGCGGCCGGCCCTGCCAGCGCGGCCACGGCGCGGCTCAGGTCGGTGTCGTGCCGCCTGAGAGCGGCGACCACGTCCTGCGGCAGGGTGAGCGTGACGGGCTGTGACGGCCGATCGAACTTCCGGGGACGGCCGCGACGGGCGACGAGTTTCAGGGCCGGCATACTTTCTCAATGGTTAATCGGAATCATGTATTTATCAATAGATAATTAGCCTAGCGAGGCTGCGCCTCAGACCGCCGAGGCATGTGGACGCGGCTCCGCCTCGCTAGGTCACCGTGTTGGCTTTGCCCCGCCAACGGCGGGGCGTAGACGTCTTGAAGGCCGTCGCGAAACTTGACTCATCTGCAACAGATTTGGGCCTTCAAGACGTCTAGGGCACCCGCTCGGGCGGGAAGGCGGGATCCCCCGACACGCGACGACGGTCGATCGCGCGCGCGGCACCCGGGGACCGGTGCGCGCGCGCCGCGGGTCACGAGGGGAGGCGGATCAAAGACGCCCGAACAACGACCCGGGGACGGCGCCGCGCTGCGGTGCCGCCTGAGTTCTGTACGTCCTGTCCGGCGTGCTATGCTCCAAGACATAACCTGACAGTCTGTCGCTCGCGTGCGGGCCGCGAGAGGCCCCCGCAGAAGCGGCCTCCTGTTGACGACAGGGAGAGGCAATGGCTGGATCGCCCCCACCTGGATCCGGAGGACCTCGTGCCGGCGGCACCCGCCTTGCCCGGCGGCAGGCGGCGCTTCTGCGGCTGACGACCCGCATCGCGGCCGCTCACGCGGAGCGCGAGATCTACGAGAGCGTCGTCAATGGCCTGCGCGACCCGGCTCTCGGCTACGACTTCGTTGGCGTGTTCCTGCTGGATCCGGACACGGGCGACCGGATCATGAAGGCCTGCGTCGGCTGGGAGAACCTGCCCGAGGACTTCCGCATCCCCGCGGGTCAGGGTCTGAGCGCGAGGCCCGTCGAAGACGGGCAGCTCCACTACACGCCCGACGTCGCCAGGGACCCGCGCTACGTCTCCGGACTCGACACGGGTTCCGAGGTCGACGTCCCGCTCCGCATCGACGACGCGGTCGTCGGCGTGCTGGTCGTCGAGAGCCGCGAGCCCAATGCGTTCAGCGATGCCGATCTCGAGATCCTGACCGCCGCCGCCAATCAGGCAGCCATCGCCGCCGGCCGGGCCCGTCTCGTCGAGCAGCAGCGGGCGCTGCTGGCCGCGGAGCGCCGACAGAAGCAGTATTTCGAGGACCTCGTTCTCAACAACCCGATCTCGATTGTCACGCTCGACCCCGATCACACGGTGGTCGCCTGCAACCCGGCGTTCGAGCGGTTGTACGGCTACGCGCAGGGCGAGGTGGTCGGGCGCAAGCTGGACGAGCTGATCACGACGGAGGACACGCGCGCCCAGGCCCAAGCCTACACGCGCGAGGCTGTGAACCAGCCCGTCCACGGCGTTGGCCGCCGCAGGCGCAAGGACGGGTCACTCGTCGACGTCGAGGTGTTCGCCGTCCCGGTGTTCGTCGACGGCCAGCGCGTCGGGATGATGGGGATGTATCACGACGTGACGGAGCTGCTGCAGGCGCGGCGGGAGGCGGAGGCGGCGAACACGGCGAAGAGCCGCTTCCTGGCCAACATGAGCCACGAGCTGCGCACCCCGCTCAACGCCATCATCGGCTACGCCGAGATCCTGCAGGAGGAGGTCGAAGACCTGGGCCAGCCGGCCCTCGGGCCCGACCTCCAGAAGATTCGCGCCGCGGGCAAGCACCTGCTCGCCCTCATCAACGACGTCCTCGACCTCTCGAAGATCGAGGCTGGCCGTATGGAGCTGTTCCTCGAGACCTTCGACGTCCCCGCCATGGTCGCCGACGTCGCCGCCACGGTGCAGCCCCTCGTCGAGAAGAACCGCAACCGCCTGACGGTCGCCTGCGCCCCCGGCGTCGCGACCATGCGCGCCGACCTGACGCGCACGCGCCAGGTGCTCTTCAACCTCCTGTCGAACGCCTGCAAGTTCACGCAGGACGGCACGATTCGCCTCGCCGTGGACCCGGCCACCGACGCCGCCGGCGCCGCCACCATCGTTTTCGCCGTCGCCGACACGGGCATCGGCATGACGCCCGCGCAGCAGGCGAAGCTCTTCGAGGCGTTCGCCCAGGCCGATGCCTCGACGGCGCAGAAGTACGGCGGCACGGGCCTGGGCCTGGCCATCTCGCGGGAGTTCTGCCGCATGATGGGCGGCGACATCACCGTGGAGAGCGCGGCGGGCACCGGCACCTGCTTCACCGTCCGCCTGCCCCGCCACGTCACGCTCGCGCCCGCCGAACGCCCCGCGCCCCCGGTCCCGGCGGCCGCCGCGCCCGGTCCCCAGCCCACGCTGCTCGTCATCGACGACGACGACGTCGCGCGCCAGTTGATGCGCCGCGTCTTCACCCGTGAAGGCTTTCATGTCGAAGAGGCCGCCACGGGCGAGGCCGGGCTCGCGCGGGCCCGCGAACGGCGTCCCGACGTGATCACCCTCGACGTCATGATGCCCGGCACCGACGGCTGGGCCGTGCTGGCCGCCCTCAAGGCCGACCCGGCCCTGGCGGACATCCCCGTCGTCATGGTCACGATTGCCGACCAGAAGCCCCTCGCCCTCGCTCTCGGCGCCGCCGACTACCTTACCAAGCCCGTCGATCGCACCCGCCTCAGCACGGTCCTGCACCGCTACGTCCGGCGCGACGGCGATCGGCCGGTTCTCGTGGTGGATGACGACGAGGCGGTGCGGCTCACGCTGCAGCGTGCCCTCGAGAAGGACGGCTGGCGCGTACGTACAGCCATGCACGGCCGCGACGCGCTCGCCCGAGTCACCGATACCGCACCCGCATTGATTCTGCTCGACCTGATGATGCCGGAGATGGACGGCTTCGCCTTCCTCGAGGCACTGCGGGTCGAGCCGGCCCACGCCGACATTCCCGTCGTCGTCCTGACGGCCAAGGACCTGACGGCGGAGGACCGGCAGCGCCTCAGCGGCGGCGTCGCCCGCATCGTCCCCAAGGGCGGCGGGGCGAGCGAGGCTCTGCTCGCCGAAGTGCGCCGTCAGCTCGACCAACGCTCCGGCACCACGCCTGGTGAGAGCGCCTCATGACATCGAGCCAGGCCCTCCGCCAGGCCGCGCTGCTGCGGCTCGCGACCGGCATCGCCACGGCTCACGACGAGGCGGCGGTCTGCCGCGCGGTCGTCGAGGGTCTCCACGATGAGGCGCTCGGCTACGACTTCCTCGGGATCTTCCTCGTCGATCCGGCCACAGGCGATCGGGTGCTGCAGGCCAGCATCGGCTGGCCGGACGTCCCGCCGAGCTTCCGCGTGCCCCCCGGACGCGGTCTGAGCGAGCGCGCGCTGGTGGAGGGCCACCTGTCCTACACCGCACGCGTGTCCGAAGAAAGCCGGTACGTCGCCACCTCCGCGCGAGGGTCCGAGGTCGATGTCCCGCTCCAGGTGGACGATCACACCATCGGCGTGCTCGTCGTCGAAAGCCACGAGGCCGATGCGTTCGGAGCGGAGGACTTCGAGATTCTCACCGCCGCAGCGACGCAGGCCAGCATCGCCATCGCCCGCGCGCGCCTGCTGGCGGCCGAGCGACGGCGGGCCGACGAGCAGAAGGCCCTGCTCGACACGATTGCGGATCTGTCGGCCGAGGTCGAGCTCTCGGCGCTGCTCGGCGCCGTCCTGGAGCGGGCCGTCACGCTGCTCGATGTCACCGGCGCCGAACTGGCCATCTACGACGATGCGGCCGACGAGCTCGTCGTGGTCGCCAGCCTGAACATCGGCAAGGACTCGACGGGCACGCGCCTTCAGCTCGACGAAGGCGCCATGGGTCACGTCGCCCGCACGCGCGAGCCGGTAATCATCGACGAGTACGGTCAGTGGCTCGCGCGCTCGGGCAAGTACGACGACATCACGGTCCACGCGGTCATGGCGTCTCCCCTGCTGGCCGGTCAGCGGCTGGTCGGCGCCATTGCAAGCGTGCACTCGGATCCCTCGCGCAGGTTCGGCCCGGACGACGTGCGGCTGCTGACGATGTTCGCGCAGCAGGCGGGCATCGCGATCGCCAGGGCCCGTCTGCTTGAAGCCGAACGACGCAGGGCCGACGAACAGAAAGCGCTCATCGACACGATGGCGGACCTCTCGTCCGAACTCGAACTGTCGAAAGTGCTGGGCGCGGTCCTCAGACGGGCCGTGGCGCTGCTGGGCGTCACCGGCGGCGAACTGGCGATCTACGACGAACCCGCCGGGGAGCTGGTCGTGGTCGCCAGCCACAACATCGGGAAGGACTCGACCGGCACGCGCCTGAAGCTCGATGAAGGCGCCATGGGCCACGTCGCGCGCACCAGGGAACCGCTCATCATCCCGGAGTACGCCGAGTGGCTCGGCCGCTCGGGCAAGTACGACGACATCACCGTGCACGCGGTCATGGCCGCGCCGCTCGTCATCGGCGCCCGCCTCGTGGGCGCGATGGCCAGCGTGCACTCGGACCCGGCACGGAAGTTCGGGCCAGCCGATCTCCGGCTCCTCAACATGTTCGCGCCGCAGGCCGCCATCGCCATCGAGAACGCGCGCCTTTACACCGACTCGCATCGCCAGCGCCAGTACTTCGAGGACCTCGTTCTCAACAGCCCGGTCGCCATCGTCACGCTCGACGTGCACCACCGCATCGTGTCCTGCAATCCGGCCTTCGAGCGGCTGTTCGGCTACGCGGCCGCGGAGGTGGCCGGCCGGGACCTCGACCAGATCATCGCGACGGAGCAGACGCGATCCGAGGCCACGGACTACACCCAGCAGGTGCTGCAGCAGGGAGCGATCCATGCCTGGGGCCAGCGGCGGCGCAAGGACGGATCGCTCGTCGATGTCGAGATCCTCGGCGTGCCCGTCGTCGTGGACGGAGCGCTGGTCGGCTTGATGGGGATGTATCACGACGTGACGGAGCTGCTGCAGGCGCGGCGGGAGGCGGAGGCGGCGAACACGGCGAAGAGCCGCTTCCTGGCCAACATGAGCCACGAGCTGCGCACCCCGCTCAACGCCATCATCGGCTACGCCGAGATCCTGCAGGAGGAGGTCGAAGACCTGGGCCAGCCGGCCCTCGGGCCCGACCTCCAGAAGATTCGCGCCGCGGGCAAGCACCTGCTCGCCCTCATCAACGACGTCCTCGACCTCTCGAAGATCGAGGCTGGCCGTATGGAGCTGTTCCTCGAGACCTTCGACGTCCCCGCCATGGTCGCCGACGTCGCCGCCACGGTGCAGCCCCTCGTCGAGAAGAACCGCAACCGCCTGACGGTCGCCTGCGCCCCCGGCGTCGCGACCATGCGCGCCGACCTGACGCGCACGCGCCAGGTGCTCTTCAACCTCCTGTCGAACGCCTGCAAGTTCACGCAGGACGGCACGATTCGCCTCGCCGTGGACCCGGCCACCGACGCCGCCGGCGCCGCCACCATCGTTTTCGCCGTCGCCGACACGGGCATCGGCATGACGCCCGCGCAGCAGGCGAAGCTCTTCGAGGCGTTCGCCCAGGCCGATGCCTCGACGGCGCAGAAGTACGGCGGCACGGGCCTGGGCCTGGCCATCTCGCGGGAGTTCTGCCGCATGATGGGCGGCGACATCACCGTGGAGAGCGCGGCGGGCACCGGCACCTGCTTCACCGTCCGCCTGCCCCGCCACGTCACGCTCGCGCCCGCCGAACGCCCCGCGCCCCCGGTCCCGGCGGCCGCCGCGCCCGGTCCCCAGCCCACGCTGCTCGTCATCGACGACGACGACGTCGCGCGCCAGTTGATGCGCCGCGTCTTCACCCGTGAAGGCTTTCATGTCGAAGAGGCCGCCACGGGCGAGGCCGGGCTCGCGCGGGCCCGCGAACGGCGTCCCGACGTGATCACCCTCGACGTCATGATGCCCGGCACCGACGGCTGGGCCGTGCTGGCCGCCCTCAAGGCCGACCCGGCCCTGGCGGACATCCCCGTCGTCATGGTCACGATTGCCGACCAGAAGCCCCTCGCCCTCGCTCTCGGCGCCGCCGACTACCTTACCAAGCCCGTCGATCGCACCCGCCTCAGCACCGTGCTTCGGAGGTGCGTGCAGGGCAGCACCAGCCGGGACGTGCTGATTGTCGACGACGACGAGGCGGTCCGCGTGATGCTGCAGCGTGCCCTCGAGAAGGACGGCTGGCGCGTGCGCACCGCCGGGCACGGCCGCGACGCGCTCGCCCGCGTGGCCGAGGCCGACCCGGCGCTGATCCTGCTCGACCTGATGATGCCGGAGATGGACGGCTTCGCG
>CAYZYG010000117.1:0-15397 GCA_964481395.1 uncultured Vicinamibacterales bacterium
CCTTGACCACGACCGTCGCCCCGGGAACCACGCCCCCGCCGGCGTCCCGGATGACACCTGAAATCGACCCCGTCGACTGGGCCGAAGCGGGCGTCGTTCCACAAAGAACAAGCACCAGCACCAGACACCCACACCCGACCGACCGCAGCATAGGCGCACCCTCCCCTCGGAGAACCCCACACATGATCGCCTGCGCGCCGGCGGCACGCCGGTGGCAGCACCAAGACCAGGAGACGTGGGGGAGTCTAGGCGCCAGCGGTGCCGTATGGATATCCAGTCAGCACGGTATTTGCGCCAGCGTTTGCGCCTTAAGGAACGATAGGCAATGTGATGATCATCGACGGAGGCTTCGGTTCTTGGGCCATGCCTGCCGCCCACGAAGGTGCAGGACCAACAGCCGTTCGGACCTGGTAGCGAAGCTGCTGCTGAAACCCTATTGTTCAGGGCGCCGCCCGTCCGGTTCGCCGGGCTCTGGCCCCCCGACGCCTGTGGGCCACCGAGACCAGTCGGCGCGGCGCCTACGGGATGGACTTCCTGAGGGTGCGGGTGACTCGCCCCGTGGTCCCGTCCTCCAGCTTGATGACGCCGCGGACGATGTAGTCGCCTGGCGGCAGCGCTCCAACCGGGACGGACCCCGTCGCGACGACGCGGGTATCGCTCGCGCGTGACAGGGCCAGCGGAACCGTGGCGATCGCCGGGCCATCGATCTGTCTCGCGACCTCGAGCACGGCTGACAGCCCCATGCCGGCTGCGCCGCCGTAGATGTCGAACGATGCGATGGCGAGCGGCTCGGTGCTGAACTCGAGGCGCGGCGACACGCCCTCGGGGCGAGACACGCCCAGCACCAGCGATCCGAGAGCGAGGGGGCCGACCTGGACGAGGCGGGCGTCGACGGCGACTTCCGCCACACCTGACTGGCCGCGCTCGTCGATCGCCGACGCGCGCAGCCGATACGTGCCAGGCGTCACCTGCATCGCCCCCAGAAGCGGCCGTTCGCCCGGATCGGCGGCAAACCATCGGCCCACGATCTGGTCGCCGTCCAGCAGAATCGCCGCGGCGGAGGTCAGCGGCGCGACCGCCCCGGCAGATTCGAGCAGCACCCCCAGGCGAAGCTGGCCGCCAGGTTCGCGAACGGCAAAGCCTGCCACGCGCAAGGAAAGGCCAGTCGCGGAGCCCGGCGACGCCAGCAGATCTCCAACCGTGAGCCGCGGCACGGCTCCCACGACCGCAGGCTCCGTGAAGGTGATCGCGGGCCGCGCGCGAACGGTCACGCCCGGACGCGTCACGCGAACCGACAGCGGTCGGTTCCGTCCGAGAATCTCCCGGCGCTCCGGCTCGACCTCGGCGGCATAGTACGCGGCGCTCTCGCGCGCCACGCGCAGGAGCGAGGCGTTGCCGGTCGCGTCCAGCGGCAGGCGGGGCGCGCCGGTCGATCCCGCCAGGTGTTCGATTCCCTCGAGCGGGTTGTCCGATCCCAGAAACGATGTCCCGCCGATCGACTCGCGCCACCCGGAGGCGTTGAATCCGATGTCGGACGGCTGCAGCACGTAGAAGTTCGCGCGGGCGGCCCCCGCGGTCAGCGTGATGCGCTCGAAGTGATTGACGAGCAGCTCGCACATGCCCGGCGCGAGCGCCATCGGCGCGTCCCGCCTGGGCGCGGCAAGGCCGCCGGTGAACACGACGACGGTCAGCGGAGCGGACCGGCCGGCCTGCCCGACGAGGAAGCTGTCGAGGGATTCGAGAAACCTCCGCGTGCGGCAGGCCATGTCGGACCCGGTTTCGGCTCGCGTGCCCTGGGTGGCGACGGCTTCAACGGCCAGGCGAATGCGCGTCACGTCGGAGGTCGGCGGCACCTTCACACCGCCGAACGGCAGGGCGACGACCATCGCGCGGTCGGCGGGGGTGAAAGTCGCCAGCAGCCCATCGACGGCGCTCCTGATCTGCGGCTCGCGTCCCGCGGTCAGCGACTCCTCGTCGATCAGCAGGACGACGGTGCGGCCGATGCTGACGTCCCGATTGGTCCCGTAGGGCGGCGGGAGCGGCGGGACCTCGGACGCCGCCGCCGGCAACGGCGCGGCTTTGACGAAACGCAGCGATCGCAGCGTCCTGACCCTGCCATCGATCCGGACCTCGACGTCGGCCGCCTGGAGGTCGTCAACGGGCGTCCCATCGTCGCCCACGGCGGAGAAGTCCACCGTCAGGCTTGGCGGCCGCTCGGCGGCAGGACCGGCCTGCCGCGCCTCCGGGGCGAGCGTCAGGATCCCCCCGACCGCCAACGCGTACACGGGGACGTGCCAGCGACCCCGGAATGAAGACATCGGCAATTCCCTCATCTGTGATCCTTGCCAGCGCCGTCCGCCCTGCCGCGTCTGCGGGAGGCCGGGGCTTTCAGCCCGGCGGACATGGCGGCCCTGAAGGGCCGGCCTCCAGATCGCGAGCGGGCCTGCCGGCCCTGAAGGGCCGGCCTCCAGATCGCGACCCCCGACTCCCGACTCCCGACTCCCGTCGGATCACAGCCACGTCCACTCCGGCCGCAGGCCGCGACGGCTGCGATCACCGAGATTGTGCACCCAAATCGGAGGTCGGGCAAAGGGTCCGGCGGGGCCCGCCGGACGCGGGCCCCGCCGGTCACAGGCCGGCCCGCCTCCACGCGCGAGGCGGGCCGACCGCAGGGAGGGTCCCTACCAGTTGAAGCGAATCATGAGCTGGCCGAGGCGGCCGCCCGGATCGTAGGTGTTGCTCGGGTCCGTGTACCCGCTCGTCACCTGGAAGATCGTCGCGCCTGAGCCAGCATCAAACACCGGGTTGAAGTTCACCGCGTCGAACAGGTTGAGGATGTCGGCCCGGACCTCGATGTTCATCGAGCCCTTGATATCGAACCGCTTCGTCAGCCCGATGTCGAAGCGTCCGAACCACGGGGCGTTGACGATGACCGACCGTGGCACACCGCAGTCGCCGCCCCGGATCTGGATGCACCCGCCCGAGTTCGCCGGCGCGATGTACCGCCCCTCCGGCGCGCCGAGGCTCGCCGAGTAGCCGTCCAGCGTCGTGCTGCCGATGCTGTACGCCCGCCGCGTGTTGAGGATGACGTCCTCCGGCAGCATCCACACGGTCACCACTCCGGTATCCGGATCGGTGCGCTTGTAGATCTTGTACATGGCCTGGAGGTCGTCCTTCGTCATCCCGACCAGCCGGACGGCGCCGAAGTTGACCGCCCGCTGCTGCACGCGGCCCACGCCGTTGATGCTCCAGCCGCCGATGATCCCGTTAAGCACCGGGTGCAGGTCACGCCCGAAGCGCTGGCCGTGTCCCACGGGGATCGTCCAGTCCCACTGCATCTTGATCGCGTGCCGGACCACGCCGCTCTCGACCATCGTCCGGCCGTAGCTGAAGCCGTCGAAGGCCGAACCGGCTTCCTTGGCGTACTGGTAGTTCACGTTCGCCGACAGCCCCTTGGACAGCCGCCGACGCAGTTCGATCTGCAGCGCGTGGTAGTCGCTGAAGGCACCGCTGTCGTAGACGTTGACCGAACTGACGTGCGGGTTGATGACGAAGAAGTTCGCCGGGTAGCCGGCCGCCAGCGCGTTATTTCGCCGCGCCGTGTTCCCGTCGAGGTCTCCAGCCGCCGTCACCGGGGCTGGGTTGCCCGGCACCAGGCGGCCGGCGAAGGTCGAGCTCGTCCACGTGCTCGTGCCGCCCGTGTACGCCGCCGGGTTGGTCGCATCCGTCCGGCCGTTGAAGTAGGCCAGGTAGATCGGCAACGGCGCGGTGCCGGTGCCGGGGCCGAAATACGCGAACGACCCGACCCGGCTCGAGACGCCCGAGGCGTTGTTGGCCTGCAGGTTGGCCTGGGCCAGCCGGAACTCGTCCAGGAAGCCGTTGGCCACGATGTTCTCGCCGCGGATGCCGTTCCAGTTGAGCTGCGACCACTGGTTCGATCCGCGCGTACCCACGTAGCGAACCTCCATCGCCATGTCACGGGTGATGGATCGCTGGAAGCCGACCGTCCACGTCTGGGCCCGGCCGATCTGGATGTCCGGGGCGAACGCGTAGATGGCATCGGCCCGGTTGGCTCGCACCGGAATCGGGAACGTCGGCGACGTCGGGAAGGACGCCTGATACAGGCGGTTCTTCTGGCTCAGGAGCACCGGCCACGACTCGCCCGGCGGCACGAGCCCCGTATCGACGTTGCGCGTCAGCGACAGCGTGCTGCCGGGATTGAGGCCGTACACGTCGTCGTTGAAGATCGCCATCCCCTGCCGGTCGTACGCCACCTGGAAGCCGCCGCGCAGCGTCGCCTGCTCCGGGTCCCCCAGCAGCGTCCGCAGGAACCCCGCCTGCACGTTCGGGCGCCACGCCACGCTCACCGAGGGCGCGAGGTTGTTCCAGTCGGTCTTGTAGCCCTCGGTGCCTTTCTTGAGCTGGATGAACTCCGGCACCACGCCGCCGGTCGCGCCAGGGTTGAGGAAGTTGCACTTGCTGTACATGCCGCCGTCGCCGAGGCCCGAGATGCCGCAAATGCTGTCGAGCGTCACGGACGACATCACGTCGTTGGCCGCCGAGAACGGCGTCTGCACGTCCCAGCGCAGGCCGCCCGTCAGCGTCAGCGTCGGCGTGACCTTCCACGAGTCCTGCCAGAAGGCGCCGAACACGCTGATTCGGCCTGCGCGCACCCGCGGCCCGAACGCCACGTATTCGTTCGTCTTGGGATCGAGCGCCGCCTGGCCCGTCACCGACGTCACGCGACCCGTCAGCAGGGCGTACAGCTCCCGCGCATCGGTCAGTTGCGCCGACGAGGCGCCCGGGAAATTGGCCGTCGTGAAGAGGCTCGATGCCGGATCGAACTGGGTATTGAAGCCCAGGTTGATCCCCGGCACCATCTGCTGCCCGAACCCCTCGGCGGTCGAGAGCAGGAAGTTCCCGCCGAAGCTCATGCTGTGCTTGCCCTTCTGCCACGTCACCGTGTCCTCGACGCTGTAGGCCGGGGCGTTGCGCCACGTCGGCGCATTGCGCACCCACCAATTCGTGAGGCCGATGTTCCCGTCGAAGTCGATGGCGTACCCGTCCTGGTCCGCGAAGGACTGCGGCCCGTTCGTCGTCAGATCGCCAAAATTGGACGATCCGTAGAAGGCCGTCAGGCCGCCGCGCAGCTCGTTGACCATGTTCGACGACAGCGTGGACCGCAAGGACGCGGAGAGCAGGGGCCGCGTCGAGGTGTAGCGGGCGTAGTTCAGCGCCCCCGGGAACCGCACGTCGTAGCTGTTCAGGTAGTCCGGATCGCGCGTCGCGGAGATGACCGAGAAGGATCCGCTCAGCCGGTGCTTGCTGGTCAGGTTGTAATCGAGCCGCACGGTCGGCTGGTGCTCGAACAACTCCCCGGGGCTCAGCCAGACGTACTGATCCAGCAGCGGGTCGGCCAACGCGGTGCGCGTGCCCGTCGTCAGCATGGACGCTTCGATCTTCTGGAGGAGCGCCATGACCGTCGGGTCCTTGGCCGTGATCTGACCGTTGCGGCCGGCCAGATCCAGCACGTTCACCTCGCGCACGCCGCCCTGGTACTGGTACCGGAACCACCCGTCCAGCGCCCGGCTGTTCAGGACCGTCCGCGTCCGCGTGAAGCTGTTCGGGAAGCGCAACTGCTCGTAATGGAAGAAGAAGAAGGCCTTGTTGCGCCCGTCGTAGACCTTCGGAATGACGATCGGTCCGCCGGCCCGCGCGCCGTACTGGTTGAGCTTGACCTCGTTCTTCTCGAGGTTGTTGATCTTGTTGAAGTAGTAGTTCGTGTTCAGCGACGGGTCTCGCCAGTACTCGTACGCGCTCCCCGAGAAGCGGTTGCTGCCCGACCGCGTCTGGAACGCCATCGTCACCGCCCCGGCGCCGCCGCCCACCTGCGCGCCCGCCGCCGCGAGCGTCACCGACGCCGCCTCCACCGCGTCCTGGCGCGGGGTGATCGACGCAAAGAACCCGTCACTCGACCGGTTGTAGTTGTCGTTGTTGCTGACACCGTCCAGGGTGATGCTCAGGAACGACTCGGGCAACCCGTTGATCCGAGCCTCCCGGTTCGTCGTCGCCGTGTTGACCCCGGGCAGGAACGTGAACGCGTTCAGCGCGTTCCGCGTGGGCGTCGGCATGCGGTTGAGCTGATCCGCGTTCAGTGTGGCGGCCACCGTCGCCGTTTCCGTGTTGATCAGCTCCGCGCTGCTCACGACCGTCACGGTCTCCGTCAGATCCCCGACTTCCAGCGTGAGGTTGATCGTCAGCGGCTGACCGATGGCCAACTGGAGCCCCTTGGCCTCAGCCGTCTTGAAGCCCGTCAATGACGCCGTCACGGTGTACGCGCCGGCCTGCAGCGCCGGCACCTGGTACCGGCCCTCCGCGTCGGTGACCGCCTCGAAGGTGGTCCCCATCGCCTCGTCTTTCACCACCACCGTGGCCCCCGGGACCACGCCACCGCCCGCGTCCTTGACCACCCCTGAGATCGACGCCGCCGACTGCGCCCAGAGCGCTGTCGGGGCGCACAGGATGGCCAGGCACACCACCACCCCAAACCTACACAACCGGGACATAGCGTTACCCCCCTTCGGCAAAGCAAACGCGTCCAGCCCCGACAGAAGATCCCCCCGGAAGCGTCACTGGACCGGACGTTCGCTTGGAGTGTAGGAGGAAGAGTGGCCGAGATCAAGTTACAAGGGTATTCGGATCTCGTGAAATGCACTATTTCGATATCGGAATTTCATCTAACGATAAATTTGGGCTTTTGCCCAACCAGGCGAACTGGCGTTTGCGCCCCGCCACGGGCAGCCCGGCTCGGGCCTCGGTTGCGGCGAAGAGCGCCGGACGGTAGTGGAGCAAAGAATGCCGGTGGAACCCCCCAACGGACTCGGGATTCCACCGGTCAGGCCGGCCCGCCCGACGGGTACGGATGGGCCGGCCGCAGGGAGGGTCTTTACCAGTTGAAGCGAATCATGAGCTGGCCGAGGCGGCCGCCCGGATCGTAGGTGTTGCTCGGGTCCGTGAACCCGCTGGTCACCTGGAAGATGGTCGCGCCGGATCCCGGGTTCGCCACCGGGGTGAAGTTCACGGCGTCGAACACGTTCAGGATGTCGGCCCGGACCTCGATGTTCATCGGCCCCCTGATGTCGAACCGCTTGGTGAAGCCGATGTCGAACCGCGCGAACCACGGTGCCATCAGAATCAGCGACCGCGGCACGCCGCAGTCGCCATCCCTGAGCTGGATGCAGCCGCCGGAGTTCGCCGGCGCGATGTACCGTCCTTCCGGCGCTCCCAGGCTCGCCGAGTAGCCGTTCGTCGTCGTTGAACTCACGCTGTACGCGCGGCGCGTGTTCAGGATGACGTCCTCGGGCAGCATCCAGACCTCCGTCCGCCCGCTCGTCGCGCTCTGCCGCTTGTAGATCTTGTACATGGCCTGCAGCTCGTCCTTGGTCATCCCGACCAGGCGCACACTGCCCATGTCGATGGCCCGCTGCTGGATGCGGCCCACGCCGTTCATGCTCCAGCCGCCGATCATCGCGTTCAGGAGGGGGTGCATCCCACTGCCGAACCGCTGGTTCCGGCCCAGCGGAATCGTCCAGTCCCACTGCATCTTGATCGCGTGCCGGACCGCGCTCCCTTCGTCGGACACGCGGCCGTAGCTGAAGCCGTCGAACGCCGATCCGAACTCCCGCCCGTACTGGTAGTTCACGTTCGCCGACAGGCCCTTCGAGAGCCGCCGGCGCAGCTCGATCTGCACGGCGTGGTAGTCGCTGAACGCGCCGCTGTCGTAGACGAGCACATCGTCGATCACCGGGTTCGGCACGAAGAAGTTCGCCGCGTACCCCACGGCCGCCGCGTTCGCCCGGCGGGCCGCGCTGTCATCGAGGTCCCCGGCCGAGGTCACCGGCGCCGGATTCGCCGGCGACAGCCGACCCGCCAGCGTCGAACTCGTCCACGTACTCGATCCGCCGGTGTACGCCGCCGGGTTGGTGAAGTCCGCCCGGCCGTTCAAGTACGCCAGGTAGATCGGCAGCGGATTCGTCCCGGTGCCGGGACCGAAGTAGGCGAACGAACCAGTCCGGCTGCCCCCGGCCGCGTTGTTCGCGGCCAGATTCGTCATCGCCAACCTGAACTCGTCCAGGAACCCGTTCGGCAGCAGATTCTCGCCCCGGATCTGGTTCCAGTTCAGCTGCGACCACTGGTTCGTCCCCTTGGTCCCCAGGTATCGGATTTCCATCGCCATGTCCCGGCCGAGGGACCGCTGGAATCCGATCTGCCAGGTTTGCGCCCGGGCGATCTGGATATCGGGCGCGAATCCGTAGATGTCGTCCGCTCGCCCATCCCGCACGGCAATCGGGAACGTCGCCGTCGTCGGGAACGACGGGATGTAGAGCCGGCTCTTCTGGCTGAAGAGCACGGGCCACGATTCCCCCGCCGGCACCAGCCCCGTGTTCACGTCCCGCCGGAGGGTCAGCGTGCTGCCGGGGTTGTTCCCGAAGACGCCCGTGAGGATGCCCATGCCCTGCCGCTCGTAGGCCACCGACCAGCCGCCGCGCAGCGTCGCCTGCTCCGGGTCACCGAGCAGCGTCCGCATGAATCCGTTCTGTACGTTCGGCCTCCACGCCACGCTCACCGACGGTGCCAGGTTGTTCCAGTCGGTTTTGTAGCCCTCGGTGCCCTTCTTGAGCTGGATGAACTCCGGCGTGACCCCGCCCGACGCCCCCGGGCTCAGGAAGTTGCACTTGTTGTACAGGCTCCCGTCCCCCAGCCCAGACATCCCGCAGATGCTCTCGAGCGTGACCGACGACATGATGTCGTTCAGCGGCGAGAACGGTGTCTGCACGTCCCACCGGATGCCGCCGGTCAGCGTCAGTGTCGGAGAGATCTTCCACGAATCCTGCCAGAACGCCCCGATCACGCTGATGCTGCCCTGTCGAGACCGCGGCCCGAGATACACATACTCGTTCGTCTTCGCGTCGAGGGCTGCCTGACCTTCAACCGCCGTCACCCGCCCAGTCAACAACGCGTACAGGTCGCGCGCGTCATTCAGCTGGGCTGACGAGGCTCCGGGGAAGTTCGCGGACGTGAACAGGCCCCGCGCCGGATCGAACTGCTGGTCGAACCCGAGTTGGATGAAGGGGATCTGCATCTGCGCGTTCTCTTCGGCCTGGTTCAGCAGCCACGACCCGCCGAAGCTCATGCTGTGCCGCCCCTTCTGCCACGTCACGGTGTCTTCGATGCTGTACCCCGGCGCCCGCCGCCAGCTCGGCGTCGTCTGGTAGTACCAGTTCGTCAGCCCGATGTTCGAGTCGAAGTCGATCGCGTACCCGTCCGAGTCCTCGAAGGTCTGCGGGCCGTTGCTTTCCGGCTTGCCGAACCGCGAGTACCCGTACATCGCGTTGCCGCCGCCGCGCAGTTCGTTGACGATGCTGGAACCCAGCGTCGACCGCAACGACACCGAGAAGAGCGGCCGCGTCGATGTGAAGATCCGGTAGTTTGGCGCCCCGGGGAACCGCCGGTCCGAGCTGTTCAGGTAGTCCGGGTCGCGCGTGGCCGTGATGAACGAATACGAGCCGCTCAGCCGGTGCCGGCTGCCGATGTTCTGGTCGATCCGCACCGTCGGCTGGTGCTCGAAGAGCTCGCCCGGGCTCAGAAACGTGTACGTGTCGTACAACGGGTCCGCCGATGCCGCCCGCGTGCCCATCGTCGTCATCGAGGCTTCGATCTGCTGCAGCAGCTTGAAGACCGTCGGGTCCTTGGCCGCGATCTGCGCGTTCCGCGCCGCCAGGTCCAGGACGTTGACCTCAGACACACCGCTGCCGGACTGGTAACGGAACCATCCGTCCAGCGCCCGCTGGTTGAGCACGTTGCGCGTCCGCGTGAAGCTGTTCGGGAAGCGGAGCTGCTCGTAGTGGAAGAAGAAGAACGACCGGTTCCGGCCATCGTACACCTTCGGAATGACGATTGGCCCGCCGACGCGCGCGCCGTACTGGTTCAGCTTGACGTCGTTCTTCTGCAGGTCGTTGATCTTGTTGAAGTAGTAGTTCGTATTGAGGCTCGGGTCGCGCCAGTACTCGTACCCGCTCCCCGCGAAGCGGTTGCCGCCCGAGCGCGTCTGGAATGCCATCGTCACGGCGCCGGCGCCGCCGCCCACCTGCGCGCCCGCGGCCGCCAACGTCACCGACGCCGCCTCGACCGCGTCCTGCCGCGGCGTCACGGACGCGAAGAACCCGTCGGAGGTCCGCAGGAAGTTGTCGTTGTTCCCCACACCGTCCAGCGTGATGCTGAGGAAGGACTCCGGCAGCCCGTTGATCGTCGAGTCGCGGTTCGTCCCCGGCGTATTCACGCCCGGCAAGAACGTGATCGCGTTGAGGGCGTTGCGCGTCGGCGTCGGCATGCGGTTGAGCTGGTCCGAATTCAGCGTGGCCGCAACCGTCGCCGTCTCGGTATTGATGAGTTCCGCGCTGGACGTGACCGTGACCGTCTCGGTCAGTTCCCCAACCTCGAGCGTGAGGTTGATGGTCACCGGCTGGCCCGGCGCGAGCCGGATGCCCTTCGTCTCCGCGGTCTTGAACCCCGTCAGCGAGGCGGTCACCGTATAAGACCCGGCCCGCAGCGCCGGCACCAGGTAACGCCCCTCGGCATCCGACACGGCCTCGAACGTGGATCCCGTCGTGTCGTCCTTGATCACGACCGTGGCCCCGGGCACCACGCCGCCACCCGCATCCCTCACCACGCCGGAAATCGACCCCGTGGCCTGTGCGAATGCCGTCGATGCACAGACCACCGCCACTGCGCACACAAGTGCGCCGAACCGCCACGACCTCACCATAAGCGCACCCTCCTCCGTGAAGCACGCCAACGACGGCCGCCGGTCCCCCCGGCACCACAGAGGTGCCTGTCAGGGGCATGCACTGAAACGATTGGGGGGGAGTCTACGCCTGGAGGAGGTGAGTGTCAATCACAATTCTGCACTTTATGTCAATCACTAATTTGCACCAAATTCATCAGAGATATTGACCGTTTCTTCATCGTTGATTCCATGACTCATGTCGGTGTCTGCGGCATAGCGGCCGGTCCACGCCGGCGTGCAGACACGGCGCCGGGAGCCGCCACCCCGAGGTCGGGGTGGCGGTGGCTGGCTGCAGCTATCGTGGGGGAGGGCCGCCGGGAGGCGGGCCCGAGGGACCACTGGGCAGCAGCGGAGACGAGACCCGGCCTGTGGGCGCCGTCGTGGCCGCGCCGCTCAGGCTGGCCTTCGTGACCAGCACGCTGCCCTCAGCCAGGTCGCCGGCGATGAGTTCGACGTAGGTACCATCGGTGATGCCCACGCGGACGGCCACCGGCGTCAGTGCCCCGCCGTCCGACATCCAGACAGTGCCCCTCGAAGAGTCCGGCGGGTAGACCTCCATGCCGTCTGCCTGCGTCGTGGCCGCCGTCCGAACTACTGCTGCCGCGGAGGTCCCGGACGCGGATGCCCCGGTACGGGCACTGGTCGTCAACACGGCTCGCTGAATCCCAGCCGTTCCGGAGGGAGCGGCGCCGGCGGCCCGCGTGCCGTCCTTGGCGTTCGCGGCGGAGTCCGTTCCAGCAGACGCGGCCCCGATGGCCGCCAGCAGGTCAGCGCTCGGCTTGAAGCGCAGTGCGGGGGCGGGGATCCTCAGCACGTTGTCCCGCCGCGCGACCTCGACCACCACACTGGCCGTCATGCCCGGCTTCAGCTTCAGGTCGGGGTTGGGCACGTCGATCATGGCCGTATAGGTGACGACGTTCTGGACAACCGTCGGCTGGAGACGAAGCTGGGACACCTCCCCGGCAAAGGTCTCACCCGGATAGGCATCGACCGTGAACGTGACCGGTTGCTCCGGACGCACCAGGCCGACGTCCGACTCGTCAATGGCCGCACTCGCCTGCATCCTCGTCAGATCCTGCGCGATGACAAAGAGGGTCGGGGCAGACATGCTGGCGGCCACCGTCTGGCCGACATCCACGGCGCGCGAGATGACGATGCCGTCGATCGGCGCACGGATCACCGTGTGGTCGAGGTTGACGCGGTTCTGATTGAGGGACGCCTGGGCTTGGACGACCTGGGCCTCGGCCGACCTGAGCTGCGCCTCGGCCAGCCGGACTGCGACGGCCGCCGCGTCCAGGTCCGCCGCCGAGACGAGCTGGCGCTCGGCGAGGGTCGTGGTCCGGTCGAGCGCGCGCCTGGCGCTGTCGGCCTGCACCCGGAGCCGATCCAGATCCGCGTTGAGCCGCACGAGCGTGGCGTCGGCCTGCTCGATCTGCGTCTGAAACAGTGAGGGGTCGAGCGTGGCGATCACCTGGCCTTTGCGGACGAGCGAATTGAAGTCGGCGTTCAGACTTTGAATGATCCCCGACACCTGGGTGCCGACCTGGACCGTGGTGACGGCCTCGAGGGCTCCACTGGCCTGCACGACGTGGACGACGCTCCCTCGCGACACCTCGACGGTCGTCACGACCGGAGCGCTGGTGGTCGTTCCCGCCGTGTAGAAGTACGCCGCTCCTGCACCCGTCGCGAGCACGATGATGCCGATGATGACCTTGTTCATGGTCCGACCTCCTGCCCTCTCTGCTGATGTATACGAGGGAGGCGGGGCACGACCGGGACGGGGACGTGACAAGAGTGTGATGGGAACAGGGGCCGGGGACCTGGGACCGGGGGCCAGTTCTGCACGACACCGGGGCATGGGTCGCGACACCCTGGGGCTGGCGGAGCCGGCGGGCTCGAGTGTCCCGCGGGCTGAACCCGCCCACTCCGACGCACCCTGTCGCCTGTCGCCTGAGCCCCGCTTGTCCCCGTCGCCTGTCACCTGTCCCCTGATCCCTGCCCTGTGCTACGCTGGGAAGGCTGGTCCTCCGGGGAAAAGGTGACACTTTCCTTTTCGCTGCCGGTCCGGAGAAGGAACGTGTCACCTTTTCCTGCGGTTTCCCGGTTTTGCGAAAGTGGCGGAACTGGCAGACGCGCTGGACTTAGGATCCAGTAGCCGAGAGGCTGTGGGGGTTCAAATCCCCCCTTTCGCACCAGAATTGGCGTGCGCGGCACCCGCGCCGCCCCAGTTGTCCCATCGGCCGGGCTGCAACCCGGCCCCTCACCGACCGATACCACGACGATGAAGGCCGAGTTAGTCGATGTCAGCGAGACGCGCAAGCGCCTCGAAATCGAAATTCCAGGAGACCGGGTCGCCGCCGAAATGGACCGGATTACCGGGCGCCTCTCCCGTTCAGTCAAGGTGCCGGGCTTCAGGCCCGGCAAGGTGCCGCCGCGGGTCATTCGGCAGCGGTTCCGGGACGAAATCGTCCAGGAAGTCGTTCACGACCTCGTTCCGGCGGCTGTCGAGGCGGCTCTGGAAGAGCGCGGGCTCGACCCGGTTGCCACTCCGGAGGTCCGCGACGTGGTGATCGAGGACGGCAGCCCGCTGACGTTCAAGGCAGACTTCGAGATTCTGCCGGCGATCGATCCCGGGGAGTACCGCGGGATCCCGCTGCGGCGCAAGGCCGCGGTGATTGGTGACGACACCGTCGACAGCACGCTCGATCGGCTGCGGCAGCGCGCCGCCCGGTTCGAGCCACTCGAGGGGCGCCCGCTGGCGTCCGGCGACTGGGCGGTGGTGGATCTGACCCGGCAGCAGTTGAGCGGCGAGAAGCCCGGTCCGGAGGAGCGGCACCAGGATGTGACGATCGAACTCGGGGCCACGGCGAACCCGCCGGGCTTCGACGAGCAGCTCACGGGCATGGAACCGGGCCAGGGCAAGACGTTCGCGATCCGGTACCCGGACGACTTCGGCGTGCAGGAACTCCAGGGCGCCGAGGTCCGGTACGCGATCACCCTCAAGGCGATCAAGCAGAGGGTCGTGCCCGATCTCGACGACGAGTTCGCGAAGGACCTGGGCAGCTTCGCCACGCTGGCGGAGCTTCGCGACCGCGTCCGGCAGGACCTCGAGCAGGAGGCCCGCCAGCAGGCGGAACGCGAACTGCGGAGCGACCTGCTCGCGGTCCTCGCGGGCCGCGTCAGCATCGAGGTGCCGGGCGCGCTGGTCGAGCACGAGTTGGATCGCCGGCTCGAGGATCTCGTGCATCGCCTCGCGGAGCAGCGCCTGGACCCGCGGAAGGCCGGAATCGACTGGAACGAGGTCCGTGCCGCGCAGCGGGACGCCGCGATCGAGAGCGTCAAGGCGGCGCTGGTGCTCGACGAGATCGCGCGGCGCGAGGAGGTCAGCGTCTCCGACGAGGAGATCGACGCCGAAATCGGCCGGTTCGCCGAGCGGAGCGGCCGGACGGTGGCGGCAGTGCGGGCCCAGGTGGACAAGGACGGCGGGCTTCCTCGCCTTCGTCAGGGCATGCGGCGGGAGAAGACGGTGGACTTCCTGCTGTCGAACGCGGCGATCGCGACCGCGTAGGAGCCGGACGAACGATGAAACGAGATCCAGGAGACGCGCGCATGCAGCTGGTGCCCATGGTGGTCGAGCAGACCAATCGCGGGGAGCGGGCCTACGACATCTTCTCCCGGCTGCTGAAGGACAGCATCATCTTCATCGGGACGCCCATCGACGACACGGTGGCCAACCTGGCGATCGCGCAGATGCTCTTCCTCGAGGCGGAGGATCCGGAGAAGGACATCCTGCTCTACATCAACAGCCCGGGCGGGTCGATCACGGCGGGGCTGGCCATCTACGACACGATGCAGTTCATCCGCCCCGACGTGCAGACGTACTGCCTCGGGCAGGCGGCGTCGATGGCGGCGGTGCTGCTCGCGGGCGGCGCGAAGGGCAAGCGCTTCTCGCTGCCGAACTCGCGTATCGTGATCCACCAGCCGCTCATGCAGGGTCTGGCCGGGCAGGCCACGGACATCGACATTGCGGCGCGGGAGTTGCTCCGCATGCGGGAAAGCCTCAACGGGATCCTCGTGCAGCACACGGGGCAGCCGGTCGAGCGCATCCAGGTGGACACGGAACGCGACTACATCATGACGGCGGATCAGGCGAAGGATTACGGTATCATTGACGATGTGATCCGGAAGCGCACCTGACGCGCGGCCCGGAGGCTGCGGTTCCGCCCGCGGCGCTCCTGCGAGGCGGGTTGCCCATGAAGAAGAACGGCGAAAACGAAGTCCTGCGCTGCTCGTTCTGCAACAAGGACCAGAACGACGTCCGCAAGCTGATCGCGGGCCCCACCGTGTTCATCTGCGACGAGTGCGTGGAGGTCTGCAACGACATCATCGCGGACGACAACCGGTACGAGAACCGGGGCACCAGGACGACGCTGCCGACGCCGCCGGAGATCAAGAAGTTCCTGGACGACTACGTGATCGGCCAGGAGCGCGCAAAGAAGAAACTGGCGGTCGCGGTCTACAACCACTACAAGCGCCTCGAGATCCAGAAGC
>CAYZYG010000118.1:0-15008 GCA_964481395.1 uncultured Vicinamibacterales bacterium
GGCAGCGTACGGATCCGGACCATTTCGCACCGGCTCCCGACGTGCCCCTGCGCCCATTGCCCGGTTCGGATTGAGTCCGGGGGAGGCATCCCCAGCCCGGGCCCAGCGCGACCTCGGCTCGATCGGAACAGAGATGTTGTGTCAATTGAGCGACAGATAATCCCGCGAGGAAGACGACGATAGCGGCAGGCCGGACCCGCGGTCAGCCGACGGGTTCAGGTGCGGTCCGTCAGCAACTGCGCGGCGAGGCGGCGCACCTGGCCTGCCATGTATAACGGCAGCGAAAGCAGCTCGATCGTCTCGTTGCCGCCGCCGGGCACGCGCAACGTTTCGACGCCAGGTGTGCCGAGATACAGCCGAATGGCCTTCCGACGCCGCTTTTCCTGCAGGAACTGAAACAGCGACCGCAGCGCGCCACCCGCCGCGGCCTTCACCTCAATCGGCACCACGTCAGGACCGACGCTCACCACGTAGTCGACCTCGGCGCCCGCGTTGCGCGCTTCACGATGCCAGTAGAACAGCCGACCGTCGAGAAACGGCAGACCGGACGCCAGCAGCTCCTGGCCCACGAACTGCTCGGCCAGGCCGCCCTCGTTGACGACGAGGAGCTGCTCGGGTGACAGCAGGGTGAGACCGCAGAGCTGGCTGGCCAGTCCGATGTCGAGCAGGATGCCCTTGAAGACCTTGTCGCTCGCGGTTGCACCCAGCGGCACCCCGGTGGCGGCCGTGTGCCTGACGAGATGGACCATGCGGCTGCGCGTGAGCAGGTCGAGTGCGGAGCGAACGTCGGCCGAGCGGCGCTCCCGGCTGATGCTCACGAACTTGATCTTGTGTCCCAGATTCAGCGCCACGTGCTGGAGCGCCTTGCCGAGCAGGTCCTGCTGCGCGCGCGTGCCGTACTTCGCGAAGTCGTCCTGCACGGTCTGGACGATCGCGCTCTGGAGGCGTTGAATCCCCAGGAGGTCGCCGTGCCGTGCGTACGCATCGACCGCTTCGGGCATGCCGCCGATGAACATGTAGCGGCGAAGCGCGTCCTCCAGTCGTTTCGACAGCGCGTCGCCGAGGGGAGCACCGGGATCGTACGTGCGAAGCACCGCCGCCATCGGCTCACCCTCGGTGGCCAGCACGAATTCCTCGAACGACAGGGGATGCAAATACAGAAACTCGACCCGGCCGACCGGCATGGAGTAGGGGTATTCGCCGAGGGCGAAGTCGAGGAGCGACCCGGCGGCGATCACGTGCAGGCCGGGCAACCGTTCGTGGAAGTGCCGCAACGCGGCGAGAGCCTGGGGACAGGCTTGGACTTCGTCGAGGAACAACAGGCAGTCGCCGGGGGCCAGCGCCTGACGCTTGAGCAGCGCGAGTTCCTGAAGCATCGCGCGGGGCTCGGCGCCGTCGAAGAGGGAATGCAGCTCGCGTTCGCGCTCGAGGTCGACGGTGACGACGGAGGCGAAGTGTTCACGCCCCCAGTGCTGCACCAGATAGGTCTTGCCAACCTGCCGTGCTCCCCGGATGAGCAGGGGTTTGCGGTCGGGCCGATGCTGCCATTCCGTCAGGTAGGACTCGGCAAACCGCCTCATTATGATTGGATTATGGCACGCTTCTGACGTATTTACTATTGTATAAAGTCATTCTGTGCCGAACACCCCCGAGGAATCTGGGATATGAGGCCGGCCTCGCTCAGGACGGACTCGAGACTGAGAACCGGAGTTCGGGCGGAGCTGTTGCACCACGAGATCCTTCGGGCGATGAGAGAGCCGCCACGACGCTACAGCGGGACTGCTGATGGTGCCGGCTCGAGGAGCCATCGCCACGCCGGGACCACGCGGATCTCGCCGGTCTCGGTCGTGATCTGTTCCTCGTCATGCAGGGTCACAATCTCGGCCTGAGCGAGGCCGGTTTCCTCCATGGCCTCGGCCAGGGCGGCGACCTCGCGCTCCCGCGTCGCCGGGTCGGCAAGCGTCGCGCAGGCTTGCACGAGGCGGCCGGCTCGCCGGCCCTCGACATTGCCGACGACGAAATCTACTTCCCGGCCGGACTCGGTCAGGTAGTACGCGATCTCGCCCTGGAGGAGGCGGCCGTGCTGCCGTCGCAGGTGGAGGAACACGGCGTTCTCGAGGCGGGCTCCCGTATCGGCAGCCGTGACGTGCGACATCGCCCAGGCCAGGCCTGGATCGACGCAGTAGACCTTACGAGGGTTCGTCGCGCGCACGCGTGCCGAACGGCTGAACACCGGCGCCGTGAACACCAGGTACGCGTCCTGGACGTGCTCGAGCAGCGCGTGCAACAGATCCTTCGAAACCCGCAGCCCCCGCGACCGCAGGTCGGCGTGCACCTTGTTCACGGTGAACCGCCGCGCCGTCGACTGGAGGAGTGTCCTCACGAAGGCCCGCGCCGCCGTGACGTTCTCAATCCGATGTCGCTCCACCACGTCGCGCAGCAGCACGAGCTCGATGTAGTCCTGGAGCGTCTGCACCCGCGCGAGGAGTGGCATCGACTGAACCTCGGGAAATCCGCCGACGTCGAGGTACGTCAGCAGCCGCCGCTCGATCTGGGAACGCAGCTTCGGGCCTGGCGGCAGCATCGCCGGCGATCCGACGCCGGCCGCCGCGTTGCTCTCCGCGAAGCTGAACGGGAACACTTCCGTCGCGAGACCGCGGCCGCGCAACTCGGTCGCCACCTCAGCATGCAGCAGCTTCGCCGACGAACCAGTCACGTACACCCGCACGTCCTCAGTGTCGAGCACCCGCCGCACGAATCGCGGCCACCCGGGCACCGTCTGGATCTCGTCGAGGAAGAGGTACGCCGTCCGCTGCCGAGCCGCGGGATTGAACCGGTAGAAGGTCTCGAGGAGATCGGCGAGCAGGTCCGGCGCGGCCGGCTGGAGACGGTCGTCCTCGAAGTTGGCGTACAGGACGTCGCGTTTGTCGATGCCGGCCTCGAGCAGGCGCCCGATCTCCTGGAACAGGAGAAAGGTCTTGCCCGCTCGGCGCATCCCCAGGATCACGTTCGCTTTGCGGGGAACGTGCGGGAGGTGGATGTCACGGCGCGTGAGGGGAGGCAGCACCGCCTCCTGGAACTCCGCGATGAGGGCATCAAGGTCGGGCATGGACTGACAGACTCCAGCCGGCCAGCCATTTTGACTGCCCGACAAGTTCAGATCATAATACAACTGACCGTCCCAGAAGGACAGTATTTCAACCCCCGGAACACCCCCGTTCTACACCGGGAGTGGATCCACCTTTACATTACGATGAATGTATTATATTATACATTCAGTGTCCATTTCACAGCTCATGACCGTCCTCCAGGACCTCGCCAGGCGGGGGCGATGGTGCGTCAGCGAACCGACCCTTCGGACCTTCCTTCCAGAGTCGACAAACACGTTCCGTGTGGCGATGGCCCGCCACGTCCGCGCCGGTGTCGTCTCGCGGTTGGCCCCGGGCCTGTATCTCAACCCGTTCGCGACGCTGCCGGCCTGGGCCCTGGAACGACTCGCGGCTCACCTCAGGCCGCATGACGCGTTCTACGTCAGCCTGGAATCAGCCCTGCACGAGCACGGCCTCCTCTCGCAGATTCCGAGTCGACTGACGATGATGACCAGCGGACGTCGGCACACGGCGACAACGCCGCTGGGGACGATTGAATTCGTACACACGTCCCGTCCGCCAGCCGTCTGGCGCCCGCGCACCTCATTCCGGCCCGAACGCGGTGTCCACCTGGCGTCGCCCGAACTCGCGCTCGAGGATCTCGAGCACGTCGGCCGGAATCTCGATCTCGTGGAGGAGGCCACCGATCGTGCGCTACACATTCGATGAGCTCCTCGGTCAGGCGACGGCTGAAGCGGGCGGTCCAGACGCACCGACCCGTCCAGCGATCCTCAAGGAGCTGCTGCACTACGACATCCTGCTCGCCCTCAGCCGCAGCGACATCCACCACCGCCTCGCGTTCCAGGGCGGGACCGCCCTGCGGCTGTGCTACGGCGGGCAGCGATACAGCGAAGACCTCGACTTCACGTGTGGAGCGCACGCAGCGGAGCCGTTCGACCTTCGGGAGGTCGAGTCGCTGCTCCGGACGCACGTGGCTGCCCGATACGGCCTGGAAATGGAGCTGATCGCACCAAAGCCAGGGGCCGCGCGCGAGTTCGGCACGGGCCAGGTGGCGGTCAAGCGGTGGGTCTTCGTCATCATGGTGCCCGGCTTTGCCGCCGCCCAGCGGATCCACATCGAGATCTGCAACGTCCCGTCGTACGAAGTCGTGCCCACCCTGCTGCAGCCTCGCTACAGCTTCCTGGGGGACGTCTACGCCGACATCGCGCTGCGGGTCGAATCCCTCAACGAAATCCTGGCGGACAAAGTCGTCGCCTTGATCGCCCGCCGCCACACGAAAGGACGCGACGTGTGGGACCTCCGCTGGCTCACGCAGCAGGGGCTGACGCCGGACATGCTCCTGGTCAAGGAGAAGCTCCGCGACTACGGCGTCTCCGACGTTCACGCGAGAGTCGCCGACGCCATCGCCCGCCTGCGCGTGGCGCAGACCAGGCCCACCTTTGTGGCGGAGATGGCGCGCTTCGTGAGGCCGGCCCTGGGCCGACGGCTGCAGGAGGAGCCGGACTTCGCTCAGGCATGGCTCGACCATGCGCTCGACCTGCTGAGGCGGTTGCCCCTCGAGAACGAGAACACCCCCGTTCTACAGCGGGGGTGATCCCGGAGTCGAGCGACGACCGCGCGGGGCAGCTGGCCCAGGAGGTTGCGTTCGGCTTCGAACCGCACGGCCTCGGTGTCTCCCCCCCTGCCGTGAAAAGTTCGCATTACACGCAGACCTCTCATGCCCGAAGGGTCGCCATCCAACCTGGCGCTGCATGCTGTATATTTCTGTTATCATGATTACATCATGATCCGAACCCAAGTGCAGTTGAGCGAGGAGCAGGTCGCCAGGCTCAAGCGCCGCGCCGCGCTGACAGAACGCTCGATGGCCGATCTCATCCGCGAAGCGGTGGACCTCCTGCTTGCCCGGTCCCCGGAGCGTAGCCGCCGCGATCAGATGCGCCACGTGGCGTTGGCGTTCGGGCGGTTTGCGTCCGGCACCAGCGATCTCGGGACGAGTCACGATCAACACTTCACCGACGCGGTCGCACCACGCCGATGACGACGTTCGTCGATACATCCGCCCTGCTGGCGTTGCTGGACCGGGACGAGGAGAGACACGCCGACGCGGTCGAGTCGTGGACGCGGCTGGCGGAAATCGAAGCGCCGCTCGTGACCACCAGCTACGTGGTTGTCGAGACCACGGCCGTTGCCCAGCACCGGCTCGGCCTGGACGCCGTTCGCGTGCTCACTCGCGACATCCTGCCGCTCATCGACATCGTGTATGTCGACCAGACCCTGCACGCCGCGGCGACGGCGGCGCTGCTCGCCGCGAACAGGCGCCAGCTCAGCCTCGTCGACTGTGTCAGCTTCGAGGTCATGCGGGACCACGAAGTGATGCGGGCGTTCGCCTTCGACCGCCACTTCGCCGAGCAGGGCTTCACGGCCCCCTGAGCCCGCCAACCGCAAACACCCCCGTGCTGCGCCGGGGTTACTCCCGGAGCACGTCCGGAGTTGCCCCGGACTACTCCCCGGACTACTCCCGCTCTACAGCGGGGGTGGTCACGCGGTGCAGCGCCACCACAAGCGAAAGCGTGACCCAGAAAAGCACACCGACCTTGGCGCCGAGGGGAATGGCGTCGGTCGTGCTGAAAACGAAGTGCGCGATCAGTCCGGCCCCGAGCCCGCCGGCGACCGCACGCATCGCTGGTTCCCGGCTCCTCCGATACACCGCCACGAGCAGCGCGGTCGTCACCAGCCACATCGCGGTGTAGGCAAAGAGGCCCGGCAGCCCGAGATCCAGCGCGGCCTGCAGCAGATGGTTGTGCGCGTGAGCGATGTCCGCTGAGGGCGAGATCGAAAACGCGGGATACAACACGGGCATGACCTTGCGGAACGCGTTCATGCCCATCCCGGTGAAGGGGAAGTCGCGCATCCCGTAGATCGCGCGCGACCAGAGTTCGAGCCTGCCGGCCAGTCCCCGGATCTCGACGGTCGAGACGCCAAGCTCGATCTCGTCGCCTGTGTCGGAAGGGGTCTCTCCCGTCAGGAACCCGGTGCCGACGGCCAGGGCCGCGACGACGACGGCGGTCGCCGCCGCCACGGCCAGCCACCGCGTCCACTTGCGGTACCAGAGAGCGACCGCGAATGCGGCCACCGCCATCCCGAGCCACGCGCCGCGCGACTGCAGCAGGAGCAGCGTGCCGGCGGTCAGCGCGGCGAGACTCCCGAGCACGACGACGAGCGCCGCCCGACCTAGTCGCGCGCGCAAGCCGGGCAGGAGCCACCCTCGCAGCGCGCCCCAGGCGAGGCCCGCCTGAAGCGGCACGAACAGGACGACGCATCCGGCGACCGCGTTCGCGTTGAAGCCATCCACCGCGCCGGGGACGCCCCGAATGACCCGGGGCAGCTGCGCGATGATCGGCGCGAAGGCCGGGAACTTGTTGCCCCAGCTCGTGCCCAGCAGGCCGATGACGGCCAACGCGGCTCCGGCCAGCGCGTAGGCCGTCGTGCCGACGGCCAGGCGGCGCGGGTTCGTCATCCAGCGCGTCGAGGCCCAGAAGAGCAGCACGCCCAGGACGACGCCCGACACTTTGCCGAGGCTGAACATGATGTCGAACGTCGCCCACAGGCTGACGCCAACCATCACCAGCATGACCCAGAGCGCAGAGTTGAGCGGGGTGTTCGGGACGATGCGCCCGGTGGCGATGCGGGCGGCCAGCCACACGACGGGCACCACGGCCAGGACGAGCAGCCGCCGCGGCGTCGGGAACATCAGGAGGGGCGACATGAGCAGGATCAGCGGCAACTCTGCCGCCACCCCGACACGCGCCAGTCGAGCCAGACCCATCCCGACGAGATTACCCCAGAACACCCCCGTTCTACACCGGGCGTGATCCCGGAGTTGCCCAGTCGGGCAGGACACGGCGAGCGTCACCTCCGGACCGCCGCTGATTGACAGGAATATTTGCAACGCAGTAAAGTAAGGAAGTAAGACTCGCCAGAATGTGGGATAAGAACGATGATTACTACAGTAGGAAAAGTAACAGCCAAAGGACAGACGACGATTCCACGTGAAGTGCGGGCGGCGCTTCGTGTCGAACCCGGCGACCTGCTGCTGTGGGAGAGCGATGGACACGTTGTCCAGGTCCGGAAGGTCCAGCCCGTCGACTTGGCGTACTTACAGGCTCTGGATGGCACGCTCGGCGAATGGTCGAGTTCCGCCGATGACGAGGCGTACCGTGAGCTATGAGCGTTTCGACGTCGTGCGGGTGCCGTTTCCCTTCGCCGACCGCCAGGCGACAAAGAACCGTCCCGCTCTGGTGCTGTCTGACGGAGCCGCGTTCAACCACCCGGCCGGCCACTCGGTCATGGCGATGATTACGTCTGCGAGCCACGCCACGTGGCCTCTGGATTGCGCCATCCGTGACCTCGCCGCCGCTGGACTCCCCGTCGCCTCCGTGGTCCGATGGAAGCTCTTCACGCTGGATCATCGCCTTGTTCGCGGCGTGCTCGGGCACCTGGGCGAGGCGGATGCGGGAGAGGTCACCTCCGTACTGCAGCGCCTGCTCGGTGGTGACTCGGACTCGAACACCCCCGTTCTACAGCGGGGGTGATCCCGGAGTTCGAGCCTGGAATCTGGCACGGGTCTTTCCTTGCCTTCCCTCCCGGACGATGGCATCGTCGTCTTCGACCGATGCCGCAGAGAATGGCGTGTCGTCGGCAAGGGGGGACCACAGTGAAGTACGAGGATTCCCGGCAGCGTACGGATCCGGACCATTTCGCACCGGCTCCCGACGTGCCCCTGCGCCCCTTGCCGGTTCGAATTGAATTAGCTAAGTCACTTAGCTATAGTGATCTCCATGAAAATCGTCACGGTTCACGCCGCGAAAACGACGCTCTCGAAGCTGATCGCGGAGGCGCTGGCGGGGCAGGAGATCGTCATCGCCCGCGGCAAGACGCCTGTCGTCCGTCTGGTGCCGGTGTCGGCACACCAGCCGACGCGCGCGTTCGGCGCCATGGCCGGCCGGGCTCGCGTGAGCGACGCCTTCTTCGAGCCGTTGCCGGATGAAGAACTGACGGGGTGGGAGTAGACGGGGTGCGGCTTCTGCTCGATACTCACACGTTTCTGTGGTGGCTGGATGGAGACCGCCGCCTGTCGAAGCGGGCACGCGCGCTCATCGGGGATGAACAGGTTGACGTGCTCGTCAGCGCCGCGTCAGCCTGGGAGATCACCACGAAGTGGCGGCTGGGGAAACTCCCAGGAGCGGAACAGGTGGCTGCGGACGTCGCCGGTGCCGTCGCGAGCCAGGGCTTCACCCCCCTGCCGATCAGCCTCGACCATGCGGAACGCGCCGGACGCCTCGTCACTGACCACCGTGATCCGTTCGACCGGATGCTCGCGGCCCAGGCCATCGCAGAGGGACTGTTGCTCGCCAGCAACGACGAGGTCTTCGACCACCTGGCGGTGACGCGCGTGTGGTAGTCGTCGCCGACGGTTCCGGGGGACCAGCTGCTGGCGGCGGTCTCGGGCGAGCTCCTGCATGCGGCCGACCGAGCAGCCGAGGCCCGCTACCAGTTCTTCGTCCTGCGCCGCGCGGGCGACCTCGAGCCGTTCGAGCGCGATCGCCGGGCACGCCTGCTGGAGGTTCGCTGATGACGCCGTCCCAGCTCCTGGCCCACGAACTGCTCGGCCAGGCCGCCCTCGTTGACGACGAGGAGCTGCTCGGGTGACAGCAGGGTGAGACCGCAGAGCTGGCTGGCCAGTCCGATGTCGAGCAGGATGCCCTTGAAGACCTTGTCGCTCGCGGTTGCACCCAGCGGCACCCCGGTGGCGGCCGTGTGCCTGACGAGATGGACCATGCGGCTGCGCGTGAGCAGGTCGAGTGCGGAGCGAACGTCGGCCGCGCGGCGCTCCCGGCTGATGTTCACGAACTTGTGCCGAACACCCCCGTTCTACAGCGGGTCTGATCCGGGAGTTTGGCGAAGTCGGGCTTGCCTCAGATCTGCCCGCGAGCCTTGTAGACCGCGAGCGCGGCCCACTCGTTCAGCGCCATGAAGACGGTGTCGACACCCCACCGCAGCCGGTTCAGCGGATGATCGTATCGCTTGTTGTTCGGGTGATACGCCGGCACCGCTGACGCCCGCCGATCCCGCACCACCTCCGGGCCTGCTTTCCTCGCCACCCAGGAGGTCACCATCCTGAAGTTCGTGAAACCGGTCTTGCGGAAGCAGAGCTCCGTCCGCCGCGCGTGCAGCGGCGACGTGACGACGAGCAGGGGCGTGTCGCGCGTGATGCCGAGGCCCTCGACGCGCAGCAGGTTGGCGGGATGCTCCGCCGTGCTGCCGGTGAACGGGTCGAGCGCGACCGCGTCGCGGGGCAGGCCCAACCAACCGGCCGCCTCGGCGTAGACCTCAGCCTCGCTGAGCCGCGATCCCCCGCCCCCGCTGAAAATCACCACAGGGGCGAAGCCGTCGGCGTGAAGCTGCACGGCAGTGTAGATGCGCTGCCATCCCGCGTCGAGCGGCAACTCGTGGCTGCCGATGCCCCCGCCGATGCAGACGATGGCCCGAGCGGGCGCGGGCGGCTGGTTGATGACGAGGTAGCGGTCGATGAGGATCGGCCAGTCCAGGATGAGCCACACGGCGGCCAGCAGCGTCAGCGCACCGAGGAGTGTCAGCGGCAGAAGGACGAAGCGACGAACGAACGCGGACGTGCCGCGGGTTCTGAAGCTGGTGCCTGCGCGGGGCATAGGCTGAGTAGTATGCCTCACTCCGAACCGCGGGTGTACCGCGGGGTTGTTCCATCTCCCAAACCCCAAGTAGAATTCCGAAGGGCCCACGCACCAGTCTGGTTGACCCGGCGACAGGAGGCGCTTCTCATGGACGCGTCAAATCGCGCCATGCCGCCTGATGTCGCATTCTGTCGCTTGCCGGGCGTGGGATCCGGGCAGATATTAGTGGCCTAGCCCCAAGGAGCCCTGCCGTGCCGACGTGTCCAATCTGCCAATCAGACAAGCTCAAGGCCCGGAAGACGAGATGGTGGGAGAAAGTCCAGGGCCACCTCGTTTGGCGGCGTGAATGCCAGTGCCAGCAGTGCGGCTGGTCCGGCTGGATCACCGGCGAGGCCGACCTGCTCGGCACGCCCCAGGCCGTCGAGGCGTACAACACCCCCGCTCTGGAGCGGGGGTGACCCCGGAGTTGCGTGCCGCGGGCTACCTGAACGACACGCCGGCGCCAAACACGACCCGCATGGTTGCCGCGGCCGCGGGGTCCACCGTGTCAGACGTCACTGCCGGCATGCGGTAGAAGCGTAGATCAAGCGAAAATGCGACGTGGCGCCGCAGGAACCACCGGGCCCCGCCCCCGAAGTTGATGGTCGTGCGACTGGCGGGATTCTCTGGCGCGGGCATCGCCTCGGTCGCGATCGTGAACGTTGAGACGCCCATCCCGCCGCTCACATAGCTCCATCCACCCTCCCCGCCGAAGTTGAGCGACACCTGCGCAGCCATCGCCTTCAGCCGGGTATCGGCGGCCCTCCCGGTCGGTTCGCCGTTCTCGTCGGTCGGATTGCTGCTACCGCTCGACCACAGGTAGTTGCCTCCGACGCCGAGCGTGACCGGTCCGAGGCGAACCGGGTACCAGTGCGCTCCGACGTCGAGCCCGAAGCCCTTCGAGGGCAGGTCTCCCGTGTTGTAGCCCAGCACCGCGGCCTGCTCCTCGGTTGGGCCGTACGCGGCCATCACACCGTGGACGTCCACGGCAAACGGACCCACGCGCGTGCTCTGCACCTGCGCAACGCCCAGACCGGCACCGGCCAGCCACGCCACGAGAACGAGGAGAGGGAAGCGTAAACGCATGACGGGTCATTGTAACGTGACCGAACCGCGGGGAAACCGCGGGTTGTGCAAACCGCGGGTATACCGCGGGTTCCGCGTCAGCGGCTACAATGAGCCCCGACAATGACAGAAACGCCCGCGCGGGGATTGCAGCGTTCGGAGCACCGTCTGCTGCTCCTGGCGGGCGATACGGCTGCCGCCGCCATCGCCGCGCTGGCCTCGCTCTGGATCTGGAGCCTGACCACCGGGTTTCCCTTCGACGTGGCGTTCGTTGTCCGCTGGGCGGCGTTCTTCGCGCTGGTTCCCGCATGGGTCTTGCTGCTCACCCCATCTCGCCGCCTGCGGGTGGCGCTCTCCATCGAGGCCACGTGGCGCGCGCTTCTCATCGCAGGCGCGACCGTGGCCGGCGCGTACCTGCTGGCCTACTTCTATGCGCCGCCGTCCCTCCTGCCGCGGCTTCCGGCGCTGTACTTCCTCTGGGAAGCCGGGCTGCTGACGCTGGCGTGGCGGCTCTCCTACCTGTTTGCCGCGCAGCGCGGCGCCCTCCGTCGCCGCGCGCTCATCCTCGGGTCTGGCGACGCTGCCGCGCAGATGGCCAGCCTGATTCGGGATCACGCGCCGGATGTCGAGCTGGCAGGCGACGCCGCGTCGTCTGCTGCAGGCGAACTCGAGACGACCGTCCGCTCGCGCGGGATCTCCGAGATCGTGCTGGCGACTCCTGGCCCGCTTTCCGCTGAGACGATGCAGGCACTGGTGCGATGCCAGGAACTGGGAGTCGACATCGTCCCGTTGGCGGTCGAGTACGAGCAGCGGCTGCTGCGGGTGCCGATCGAGCATCTCCCACCCGACTGGATGTTCACATCGCTGCCAGAGTGGGTCCGAACGCGAGATGCGTCGCGTCTGGCCAAGCGACTGGTGGACATGCTCGGCGCGGCCGCAGGCCTCGTGCTCCTGCTCATTGTTCTCCCGTTCGTCGCGCTGCTGATTGGGCTCGACTCGGGCAGGCCGATCTTCTACCGCCAGCGACGTGTGGGCGCGGGTGGCCGCGAGTTCGACGTCATCAAGTTCCGGACAATGGTGAGGGGCGCGGAAGCGGAAGGCCCGCGGTGGGCGAGCGCCGATGACCCGCGCGCAACGCGCGTCGGACGATGGCTGCGCCGATCGCGATTGGATGAGTTGCCGCAGGTGCTGAACATCCTCCGCGGCGAGATGAGCATCGTCGGGCCGCGGCCTGAGCGTCCGGAGTTCGTCACGGAGCTCGAGCGCGAGGTCCCGTTCTATCGGGCACGCCTGATGGTCCGGCCGGGCCTGACCGGTTGGGCGCAGGTCAACCAGCGGTACGGCGGTTCGATGGACGACGCGGCGCGGAAGCTGGAGTACGACCTGTACTACATCAAGCACCGCTCGTTTCTGTTCGATGCGTGGATCGCGCTGCGCACCATCGGCACGGTGTTCACGATGCGGGGGCGGTAGGAAAACGGGGACCGGGGATCGGGGACCGGGGATCAGTTGTGGATGACCCCGGTCCCACTGCACCGGGTCGGCGCGTTCGGCCCGCCTTCGCCCTGACGGGCTGCGGCGCGGCAAGCTGAACGCGCCCTACCCTTTCGACCTCTGGAGCGCGCGGATCGGGAAAGGACCTCTGATTCTAATGAGCGGAACGAGGCTGGTCGCCGCGCTCGTCACCATTCTGCTGCTGACGTTCGTGGTGCCGCCGCTGGCGGCGCGGCACGTGCACCAACAGCGGATCGCCGCTGCCGAGGCTGACGTCGCGCGGATCGCGGAAGAGTTCGCCGTGCCGTCCGGCGCCGTGGGCCCGCGCGTGTTCCACGGCCCGGGGGCGATTCCCAGATCCGCGCCGGAGGCTGCCTGGCTCGCTGGCGTCTCCGTCGCGCCGCTGCCCAGTTTGGCGAATCCCTTCGGACCGGACCCCTGGGGCAACCACTACGTCGTCTCGATTACCGGCCATGGGGCCGTCTGCGTCCTCTCCGCCGGTCCCAACGGCATTGTCGAGACGCCGAATCCCAGCGTCGCGCCGCCCCACTCCGCCGCGCCCGGCGACGATGTCGTCGCGTGCCGAACACCCCCGCTGTAGAGCGGGGGTGTTCCCGGAGTTGCGATACGATAGAAGGCTTTGCCGGGGCGGGACGGGCTCGGATTGCGCGGCCGCACGCCACCGGAGTCCAGTTTCACCCAAGGGAGATACCCGTGAGCGCTCTGATCGATCGCATCAAGTCGCACGAGACCACCGTCGGCATCATCGGCCAGGGTTACGTCGGCCTGCCGCTGGCGCTGGTGTTCGCGGAGGCCGGGTTTCCGGTCGTCGGTCTCGACGTCGATCCGGCAAAAGTGGCCGCGCTCAGCCGGGGCGAGTCCTACATCAAGCACATCGGCGCCGCGCGCGTGGCGGAGGCCATCAAGAGCGGTCGCTTCCGCGCGACGACGGATTTCGACGAACTGGCCACCTGCGATGCGATTCTGATCTGCGTGCCCACACCGCTCGGCACGCACCGCGAGCCGGATCTCTCGTTCGTCCTCAACAGCGCTCACGCCGTGGCGAAGCGGTTGCGGCGAGGGCAACTGGTCGTGCTGGAATCGACCACGTACCCGGGCACGACGGACACGGACGTGCAGCCGGTGCTGGAAGCGACGGGCCTGAAGACGCCGGACGACTTCCTGCTCGCCTTCTCGCCCGAGCGCGAGGATCCGGGCAATCCGACGTTCCATACCAAGAGCATTCCCAAGGTCGTGGGCGGCGTGAATCCCGAATCGACTGAAGCGGCGGTCGCGCTCTACGAGGCCGCCGTCGACAAGGTCGTGCCGGTGTCGTCGGCGCGCGTGGCCGAGTCGGCGAAGCTCCTCGAGAACATCTTCCGCTCGATCAACATCGCCCTCGTCAACGAACTCAAGATGACGTTCGACCGGATGGACATCAACATCTGGGAGGTCATCGAGGCGGCGAAGACCAAGCCGTTCGGCTTCACGCCGTTTTATCCGGGGCCTGGCCTCGGCGGCCACTGCATCCCGCTCGACCCGTTCTACCTGTCGTGGAAGGCGGCGGAGTACGGCGCCTGGACGCGCTTCATCGAACTCGCGGGCGAGATCAACACCCACATGCCCCACTACGTCGTCGGCAAGGTGGCCCACGCGTTGAACGAGGCGGGACGGAGCGTCCGCGGATCGAGGGCCCTGGTGCTGGGACTCTCCTACAAGGAGAACATCGACGACGACCGCGAGTCGCCGTCCTACGAGATCATCGAGTTGCTGCAGGAGGCCGGCGCCGACGTGTCCTATTGCGATCCGTTCTTCCCGAAGGCGCGTCCGGGCCGGAAGCACCAGATCGCGCTCGAGTCGGTGCCCTGCACGGCCGAGTCGTTCGGTCAGTACGACGTGGTTGTGCTCTCGACGGCGCACGCGGCGTTCAAGGACGCCTCGCTTTACGCGAACGTCGGGATCCTGGTCGACACGCGCAACGCGGTCCAGCTTCCGGCGGGAGGCCGGACGAGGCTGGTGAGGGCGTAAGAGCGGGGACCTGGGACCAGGGACCGGGGACCAGTTATGGGAGTTCCCAACCCCGGGAGAACTCCCGCGCAACCCCCGGACGAGACCCGCGCTAAAGCGGGGGTCTCCAGCACAACCCCTGGACGGGACCCGCGCTAAAGCGGGGGTGTTTGGCCCGGCGTCGCGTTCACGGCGGCGTTGTAGAGCTTCTGCATCTCCGCGTTCTTCCATTCGATGATGGCCTGGGTGCGGAGCTTGCGGATGTACTTCTCGAACTCGGCCCGGCGCTTGGTCTGGAAGACGCGGTCGGCGATCTGGTCGCGCGCGGCCTCGAACGTCTTGACCTCGACCTCGGTGGCGGACTCCAGCTTGAACACGGCGTAGCCACGGGGCGTGCGGAAGACGTCCGTAATTTCGCCCGGCTTCAGCGGGTCGATGAGCTTGCGGATGTCGGCTGCCAACTCATCCTCGTTGAGAGGCCCGACGAGGCCGCCGTTGGCCTTCGACGGTGAATCGGACAGCTCGCCGACGATCTTCTCGAACGACTCCCCCGCCTTCGCGCGCGCGAGCGCCCCGTCGATCT